>JAMPXV010000053.1 GCA_023700985.1 Lysobacter sp.
GCGCCGCTCATCGGCGAGTGCTTCGCCAACCTCGAGTGCCGCGTGGCCGATTCGCGCCTCGTGGGCCGGTACAACTTCTTCATCCTCGAGGTGGTCGCGGCCTGGATCGACCCGGCGCAGAAGGCCCCGCGCACCCTCCACCATCGCGGGCGCGGCGAGTTCATGGTCGCGGGCCGGACGCTGAAGCTGCCTTCGCGGATGAAGTGACGATTGCTGACTTGTCATTCCCGCGAAGGCGGGAATCCAGCTGGACCCCCGCCTTCGCGGGGGTGACGACGGTTCGTCGCGGGGGTGACGACGGTGCGTCGTGGGGGTGACGACGCGCCTAGCTCAGCTCCACGTCCACCATCATCTCGTTGGCCAGCGCCTCCAGGCCGCGGCGAAGCTCCGCGTTGGGGAGGTTGTCGGGGACGGCGAGCACGGCCTTCACCTTGAAGAGGCTCTCGCCGGACATCGCCGCGCTCGCGACGTGGGTTTCCAGCTCGTCGATGCTCACCCCGCGCTCGGCGAGGCTGCCGGAGAGGTCGCGCACGATGCCGGGCCGGTCGTGGCCCACGAGCTCCAGGCGCACGCGGCGCATGGCGGGGGCCTTCGTTCCCGCCGCGCTGCGGGCGATGACCACGTGCAGCTCCGGCGACTCCAGCGCGGCGAGGGCACCGGCCAGCGCGTCCGCCCGGTCGTCGGCCACCTCGAAGTGCACCATGCCGGCGAACTGGCCGGCCAGGTTCGCCATGCGGCTGCCGGCCCAGTTGGCGCCGAGCCGCTGCGCGACGTCGGAGAGCCGGTTCACGATGCCGGGGCGGTCGGGGCCGACGACGGTTACCACGAGCGATGCGGCCATGGCGGTTCCTCCAGAAGGGGCGTTCGATCCGATGATAGCGCGGGATTGCGCGGACCCTCACCCCCGGCCCCTCTCCCAAGGGAGAGGGGAGAACGAGTGATGCGAGCCGGTCTCTCAAGGGAGAGGGGAGAACGAGTGAAGCGAGCCGGTCTCCCAGGGGAGAGAGGGGGGCCAAAAAGAAGGGCGCCCGCGGGCGCCCTTCTGCGTGAAGCGGGAAGGCGGGCGGCTAGCGCTCCTCCACCTTCGCCTTGCTGCGCAGGTCCATCACCAGCTTCTGGATCTGCTGCTGCTGGGCACGCTGGCGGAACTGCTCCTTCAGCTCGTCGAAGGCCGGGACCTTGAGCGGGCGGACGTCGTCGAGACGGATCACGTGGTAGCCGAAGTCGGTCTTGACCGGCGTCGTCGTGAGCTGGCCCTTCTTCATGGCCATGACGGCGTCGGCGAACGGCTTCACGTAACGCGCGGAGGGGCCCCAGTCGAGGTCGCCGCCGTTGTCCTTGGAGCCGGGGTCCTTCGACTTCTCCTTGGCGAGCTTGGCGAAGTCGCCGCCCTTGCCGAGCTCGGAGATGATGGCCTTGGCGTCGTCTTCCTTGTCCACGAGGATGTGGCGGATCTTGTACTCGTTCTCGCCCATGGACTTCTTGAAGTCCTCGTACTGCTTCTGCAGGTCGAGGTCGGTGATGGGGTTCGCCTTCACCTCGTTCTCGAAGAGGGCGCGGACGAGCACGGCCTGGCGGGCCATCTCCATCTGGGCGGCCACCTCGGCGTTCTTGTCGAGACCGCGCTTCTGCGCGGCCTGCACGAGCACCTCGCGGTTGATCAGCTCCTCCTTCACGGCTTTCTGGCGGTCCGGCGTGTCGGGCTGGCCGCTCGCGGTGAGCTCCTTGTTCATCATGTCGATGCGCGACTGCGGGATGGTGACGCCGTTCACGACGAGCTTGCCGGCGGCGGCCTTCTTCGGCGCCGCCTTTTCCTGGGCGACGGCGCCGACGGCGAACGTGCCCGCGACGAGCGCGACGGCGAGGGTCTTCAGGGTGGAATGCATGGATGTTCCTTTTCTTCGTGGGGTCATAACTGCTCGGGCGCGAACGCCTCGATTCTCAGGGCATGGATGTCGCGTTTCATGAGGTCGCCCAAGGCCTCATAAACCATTCGATGCCTCGCCAGCGGGGGCTTCCCGCGGAAGGCTTCCGAAACGATGGTGAGCTGCCAGTGCGCGCCGTCGGCCCCGTGGCCGATGTGCAGGTGGTCCTCGTCCACGAGGGCCACGCTCTCGGGCCTGAGCACCGCGAGGCGCTCGCGGATGGCGGCCTCCAGGCTCAAGGCAGCGCCTTGCGGAACGGCTTCACCGTGACCGCGGCGTACACGCCGGCGGCGACGTAGGGGTCGGCGCTCGCCCAGGCGAGCGCCAGCTCCCGCGAGGCGAACTCCGCCACGATCAGCGAGCCGGAGAAGCCGGCCGGGCCGGGGTCCTCCGCGTCGATGAGCGGGTGCGGCCCGGCGAGCACCAGGCGGCCTTCGGCCACGAGCGCCTTCAGGCGCTCGACGTGGGCCGGCCGCGCGGCGAGGCGCCTTTCCAGCGAGCCGGGGATGTCCTCGGCGATGATGGCGTAGAGCATGGCTTAAGGCTTCGGCGGGTCGGGCGTTGCGGCGGGGGAGGGCTTCGCGTCCTCGTCCGGGAGGTACTTCGCCATCCAGAACGCCTGCGCGATGACGAAGGCGAACATCAGGCCCATCCCACCGAAGAGCTTGAAGTTGACCCAGGTGTCGGTCTCGAAGGTGTATGCCACCCAGAGGTTGAGCGTCCCCTGGAAGAGGAAGAAGGCCCCCCAGGCCACGCAGAGCTTCGTCCAGGCGTGCGCGGGCAGCTCGATCCCCTCGGACATGACCGCCTTCACGAGGTTCTTGCCGAAGGCGAGGCCCCCGAGGAACGCCGCCCCGGCCAGCCAGTAGAGGACGGAGGGCTTCCACTTGATGAAGGTCTCGTCGCGCAGCAGCAGGGTGGCGCCCCCGAAGATCACGATGACGGCGAGGCTCGTCCACTGCATGTTGGACACCTTGCGGCCCCGGGCGAGCACATAGCCCACCTGGACGATCGTGGCGGCGATGGCCACGGCCGTGGCGGCGTAGATGCCCTGGAACTTGAAGGCGACGAAGAAGAGGATGACCGGGAAAAGGTCGAACAGCAGCTTCAAGGAAGTGAAAAGCCTCGCAAAATCAATCCGCTATTTTCGCCCATTCAACGGGCGGCTGTCCATTTGAGGTGCCTGGCCTCGATACGTTCCCTGACCGCGGGGTCCACGCGCGGGGAAAGGGCCAGCGCCAGGGCCTCGCCGTAGAAACCGGCCCGGTCGTCGGGAAGGGCCTCGTCCAGGGCGTCGAAGGCGTGATCCATCATCGCCGCGTCCTCGGTGCGGATGGCGGTGATGGCCAGGTTGGCGTGCAGGATCCGCCACGGGCGCTCGGGGTTGGAGCGCTCCAGGTCCGCCGAGAGGCGGGGGGCCACGTGGGCGACGATCCCCTGCATGAGGCCGAAAACGGCCGCCAGCTCCGGTTTCGACCGGGCCGCGTTGGCACGGTGGGCCAGCGCGTTGGCCACGGGCTCCACCGGGTCGATGGGCACCTGGTGGCGCACCGCCCAGAGGGCGACGCCGAGCAGGAAGTCCGAGGCCTCGGCGAGGAGGGCCGGATCCGCGGCTCTCGCCGCGGCCGCCTCCGCGTGGGCGAGGTCGGCGAGGATGGCCGAAGCCAGTTCCTCGACCCCTTCGACGGCGATGCGTCCCGAGCCGCCGTGCTGGCGGTCGAGCGCCTGCAGGGTCTCCAGCCCGCGCCGGGTGCGGTCGAGGTGCAGGCCGAGCTCCGGCGCGGCGGCAAGGGCTCGTTCGCGGAAGGCCGGCAGCCGTGCCAGCAACGCCGCCGTGGCGGCCTGGCCGTCGTCGCCGAAAGCGATCTTCTTGATTTCCATGGGAAAAGAGTGGTGGACGAGCGGGAGGGCCCGTCGGGAAAAGGGGTGGCCCGGGACGGATTCTGCTATAATTTCAATTGCTTCCTCAAACATTGCGGCGTTTGGACAATTTCGACCTGCACAACCACTCGACGGCCTCCGATGGCCTGTTGACCCCCACGCAGTTGCTGGAACTGGGGGCGCGCAACGGCGCGCAGGCGATGGCGCTCACGGATCACGACACCGTTGACGGCCTCGAAGAGGCGGGTGAGGCCGCGCGCAGGCTGGGTGTTCTGTTCGTGGGAGGCGTGGAGATTTCGGTGAGCTGGGGCGAGACGACGGTCCACGTGGTGGGCCTCGGCATCGACCCCGGTTCGGCGGTGCTGGACGACGGCTTGCGGAGCGTGCGCGACGGCCGGCTGGGCCGGGCCCGGCTGATGGCGCAGGCGCTGGAGAAGCTGGGGATGCCCGGCACCCTCGAGGCGGCCCTGGCGCTCGCCGGGCGGGAAGACAGGTTGAGCCGGACCCACTTCGCGAGGCATCTCGCGGAAACGGGGGCGGTCAGGGATGCGCAGCAGGCGTTCGACAAGTACCTCGGCAAGGGCAAGCCCGCGTTCGTGCAGCACCAGTGGGCGGGGCTCGAGGAGGCGATGGGCTGGATCCTCGGCTCGGGGGGCATCGCGGTGCTGGCCCACCCCGGCCGCTATGGACTCAAGCCCCTCGGCCGTGCGACCCTTCTGGAAGAGTTCAAGCGCCTCGGTGGCGAGGCGATCGAGGTGGTGACCGGAAGTCACCGCCCCGAGGAATACGCCACCTGGCGACGCGTGGCCGAGGAGTACGGTTTCCTCGCCTCCCGCGGCGCCGATTTCCACGGGCTGGGCGAAAGCCCGGTGGAGCCGGGGCGGTTGCCGCCGCTGCCGGCCTCGCTGGTGCCCGTGTGGACCCGTTGGGCGCACTAGTCGCCGCCCGGTAAAGACTGGTCCCCGGCAAGCCGGGGGCCGAAGCTGAAGAGGAAACGGAAAAGTCGCGGGCCCGCGGCGTCAAGCGGGCGAAGCGCAACTCCACCCCAGTAATGTCGGAATTCTTCTCGGTTCACCCGGAGAACCCGCAGCCGCGCTCGATCAAGGCGGCCGTGGAAATCATCCGCGCGGGAGGCGTCGTCGCCTACCCGACGGACTCCTGCTACGCGCTCGGCTGCCACATCGGCGACAAGGCCGCGATGGAGCGCATCCGGCGCATCCGCAACGTGGACGAGCGCCACCACCTCACCCTCATGTGCCGCGACCTCTCCGAGGTCGGCCAGTTCGCCAAGGTGGACAACATCCAGTTCCGCCTCATCAAGGCCAACACGCCCGGCAACTACACCTTCATCCTGCGCGCCTCGCGCGACGTGCCGCGGCGCCTCCTGCACCCGCGCCACACGATCGGCGTGCGCATCCCCGACCACACCGTGCCGCTGGCGCTCCTGGCCGAACTGGGCGAGCCGCTGCTCTCCTCCACGCTCATCCTTCCCGACCACGGCGTGGCGCTGAACGACGCCGAGGAGATCCGCGGCTACCTCGACCACCAGCTCGACGCGATCATCGACGCCGGCCCCTGCGGCCTGGAGGTCACCACGGTGATCGACATCTCCGGCGACAAGCCCGTGCTGCTGCGCGAGGGCAAGGGCGACATCCGGCCGTTCGGGTTCGTGAAGGCGGCGCTGCATTGATGCCCGCGCACTCGAAACCGCGTCCCGCGATCGGCCCCTCTCCCTTGGGAGAGGGTTCGGGTGAGGGCAACTGATGGACGTCCAGGGCATCATCCTCAACATCGCGATCTACGCGATCCCCGCGGTGTTCGCGATCACGCTGCACGAGGCGGGGCACGCCTACGCGGCGAAGTTCTTCGGCGACAAGACCGCGTGGATGCTGGGACGCACCAGCATCAACCCCGCACGGCACATCGACCCCGTCGGCACCATCCTCGTGCCGATACTCACTTCGTTCACCGGATTCGTGTTCGGGTGGGCCAAGCCCGTGCCCGTCAACTTCGAGAACCTGCGCGACCCCAAGCGCGACATGCTGTGGGTCGCCGCGGCGGGGCCCGGCGCGAACCTCGCGATGGCGCTCGGCTGGGTGCTCGTGGCCAAGGTCCTGCTCACGGCGGGTGGCGACGGCATCGCCTACGAGTACTGGATCCGCGTCGCCGATGCCGGCATCAAGGTCAACGTGATGCTTGCCGTCCTGAACCTGTTTCCGCTGCTCCCCCTGGACGGGGGCCGCATCCTCGTGAGCGTCCTTCCCAACCAGCTCGCCTACCAGTACTCGCGCGTCGAGCCCTACGGGATGATGATCCTGATCCTCCTCATCGTGTCGGGCGCGCTGTCGTGGATGATCGGCCCCGTGATGGGGGCGCTCCTCAAGAACCTCTATTCGCTGCTCGGCTTCTAGAAAGAGAACCATGTTCCAGGACCGCGTTCTTTCCGGCATGCGCCCCACGGGCTCCATGCACCTCGGCCACTACCACGGCGCCCTGAAGAACTGGGTGCGGCTGCAGAACGAGTTCCCCTGCTTCTTCTTCGCGGCGGACTGGCACGCGCTCACCTCGCACTACGAGGATCCCTCCGTCATCGAGTCGACGGTGTGGGACATGTTCGTCGACTGGCTGGCCGCGGGCATCGACCCGGCCAAGGCGACGCTCTTCGTGCAGTCGCGGGTTCCCCAGCACGCCGAGCTGACTCTCCTCATGTCCTTCTTCACGCCGCTCTCGTGGCTGGAGCGCGTGCCCACCTACAAGGACGCGGTGGACAGGCACGCCGAGCACGGCCGCGACCTCACGACCTACGGCTTCCTCGGCTACCCGCTCATGCAGGCGGCCGACATCCTCATCTACCGCGCCACGCGCGTGCCCGTGGGCGAGGACCAGGTCTCGCACGTCGAGCTCACGCGCGAGATCGCCCGGCGCTTCAACCACCTCTTCGGCCGCGAGAAGGGCTTCGAGGAGAAGGCGGAGGCCGCCGTGAAGAAGATGGGCCCCAGGAAGGCGAAGCTCTACCGGGAGCTGCGCACGCGCTTCCAGGAGAAGGGCGACGAGGCGGCCCTGGAGCAGGCGCGCGAGCTGGTGGGCGACGTGCAGAACCTGTCGCTGGGCGACCGCGAGCGCCTCTTCGGCTACATCGAGGGCGGCGGGCGCATGATCCTCACCGAGCCCGAGGCGCTGCTCACGGAGACGCCGAAGCTCCTGGGCCTCGACGGGCAGAAGATGAGCAAGAGCTACGGCAACGCGATCCTGCTGCGCGACACGCCCGAGGAGGTCTCGCGCAAGGTGCGCACGATGCCCACCGACCCGGCGCGCGTGCGGCGGACCGACCCGGGCGACCCCGACAAGTGCCCGGTGTGGAACCTGCACCAGGTCTACTCGGGCCAGGACACGCGCGACTGGGTGATGAAGGGCTGCAAGAGCGCGGGCATCGGCTGCCTCGAGTGCAAGCAGCCGGTGATCGACGCGGTGAACGCGGAGCTGAAGCCCATCCGCGAGCGCGCGGCCGGCTACGAGGAGGACCCGACGCTGGTGCGCTCGATCATCCAGGACGGGTGCGAGAAGGCGTCCGACCTCGCGGACGAGACGATGCGGGACGTGCGCGAGTCCATGGGCCTGAATTACAGCTGAGAGTGACGCGGGGCAAAAGGCTTTGGAAACGCCGATGAACGCCGATGACCCGCCGATGAACGCCGAGAACATGAAGAGAGCATGAGATGAGAGTGATCATTGCGATATTGCTTGCCGCGGTGGCGCTGCCGGCGATGGCGGCGACGCCGGTGCCGTCGGGCAAGTGGAGCTTCGTGTTCACCGACGCGAAGGGCACGGCGGACCGGCCGGTGCGGGTGTACACGTACCGCCCGCGGCAGTGCGAATCGACGTGCCCCATCGTCTTCGCGGTGCACGGCAAGAACCGGAAGGCTTCCAACGCCCGCGACAACTGGGAGCTCGCGGCCGACCGCCACGGCTTCCTCGTGATCGCCCCCGAGTTCTCCGGGCAGCACTGGCCGAAGGCGGCGGACTTCAACCTCGGCGGCGTCGCGGAAGGCGGGAACCGCGAGAAGTGGGCCTACTCGCTGATCGAGCACCTCTTCGACGAGATGCGCGACGGGCAGAAGGATTACGCGATCTTCGGGCACTCCGCCGGCGCGCAGTTCGTGCACCGGCTCCTCGTCCTCCTGCCGGACAACCGGGTCTCGGTGGCGATCGCCGCGAACGCGGGCTGGTACCTGATGCCGGAATGGCGCACGGAGAGGGCCTCGCACCCGTATCCGCATTCGCTGGTGGGCTCGCCCGCCGGCGAGAGGGAGCTGCGCATCGCGCTCGGGAAGCGGCTGGTCGTGCTGCTGGGCGAGAAGGACAGCGACTCGCAGCACAAGGACCTCGACAGGTCGGGCGGCTCGATGAAGCAGGGCGAGAACCGCGTCGAGCGCGGCGAGAACTTCTTCGGCGCCGCCACGACGGCGGCCCGCGACCTCGGCGTGAAGCTCGCGTGGGAGCTTTCGTACGTGCCCGGCACCGGCCACGACAGCGCGGCCATGTCGAAGGCCGCCGCCGGCCACGTGTGGGGCGGGAAGAAATGAGCGCGCAGGCCGCCAACGACGCGCTCGCCCCCGGCGTGCAGCCCGCGCTCGACCTGCAGCTGCCCGTCGCGAGGATCCGCGGCGAGCCGCTCGCCGAGATGCCGGCGGACCTCTACATCCCGCCGGAGGCGCTCTCCGTGTTCCTCGACGCGTTCGAGGGGCCGATGGACCTGCTGCTCTACCTCATCCGCAGGCACTCGCTGGACATCCTCGACATCCCCATGGCGGAGCTCACGCGCCAGTACATGGAGTACGTCGAGATGATGCGCACCAAGCAGCTCGAGCTCGCGGCCGAGTACCTGCTGATGGCGGCACTCCTCATCGAGATCAAGTCGCGCATGCTGCTGCCGCGCCCGAGGCGCGAGGACGAGGCCGAGCCCGAGGACCCGCGCGCCGAGCTGGTGCGCCGCCTCCTCGAGTACGAGCAGATGAAGAAGGCCGCGCTGGCGCTCTCCGAGGTGCCGGTGGCCGGCCGCGACTTCTCGATCGTCGAGGTGGCGATCGAGCAGGCGATGGCCGAGCGGCTGCCGGGCATCGCGGTGGCCGACCTGTCGGAGGCCTGGCGCTCCATCCTCGCCCGCGCGAGGATGACGCGGCACCACAAGATCACGCGCGAGCAGCTTTCCGTGCGCTCGCACATGAGCCGCATCCTGCGCACGCTCTCCGGCGGGGCCTTCACGGAGTTCTCGCACCTCTTCCAGCCCGAGCACGGCGTGCCGGTGCTCGTGGTGAGCTTCCTGGCGCTCCTGGAGCTCGCGCGCGAGAGCCTCATCGAGATCACCCAGCAGTCCGCGTTCGACCCCATCTACGTGCGCCTGCGCAGCGAGCGGGCGCCGCTCACGATCACATGACCATGACCGACGAAACCATCGAAGCCGTGGAAGCCCCCGTCCCGGAGCCGGAACGCGAGCCCGAGCGCGAGCCGCTCGACCTCGACCTCGTGAAGCGCGTCCTCGAGGCGGCCCTCCTGTCCGCCGCCGAGCCGCTCACGGTGCAGAACCTCAAGCGCCTCTTCGCCGGCGAGCTCGACGTGGAAGGCCTGCGCCGCATCCTCGAGGAACTGAAGGAGGAGTGGGCGGGGCGCGCCGTGGAGCTCACCTCGGTGGCGAGCGGCTGGCGCTTCCGCGTGAAGCCCGACTACCAGAAGTACCTCGACCGCATCACCAGCGAGAAGCCGCCGCGCTACTCGCGCGCGGTGCTGGAGACGCTCGCCATCATCGTCTACCGCCAGCCGGTGACGCGCGGCGACATCGAGGACATCCGCGGCGTGGCGGTCTCGCCGCCCACGCTCAAGGCCCTCGAGGAGCGCGGCTGGATCGACGTCGTCGGCCACCGCGAGACGCCCGGCCGCCCGGCGCTCTTCGCCACCACCCGCAAGTTCCTCGACGACCTCAACCTCCGGTCGCTCGAGGAGCTGCCCGCGCTCGACGAGCTGCAGAGCACGCTCGACGCGACCCTCGGCCCCGTGCCCTTGCCGGCGCAGGAGCCGCTCCTCGGCCTCGCCGGCGACGATGCCGGCGAACCCCTCCCGGCCCACGAAGCCGGTCCGGCCGAGGCGCCCCCCCCCGGCGAAGCCCCAGAGGCCGGGATCGCCACCCCCATCACCCCCGAAGCGCCGGGCGACGCGCCCGCGCAGGAAACGGAGCAGGACGACCATGCGAGATAGACCCTTTCGAACTCCCCGCGCGCCGAAGCTCGACTGGCCCGGCGGCATCGTCCCCGAGTGGGCCAAGGCGCCGGCGACGGCGCAGCGCCGCGGCAAGGGCGCCAAGGGCGCACGCGGCGCCAAGGACAGCGGCAAGCGCGAGCGCCTGCAGAAGGTGATGGCGCAGTCCGGCCACGGCTCGCGGCGCAACCTCGAGATCCTCATCGCCCAGGGCCACGTCACCATCAACGGCCACGTCGCGAAGCTCGGCGACCTCGTGGGGCCGGGCGACCGCGTGAAGCTCGACGGCAAGCTCATCAGCCTGCGCTTCGGCGCCACGCTCCCGCGCGTGCTGCTGTACCACAAGCCCGAGGGCGAGATCTGCACCCGCGACGACCCCGAGGGCCGCCCGACGGTGTTCGCGAAGCTGCCCAAGATGAACAACGCGCGCTGGGTGTCCATCGGCCGGCTCGACTTCAACACGAGCGGGCTGCTCATCTTCACGACCAACGGCGAGCTCGCCAACCGGCTCATGCACCCGCGCTACGAGATCGAGCGCGAGTACGCGGTGCGCCTCGTGGGCGTGCTCACGCCGGAGCAGGTGCAGCGACTCACCGACGAGGGCATCGACCTCGAGGGCGAGAACTGCAGGTTCGTGCGCCTCGTGGACAAGGGCGGCGAGGGCTCCAACCACTGGTACCACGTGGTCCTCAAGGAGGGGAAGAACCGCGAGGTGCGCCGCATGTTCGAGGCGATCGGGATCATGGTGAGCCGCCTCATGCGCGTGCGCTACGGCCCCGTCGAGCTGCCCTCGTTCCTCAAGCGCGGGATGATGCGCGACATGGCCGAGGCGGACGTGGTGAAGCTCATGGAATTCGCCGGCATGAACGAGGGCGCGCCTCCCGCCGAGACCGAGGAGGACGAGGAGGAGTACGCGCCCGGCAACGTCGCCCCCCCGGGCGAGGTGCCCGAGGCCGCGGAGGAGGAGTGGGAGGAGGTCGAGGACGAGCTGCAGCCCGCGCACCTCCTCGACGACTGGAAGCCCCGCGAGCCGGCCATCGTGGAGGAGGACGACGACCGCCAGCCCGACTTCGAGCGCCTGCCCGGGTTCAACCGGGCCACGGGCTCCATGGGCCTTCCCGCCGGCCACCGCGGGCACCATCCGTCGCGCGGCCCCGGGCAGGGTCCGGCGCAGGGCGCGGGGCAGGGCCAGAAGAAGCGGCGCGGCAAGCGGCAGGGTCCCAAGACCGGCATGCCCGGCGCGGCGGGGGCTCCGTTCCCCGGTCGCGGCGAGGGCGCGCCGCAGGGCCAGGGGCAGGGCCAGCGGCCCCCGGGCCGGGGCGGCAAGAAGCGCCGTCCGAAGTCGGGGGGGCAGGGCGGCGCCCAGGCGGTTCACGGGCAGGCTTCGGCGCAGGGACAACCCCCGGCGCAGGGACCGGCCCAGGGCAAGGGGCCGATGCAGGGCCAGGGCCCCGCGGCCGGCGGCAAGGGCAAGCCCGGGCGCAACCGGCGCAACCGCAACCGTGGCCGCAACCGCGGGACGGATGGAGGGACGCCCGCGGGCGGCGGCGGCGAGGGCGGCGGCCAGGCGTGATGGTAGGATTCGGGTGCTCCTCCGCAACACCAAACGACCAATAAGACCGCACGGAGACCCGCAAATGAGAGCGATCGCGAAGGCCGCCCTGGCCACCCTTGTCACCGTCGCAGCAACTTCCTGGAGCGCATCGGCGTTCGCGCAGGCCGCCTGCTCCAACCGGGGGCTGCTCGACGCCCGCTACTGCGACGAGAACGGCGACCTCATCGCCGACCAGCCGAAGGACCCCAAGGCCTGGCAGAACCCCGCCACGCTGGTGTTCTCCTACACCCCGGTCGAGGATCCCGCGGTCTACGAGAACGTGTTCGACGACCTCATGCAGCACGTCGCGAAGGTCACCGGCAAGCGCGTGCGCTGGTATCCCGCCGAGTCCTACGCCGCGCAGGTCGAGGCGATCCGCTCCGGCCGGCTGCACATCGCGGGGGTGGCGACGGGGCCCACGCCCTACGCCGTCAACCTGGCGGGCTTCGAGCCGGTGGCGAGCATGCAGCGCGCCAACGGCAGCATCGGCTACACCCTGCAGCTCATCACGCAGAAGGACAGCGCCATCAAGACGGTGGCCGACCTCAAGGGCAAGAGAGTCGCGCACGTGTCGCCCTCGTCCAACTCCGGCGACACCGCGCCCCGCGCCCTCTTTTCCGCCATGGGCGTGGTTCCCGGCAAGGACTACGAGGTCCTCTTCTCCGGCAAGCACGACAACTCCATCATGGGCGTGGTGAACAAGGACTACGACGCCGCGCCCGTGGCCTCCACGGTGGTCGAGCGCATGCAGGCGCGCGGCATGTTCAAGCCCGACGCGCTGCGCGTCATCTACGAGACCGCGCCCTTCCCGCGCACCGCCTTCGGCGTGGCCCACAACCTCGCCCCGGAGCTGAAGGCGAAGATCCGCGAGGCCTTCCTCGGCTTCGACTTCAAGGCCTCGAAGCTCGCCAAGGAGTTCAAGGACACCGAGCGCTTCACCTCGATCAACTACAAGGAACACTGGCGCGACGTCCTCACGATCCAGAAGGCGGGCGGCGTGACCTACACCCAGGAGGCCCTCTCCAAGCTCGGCACCAAGGCGGAGTAGCGCCATGGCAGCCGCGCGGGAGGCGCCGGCGCAGGGCGGCGCAGGGCCGCTCCTGGCCATCGAGGGGCTCGCGAAGGTCTACCCCGGAGGCACCCGGGCCCTCGACGGCGTCTCGTTCCTTGTCGACCGCCCCGAGGTCATCGCGGTCATCGGGTCCTCCGGCGCCGGCAAGAGCACGCTCATCCGCTGCATCAACCGCCTGGTCGAGCCGACGGCCGGCCGCGTCCTGCTGGGCGGCACGGACATCGTCGGGCTCGGGACGAAGGATCTGCGCCAGGCGCGCCGGCGCATCGGCATGATCTTCCAGGAGTTCAACCTGGTCGACCGCCTGACGGTGATGGAGAACCTCCTCTCCGGCCGGCTGGGATCGGTGGGCTTCTTCGCGTCCTGGCTGCGCCGCTACCCGCCGCAGGACGTCGCCAACGCCTTCGCGATGCTCGACCGCGTCGGGCTCTCAGGGCTGCACGACTCGCGGGCCGACGCGCTCTCCGGCGGGCAGCGCCAGCGCGTGGGCATCGGGCGCGCGCTCATGCAGAACCCCGACCTGCTTCTGGTCGACGAGCCGACGGCGAGCCTGGACCCGAAGACGGCGCGCCAGATCATGCGCCTCATCCGGGCGCTCGCCGAGGAGCGCGCCACGCCCGCGCTGGTGAACATCCACGACGTGGCGCTGGCCCAGGGCTTCGCCGACCGCGTGATCGGCCTGAAGGCGGGCAAGGTGGCCTTCGACGGCCCCTCCACGGGCCTCACGCCCGAGGTGCTCACGGAGATCTACGGCGCCGAGGACTGGAGCCAGACGATCCGCCGCGAGGACGAGGAGGAGGCGGGCGCGTGAGCACGGCGGCCTACCCGACGAGCTGGCGGCCCCCGCCGGCCTTCTTCGGGACGCGCACGCGCCAGCACGCGGCGGTGATCGCCGCGCTCCTCTACGTCGTCTGGTCCGTCTCCACCCTCAACGTCGACGTGAACCGCGCGCTGGCCGGCTTCGGCCGCGCGGTGGACCTCTTCGTGCGCATGGTGCCGCCGGACTTCTCGCGCGGCGAGCTGCTCGTGCGCGGCATGGTCGAGAGCCTGCAGATGGCGTTCGCCGCGACACTCGCGGGCGTGGTCCTCAGCGTGCCGCTGGGCATCGCCGCCGCGCGCAACCTCGCGCCCCGGCCCGTCTACCTCGCGGCGCGCGGGCTCATCGTCGTGGGCCGCACCTTCCACGAGGTGATCATCGCCATCTTCTTCGTGAAGCTCTTCGGCTTCGGCGCGGTGGCCGGGCTCCTCACGCTCGCGTTCCACTCCGTGATCTTCCTGGCCAAGATGCTCGCCGAGGACATCGAGAACGTGCGCGTCGGCCCCATCGAGGCGGTGCGCGCCACCGGCGCGGGCTTCCTGCAGGTGGTGGTGTACTCCGTCGTGCCGCAGGTGCTCACGCGCTCCGTGGGCACCGCGATCTACCGCCTCGACGCCAACGTGCGCCATTCCACCGTGGTGGGGATCGTGGGCGCCGGCGGCATCGGGCAGACGCTCTCCGCCTCGTTCTCGCGCTACGACTACGACTTCGCCGCGGCGATCCTGCTGTGCATCATCGCGCTGGTGGCGCTCGGCGAGTGGTTCAGCGACTGGGTGAGGGCGAAGCTGCGATGAGCTCCGCCGTGCAGAAGCGCTACCCCGAGGTCTGGCGCAAGCACACGCCGCGCGAGACCGCGGCCCGCTGGCTGTGGATCGCCGCGGTCGCGTTCGCCTCGGCATGGTCCGTTTCCGCGCTCGACATCGAGTGGGCCTTCTTCAAGGACGCGCACGTCCAGGCGGCGGACCTCGCCGCGCGCATGTGGCCGCCGCGCTGGGCGTACCTGCCGAAGATCGTCGCCCCGCTCGTGGAGACGATCCACATCGCCACGCTCGGCACGGCCATCGCGGTCGTCTTCTCGGTGCCGATCGCCTTCCTCGCCGCGCGCAACACCACCGCGAACGGCTTCACCTGGGCCGTCGGGCGCGGGATCCTCGTCGCCTCCCGGTCGGTGAACACGGTGATCTGGGGCCTGCTCTTCGTGGCGATCTTCGGCCCCGGGCCGCTGGCGGGGATCGCCGCGGTGTCGGCGCGCTCCGTGGGCTTCCTCGCGAAGCTGGTCGCCGAGGCGATCGAGGAGGCCGACCGCGGTCCCATCGAGGCGATCGAGGCCACGGGCGCCAGCACCTTCCAGGTGTACGTCGTGGGCATCCTGCCGCAGGTGATGCCGGTCCTCATCGGCACGACCGTCTACCGCTGGGACATCAACGTGCGCGAATCGAGCGTGCTCGGATTCGTCGGCGCGGGGGGCATCGGCATCTACCTCTACGCCTCCATCAACCAGTTCGCCTGGCAGCAGGTGCTCGTCGTGCTCCTCGCCATCCTCGCCGTCGTCGTCGCGAGCGAGGCGGTCTCCGCGTGGGTCCGTGAGCGCATCTCCTGAGTCCGCGGAAGGGCAGCCCGGCGGCGCGGAAGCGCTGGCCGGCGTGTCCGGCCTGGTGGCGCGCTTCGACGGCTTCATCGTCGACCAGTGGGGCGTGCTGCACGACGGCTCGCACCCGTACCCCGGCGCCGTCCACTGCCTGGAGCGGCTGCACGAGGCGGGCAAGCACGTGGTGGTGCTGTCCAATTCGGGGCGCCGCGAGGCGGCCAACGTGCGGCTCATGGAGGAAATGGGCTTCCCGGCGCGGCTCTTCGACCGCCTCGTGTCCGCGGGCGAGGACGCGCGGGAGTCGATCGTCGCGCGCGCGAGCCCCTTCCACGCGAAGCTCGGCCGGCGCTGCTACGCCTTCACGCGCTCGGGCGACCGCTCGATCCTCGAGGGCATCGGCATCGAGTTCGCGCGCGACGTCGCGGAAGCCGACTTCCTGGCCGCGATCGGCATCGACTCGCCGAGGCGCAACCTCCCGGACTACGAGGAGGAGCTGCGCGCGGGCGTGGCCCGCGGCCTGCCGATGCTCTGCGCCAACCCCGACATCGCGCGCTTCCACTCGGGGCGGCTGGTCGAGGCGACGGGCGTCCTCGCGCGCCGGTACGAAGAGCTTGGCGGCGAGGTCTTCTACCATGGCAAGCCCTGGCCGGCGATCTACGCCTCCTGCCTCGCCGCGCTCCCGGCCTGCCCGCCGGGCCGCGTGGTGACGGTGGGCGACTCCATCGAGCACGACGTGCTCGGGGCGGAGCGCGCGGGCCTGCCGTGCGCGTTCATCGCCGGCGGCATCCACGCCGAAGAGCTGGGCGTGGCTCACGGCGGCGAGCCCGACCCCGCGGCCTGGCTCGCGTTCGAGCGCCGCGCCATCGCGCGCCCCGCCTTCCGCCTGCCGGCCTTCGTGTGGTGAAGCGCCGCTAGACGCGGGCGAGGGCCGGCGCCGGTTGCGACAGGTGGGCGCGAACGCGCTCGGCCAGCCGCTTCACGCGCGTGTCGAGGATGCCGTGCGACTCGAGCGCCGCCTGGGTCTGGAAGAGGTATTCCGCGCTCGACCCGTACTTGCCCCGCGCGGTCGCGATCGACTGCACCATCTCCTCCCACGGGAGCCTGCCGGCGTACCCGGAGCAGGCGCGGTTCACGATGAAGGCGAGCGTCCTGAGGCGGTCCGCGCCGGCGTGGCAGTCGAGCCAGCGCGGGTGGTAGGAGCCCAGCGACATCTCGCGCCGCCACAACGCGAGGAGCTCCGCGCGCGAGGTCGAGCCCGTCAGCCGGAAGGCGAGGCCGCGGCAGCTGCCCCCGGGCTCCAGCGTGAGCACGAGGCCGGGGCGCTGCGGCGTGCCGCGGTTGACGCGCGACCACAGGGAGAAGTCGCGGTGGTAGCCGTAGACCGTGCCCACGCGCTTGGCCACGAACGCGAGCCCCGGATTCCACATGAGGGAGCCGTAGGCGAAGATCCACAGCGGCTCGCGCGGGTCGCGGGCGGCGAGCAGCCCGTCGAGGGAGCTCTCCAGCGCGGCAGCCGTCAGCCTCTCGGCTTCGAGCCGGGCGGGATCGTGGCAGCCGGGGGGACTTCGCACCGCTAGGGAAGCTCTGCACAAGCCATGAGCCTGCGCGATTCAGAGGTTGATTTGAGTGCGATGCGGATCATTTTTGGTCGGGAACCGGGTTTCCGCTGCCGTTTTGGCGTGCATGGTCGTGCTTTTTCGCGCAATTCGTCCTCACGGGGCGCACCTCGCCCCTTGCGGCAGCAATCTTCGTCGCACGAGATACAGGTTGGCCAACGCGAAGACCGCAAACACTCGCGCCGTATTCTTGGCCAGCCCGCGATAGCGCACCTTGGCAAATCCCCACAGGCGCTTGATCACATGGAAGGCATGCTCGCCGCGTGCGCGGCAGCGCGAGCGGCTGCAATTGATGAGCCGCTGGTTCGCCGTCAGCGGGCGGGTCGAATGCCCCCGGCGGTTCACCCGGTAGCGGATGCCGGCGTGTTTGCAGTGCTGCCGGTGATCCTCACTCCAGTAGGCCTGGTCGCCATAAAGCTCGACCTCCTCGCCATGCAGCAGATCGTCCAGCCGAGTGATGTCGCCCTCGCTGGCCGGCCCCGTGGCCAGACTGTGCACCAGCCCTTGCTTGGTCGTGCCCACATGGACCTTCATCCCGAAGTGCCAATCCTTGCCCTTGCGGGTCTGGCGCATCTCCGGGTCGCGCTTGCCCTCGGCGTTCTTGGTGGAGCTCGGCGCCGCGATGATCGTGGCATCCACGATCGTGCCGCTCTTGAGCAGCAACCCCTTGTCCTCAAGCAGGCCCCGGACCTCCAGGAAGATCGCCTGCGTGAGCTTGTGCTCCTCCAGCAGGTGCCGGAAGCGGAGGATCGTGCTCTCGTCCGGAATCGCGTCCTCGGCCAGCTCCACCCCGGCAAAGCGGCGCATCGACTCCGAGTCGTAGAGGCTGTCCTCGGCCTGTGGATCCGACAGGTTGAACCACTGCTGCATGAAGTAGATCCGCAACATCAGCTCCATCGGCAACGGCTTTCGGCCATCGCCCGCCTTCGGATAGTGCGGCTCGATGAGGGCCAGAAGCTTTGCCCACGGGATCACGGCATCCATCTCCGCCAGAAACCGTTCGCGGCGCGTCTTCTTGCCCTTGGCCGCCCAGGCCATCGATGCAAAAGTGGTCTGCTTCATATTCAACCGTCCCCGTCGTGGTCTCGTCGTCAGACTACACGACAGGGGACTTGTTCAGAGCTTCCCTAGGGCGCCTCGTCCATCGAGGCGGAGGTGTGGACGTCCTGCACGTCGTCGAGCGACTCGAGTGCGTCGAGGAGCTTCTGCATGCGCGCGGCGTCGTCCCCGGAGAGCGCCGTCTCGGTGGAGGGCTTCATCGTCACCTCCGCCAGCTCCGCCTTGAAGCCGGCCTTCTCGAGGGCC
>JAMPXV010000275.1 GCA_023700985.1 Lysobacter sp.
CTTGATCTCGCCCACGCTCGCCAGGTGCGGCACGAGCGTCAGGTGCATGTAGCAGGTGTTGGTGCGGCCCTCCTCGATGCCCATCTGGCGGATGGCCTCGAGGAACGGCAGGCTCTCGATGTCGCCCACGGTGCCGCCGATCTCGATGATGCCGACGTCGACGTCCTTGCAGGCGGCCTTCACGCTCGCCTTGATCTCGTCGGTGATGTGCGGGATCACCTGCACCGTGCCCCCGAGGTAGTCGCCGCGGCGCTCCTTGTTGATGACGCGCTCGTAGATCTGCCCGGTGGTGAAGTTGTTGAGCTTCTTCATCCGCGAGGAGACGAAGCGCTCGTAGTGGCCGAGGTCGAGGTCCGTTTCCGCGCCGTCCTCGGTGACGAACACCTCGCCGTGCTGGAACGGCGACATCGTGCCCGGGTCCACGTTGATGTACGGGTCGAGCTTGACGAGGGTGACCTTGATCCGGCGCGACTCGAGGATCGCGGCAAGGGAGGCGGCGGCGATGCCTTTGCCCAGCGAGGAGACCACGCCGCCGGTCACGAAGACATACTTGGTCATTTCGAATCCCCGGCTGGAAATTTGCATTTTACAGGGAACTCGGAAACGGCGGGAACGCCGTTGGACCGGACGACAAGTTGCCGGTCAACGACAAAAAAAGGGGTCAGAGTCATTTCCGGGGAAATGACTCTGACCCCTTTTTTTGCGTCGCCACCATGAAGGGCCGCGCCCCTGACGGGGGACCGCATGGCCGGCAGGCCATTTCATCGACGACAGGAACCGGGCGAGCGCCCGCCGAGACCACCCCTGTTCAATTACTCCGCGGATGCGCGGGGCGCTTGACCAGGGTCAACAGGAAGGCATCCTCACGCGACGGTGGTCGCCGTCTTGAAGAGCTCCTCGGGTCGGGGAACCCGCCCCTCGAACCACCAGGCCGCCACCACCTTGCCCATCGCGCAGCCGTCGTGGCCCACGCCCGGGACCGGCACGAGCGTCCACCGGCAAGGCACGCCCAGGCGCGCCGCCTCGCGTTGCGCCATGTCGTGGAAGTAGTGCGCGCGCGCGAAGCGCGTCGGCCCCTGCGCGAGCGCCTCGGGGTTCTTCGGCAGGTTCGGGTCCGCGGTTTCCACGTCGCAGTCGCCGGCGAAGATCGTCATCGGATAGGCGAGCCAGCGCGCGAGGTCCCCGGTCGCGAGCCCCAGGCCGCCCAGGCCCTCGGGGAAGCGCCTGTCCAGCGTGGGCAGCGTGTACCAGCCGGGGTTGCCGGGGGCGACGGCCTCGTACAACCCGTGGTCCTGCGTGGCCATCAGGCGGTGCACGAACTGCCCGCCGGCCGAGTGCCCGAAGAGGCGCACCTTCTCGCGGCGCGTCGCGCCGCCGGCCCGCAGCGCCGCGACGACCCGCGGCAGGATGGCGTAGAGCCAGTCCTCGCGCGGGCGGATCGACCCTTCGGGCGCCACCACCATGCCGTTGTTGTAGTTCTCGGGCTTCGGATAGGCCTCGTCGCCGAAGGTCGTCGCCACGATGAGCAGGCGGTGCTTCTCGGCGGCGTCGATCCAGAAGTCGCGGTACTCGTCGCCGTTGCGCTTGATGCCGTGCTGCACGAGCACGACGGGATCGTCCGGTCCGTGCGCGGCCGGCCGGTACGTGTGGACGACCAGCGGGCGCTCCGGGTGGCGGGGGTCGCGATAGTCCAGCGCGCCCCGGCCGACGGCGGGCGTGAGTGCGACGGCGTTCATGGCTTGAAGCCTTTCTAGAGATTGTGGCAGGCCGCGGTGCGGCGCGGCGCGACGAATTGCAGCCCGGGCAGCGCCTGCGTGTACGGGTGGGCCGGGCTCGCGAAGTTCTCCGCCACGCGGCCGGATACTACGGCAACGTCGATCGCCCGCCATCGATCCGCCGCAGGTCCGGCGGCATGCGAAAATGCCCGCATGAAAGTCGGCGACCGCCATTACCGCAGCGTCTGGGCCGAAGGACCCGGCGGGCCCGTCCACATCATCGACCAGACGCGGCTGCCGCACGCCTTCGAGACGCGCTCGCTCGACTCCCCCGAGGCCGTGGCCGAGGCCATCGAGACGATGCGCGTCCGCGGCGCCCCCCTCATCGGCGTGACGGCCGCCTTCGGGGTGGCGCTCGCCATGTCCCGGGACCCCTCCGACGAGTCGCTGGCCCGCACGGCCGGGCGCCTGGCCGCCACGCGCCCCACCGCGGTGAACCTCGCCTGGGCGCTCGCCCGCATGCGCACGGCCCTGGGGGCACTGGCGCCGGACGAGCGCGCCTCCGCGGCCTGGTTCGAGGCACAGTCGATCGCGGACCAGGACGTGGCGATCAACGAGGCCATCGGCCGCCACGGGCTGGCCCTCATCGCGCGCGAGCACGCCGCCCGCGGGCGCGCCGTGAACATCCTCACCCATTGCAACGCCGGCTGGATCGCCACCGTGGACTGGGGCACCGCACTCGCCCCGATCTACCTGGCGCACGACGAGGGCATCCCCGTGCACGTGTGGGTGGACGAGACGCGCCCGCGCAGCCAGGGCCTGCTCACCGCCTGGGAACTCGCGGGCCACGGCGTGCCGCACACGCTGGTGGCGGACAACGCGGGCGGCCACCTCATGCAGCACGGCAAGGTGGACCTCGTGCTGGTGGGCGCGGACCGCGTCACCCGCCGCGGCGACGTGGCCAACAAGATCGGCACTTATCTCAAGGCGCTGGCGGCGCGCGCCAACGACGTCCCGTTCTACGCCGCCGTCCCCACGCCCACCATCGACTGGGAGATCGACGACGCGCTCGCCGGCATCCCCATCGAGGAGCGCAGCGGCGACGAGATGCGCGTCGTGCGCGGGCTCGACGGCGACGGGCGCCCCGCGTCCGTCGCGATCGCCCCGGAGTCGACGGCGGTCGCCAACCCCGCCTTCGACGTGACGCCGGCGGAACTGGTGACCGGCATCATCACCGAGAAGGGGGTCTTCGCCGCGAAGGAAACCGCGCTGCTGGAACTCTTCCCGCGCGAGCGCAAGAGCGAGGCGTTCCTCACGTGACCGACGCGGCGCTGCGCGAGCGGATCGTCGCCACGGCGCTGCGCATGAACGCGCTGGGCATCAACCAGGGCGCATCCGGCAACGTGAGCGCGCGGGTCGAGGGCGGGTTCCTCGTCACGCCCTCGGGCATTCCCTACGACGACCTGCTGCCCGCCGACATCGTGCACGTGGACATGGGCGGGCACCCGACGGGGCATCGCGAGCCCTCCAGCGAGTGGCGCTTCCACCGCGACATCTACGCGAGGCGGCCGGAGGCGGGCGCGGTGGTGCACACCCATTCGGCCTTCGCGACGACGCTGGCCTGCCTGGAGCGACCCATCCCGGCCTTCCACTACGAGGTCGCCTTCGCGGGCGGCAACGACATCCGCTGTGCGCCTTACCGCACCTTCGGCACGCAGGAGCTCTCCGACGCGGCGCTGGCGGCGCTGGAGGGCCGGCGCGCGTGCCTCCTCGCGCACCACGGCGCCCTCGCCTTCGGCAAGGACCTCGACGACGCGCTGCGGCTCGCCGACAAGGTCGAGGCCCTGGCGCGCCTCTACTGGCAGGCGATCCAGGTGGCCGGGCCCGCGATCCTCGACGACGCCGAGATGGCCCGCATCGTCGAGCGCTTCCGCCACTACGGCCCGCGCTAGGGAAAAGGGGTCAGATCCCATTTTTGGGACGGTTCTACAGAACCGGTCTATTCCGTGATTGGCAAGTTACGTGCACC
>JAMPXV010000276.1 GCA_023700985.1 Lysobacter sp.
CCGGGCAGTTCATGGGCTTGATGGCGAAGTCGCGCTTCTCCGACTCCGTCGTGAACATGTTGTCCTTGTAGTTCTCCCAGTGGCCGCTCTTCTCCCACAGCGTGCGGTCGAGGATCTGCGGGCAGCGCACCTCCTGGTAGCCGTTGTCGCGGTAGACCGCGCGCATGTACTGCTCCACCTGCTGCCAGATCACCCAGCCCTTCGGGTGCCAGAAGATCATGCCGGGGGCCTCGTCCTGCAGGTGGAAGAGGTCGAGCTGCGTGCCGAGCCGCCGGTGGTCGCGCTTTTCCGCCTCCTCGAGCATGTGCAGGTAGGCGTCCTGGTCCTCCTTCTTCCCCCAGGCCGTGCCGTAGATGCGCTGGAGCATCTCGTTCCGGTGGTCGCCGCGCCAGTAGGCGCCCGCGACCTTCATCAGCTTGAAGACCTTGAGCTTGCCCGTGGACGGCACGTGGGGCCCGCGGCAGAGGTCGATGAACTCGCCCTCGCGGTAGAGGCTGATGTCCTCGTTCGCCGGGATCGCCGCGATGATCTCGGCCTTGTACTTCTCGCCGATCGACTCGAAGAACTTCACCGCGTCGTCGCGCTTCCACACCTCGCGCGCCACGGGGATGTCCTTCTTCGCCAGTTCCGCCATGCGCTTCTCGATGGCCGCGAGGTCCTCCGGCGTGAAGGGGCGCTTGTAGGCGAAGTCGTAGTAGAAGCCGTTCTCGATCACCGGGCCGATCGTCACCTGCGCTTCGGGGAAGAGCTCCTTCACCGCGAAGGCGAGGAGATGCGCCGTCGAATGGCGGATGAGCTCGAGCCCTTCGGCGTCCTTGTCCGTGACGATGGCGAGCGCCGCGTCCTGCTCGATGCGGAAGGAGGTGTCGACGAGGCGGCCGTCGACCTTGCCCGCGAGCGCCGCCTTGGCGAGGCCGGGGCCGATCGAGGCCGCGACCTCGGCGACCGTGACGGGCTTGTCGAAGGACCGGACCGACTTGTCCGGCAGCGTGATGGAGACCATGTTCGTTACCTCATTTCTGCGGTGCCGGACTCGGTGCCGGACACCAGAACGAAAAAAGCGCGGGCGAGCCGCGCTTTTCCGGGTGAAGGCGAAAAGGGGGCGTCCCGCTCTAGCGGTGCTGGTCGAACCTCGTAGTTGGCGGTCTCATAACCATTGCGCGGCCCTTTCCCTCGCCTTGCATGCCCACGGCCGTCATCACGGGGGGCTGGAAGCCGACATTCTAACCGATCCCGCCGGACGATCGCCGCAGGGTGGCGCGCAGGCTCGGGCCGCGCGTACGCAGCCGCGGCGCACCGGAAACGATCCGGCCCAGGGGAATGCCCGGCGAGGCCATGCGCGGCTCCTCGCCGTGGCTCGCGGGCGTGGGCCCGAAGAAGATGCAGAAGGCGTTGCCCGGAGGCCACAGGGCCACCTCGCCCACCTCGAAGACGTCGCGCTTCTTCTCGCGGGAGTCGATCGCGACGGCGAGCGTGCCGTAGTACTCGTCTCCCCAGCGGGAGAGCGCGAGTTCCTGCGGCAGGGCGGCCGCCAATTGCGTGGCGGCGGGCCCGGCATTCAGTTCGACCTCGAGGGCGAGGCCGTCGATTTCGAGGATGACCATGGGAAAAAAGCCGCCCGGAGGCGGCTTTTCAGGTGTTGGTAGGCGCGATTGGACTCGAACCAACGACCCCCACCATGTCAAGGTGGTGCTCTAACCAACTGAGCTACGCGCCTGTCGTGAAACGAAAGAATGAATTATAGCCGAACTTCGCGGTCCGAGAAACGGTGGCACCCTACTTGCTTCCCCGAAGGCGGGTCCAGACTCACGTGTCGTCACCCACAAGGAGACCACATGACAGGCTTCACCGAACTTCCGATCCGCCTTCGCGACAGCGACCGCGCCGCACTCACCACGCACTTCCTCTCCCTCGACGCGGACGATCGCAGGCTGCGCTTCGGCGCGTCGCTTTCCGACCTCGCCATCCGCGGTCTCGACGAGCGCATCGACTTCGACCGCGACGAGCTGTTCGGCATCGCGGACGACGAGCTGCGCCTGGTCGCGGTGGTGCACGTGGCGTTCTATCCGGCGAAGGCGGAGCTCGGGCTTTCCGTACTTGCGGGCGCCCGCGACCGCGGCCTCGGCAACGCCCTCTTCTCGCGGGCGGTGATGCACCTCACGAACCGCGGCGTGCGCGAGGTGTTCGTGCATTGCCTGAGCCAGAACGGCGCGATGATGCACCTCGCCCGGAAGAACGGCATGCGGGTCGTGCAGGAAGGCCCCGAGACGGACGCCTACCTAGCGTTGCCGCGCCCAACCCAGGGATCGATCTTCGCCGAATGGGCGTTTGACCAGAATGCCCGCTTCGCGCACGAATTCCGCCGCGGTGCCCGTCTCGCGATCGACGCCATGAGGGCCGTGACGCCCGTTGCTGCCCGGTAGCACCGCGGTCTCCTACCGCAGCCACCCCTTCGCGAGGAACGCGTAGAGCACCCCCGGGATCAGCACGAGCGTCGCGAACGACACCTGCCCGAGGGTCACGGGCCATGGGGAATCCACCAGGTTCATGCCGAGGAGCCCCCCGGTGATCGCCGGGATGAGGCCCAGCGTGCTCGCGATCGCCACGAGCCGCATGAAGCGGTTCGTGTCGTGGGCAGCCATGTTGATGTGCAGGTCGATGAGCGAGAGCACCGACTCGCGCAGGTTGTCGACGGTCTCGTAGAGGAAGTCGGCCTCCTCGGCGAGCCGGCCCGCGGCCTCCTTCCCTTCCGCCGGGAGACCCGGCAGGGAGCGGCGACCGTCGGAGAGCATCTCGAGAAGGATCGCGGCATCCAGGAGACGCCAGGGGTCGCGCAGGAAGCGCCCGCGGTCCTGCGCAATGGAAAGGTGCGCCACGAACTCCAGCGCGAAGTGTCCCACCACCATCCACTCGGCCGCGCGTGATGCAAGCGGGGCGCCGGGGGATGCCCCGTTCGCGGAACGCCCCTATAATCGGCCCGCCCGGCTTCGCGCCCCAGCGCAGGGCCCATCCGCCGCCTCGAGCCCGGCGGACGACACGCCGGCCATCCCATCGGAGAAACCCATGTACAGGAAATTCCTTTTCGCCCTGGCCGCCCTGTCGCTTGCCGCCACCCTGCCCGCCCGGGCCTCCGTGGAGCTGAGCGTCACCGGCGAGGCCCGCCAGGAGGCCGCCACCCTGGCATTCACGGACCGCTACCAGTCCCTCGCTTCCTATCTCGAGGCGAGCATCGGCACCGACGTGAAGCTGGTGATCGGCCGCGACCCCTCGCGCGAGCTGCAGAAGATGCGCGCCGGCATGTACGAGATCCTCGTCGGCCCGGCGCACGTGATCGGCGCGGCGATGCGCTACGGCTACGAACCCGTCGCGCGCTTCGCCGGCGAGGAGTCCGCCGCCTTCGTGGTGAGCAAGGCGAGCGGCATCAAGGACTTCGACGGCGCCAGGGGCAAGCGCCTGGCGCTCCCGCCGACCGACTCGCTCGCCACGTACCTGGCGCGCGGCGAGCTCAACGCCAAGGGCGTGGTGGCGAAGACCTACTTCGCCGACATCAAGGAGCATCGCTACCACGAAGTCGCGCTCATGGCCCTCGAGGTCGGCCAGGCCGACGTCGCGGTCGCCGAGTCGCGCCTCGCGAAGGAATGGGTCGCGAAGAACGGCGGTGCCATCGTCCTCGAGACCCGCGCCACGCCCGGGCTAGGCATCGCCGTGAACGCGAAGCTCGACAAGGCCACGAAGGACCGC
>JAMPXV010000054.1 GCA_023700985.1 Lysobacter sp.
GTGTTCGACCAATACCGCGGAAAGGGAGTGGAAAGCGGGCGAAAAAGCCTTGCGTTTCGTATAGTTATGCAGGATACTGCCAGAACTTTGACAGATGCCGAGGTGGAGGAAATCATGCAATCCATCCGCCATCTCCTCGTACAAAAATACAAAGCCCTGCCGCGCACGTGAAAGACAAGGTCACCCTCACCAAGGCCGAGCTGGCCGACCTCATGTTCGAGAAGGTCGGGCTGAACAAGCGCGAGGCCAAGGACATGGTCGAGTCCTTCTTCGAGGAGATCCGGATCGCCCTGGAAAGGGGCGAAATGGTGAAGCTCTCCGGGTTCGGCAATTTCCAGCTGCGCAAGAAGCCGCAGAGACCCGGCCGCAACCCGAAGACCGGGGAAGAGATTCCCATTACCGCCCGGCGCGTGGTGACTTTCCACGCGAGCCAGAAGCTGAAGACCCTCGTGGAGAAGTCCTTCAATGGCCACGGAGAACCTGGCAACGAGTGACCTCCCGGCCATCCCCGCCAAGCGCTATTTCACCATCGGCGAAGTGAGCGAGTTGTGCGGGGTGAAGCCCCATGTGCTCCGGTACTGGGAGCAGGAGTTCACCCAGCTCAAGCCCCTGAAACGGCGGGGCAATCGGCGCTACTACCAGCACCACGAGGTGCTGCTGATCCGGCGCATCCGCGAGCTGCTCTACGAGCACGGCTTCACGATCAACGGCGCGAGGAACCGGCTGGACGAGCCGCCGCCGTCGCGCACGGGCGCCTTCCAGGCCATGGGCACGATGACCGTCCCGCAGCCCATCTCGCCGGCCACCATCCGCAAGGAACTGAAGAGCATCCTCAAGATGCTCGACAAGGACTGAGGCTTCCGTCATTCCCGCGCAGGCGGGAATCCAGCCCTGCCGTCACTCCCGCATTTGTTTCGTTATTCCCGCATTTGTTTCGTCATTCCCGCGAAAGCGGGAATCCAGTTCGGCTATAATTCCGCTCTCGGTCGGGGCGTAGCGCAGCCTGGTAGCGCACCTGCATGGGGTGCAGGGGGTCGAAGGTTCGAATCCTTTCGCCCCGACCAACAAACACAAGGGGTTACGCTTCAGGCGTAACCCCTTTCTTCATTCTGAGCGCGGACGCGCAGCTCGGGCCCTGAAAGGACAGAACGCTTCAGGCGAGGCCGGCGAGTTCCTCCAACGCCTTCGGATGGACCGCGAGGATCGGCAGCGCCTTCCCCAGGGCGGCCTTCGCGGGGCGGCGTGCGCCCGGGGCAAGGGCTCCCCAGGCTTCGCTCACGCTGCCGGGAAACAGTTCGGCCGTCGCTGCGAGCAGGATGGCGGCCTGCCTCAGGTCCTTCGCGCTCTTGGCCGACCGGCCCGTGCGCAGCTCGGACACGACGAGCTTGTGGACCGCGTAGCGTTCCGGCATCGGGATCCGGACCGCCGCGACACCATGGTGTGAGATCACGATGCCCGGCTGCGTGACGGCGGTGAGGTAACCGAGGTAGGGAAGCGCCGTCGCGTGCGCATCCAGTTCGGGCACCGCGCGGACGGTCACCTCGCGCCCGGCCGCGGGGGCCAGAAGGTCCACCTGGAAACGGGATCGTCCCGTCTCCTTGAACCGGGTCGATGGCGTATGCGGATCGAACCCGGGCACGGCGACGAAGGCGATACCCGATGCCCTCAGCAGGCCGAGAAATCCTCCGGGGGCGCCCGCCGCGAGCTTCAACGCCTGCGCGCGGGCGATGTCGATGCCTTCCGTCGGGAAGGCCGAGACGCGGATTCCCAGCTTGTTGGCAATGGCGCCGAAGGCGTGGCTGCCGACCAGGACGGCGCCCGCCCTGAAGAGGCCATGATCGACCAGGGGCGCGATCGCCGCGAACGGCTTGGGCTCGAGGCCGAGGTATCCCTCGCGCAGCAGCATCTTGGCCGACCGGATCACGTCGTTGGCATCCGCGATTCTCTGGCGCCATCGATCGGCGAGCGCGTCCGCTACCGGGCTTCCGACCGGCCCGGCGAGGTAGCGGTCCCGCTTCGCGCGAAGGGCGTCGTAGTGCTGGCGGACGTAGAAGGTCGCCCCCGCGGCGTTGCGACGGATGATCACGCTGCCGGGGGTGCCGGTGAGCACTTCTTCCTGTGCGGCGGCGTGATTCTCCAGGTCCGCGTGGACCGCGGCGAGCCCGAGGGAGTGGCGTCGGTAAAGGGGCGTGAGGGCCACGGCGTATCCGGCGAACAGGGAAAACAGAGGATATACAAGTATCCTCTGAAATTCAATAATGACGGATACGGACGCCTGGGGAAGACCCGCCGGGAGAGGCTTCTCGCGGGAAAAGGGGCTGCACGGTTACGTGCAACCCCTTTGCTCTCGGCGCCGCGGGACGCCTGCAGGCGCCCGCGAGCCAGAAGCGCTGCCGGTTACGGCACCCGTCGTTCGAGCACGATCTGTTCGACCTCGACGCGGCGATTCGGCTGCAGGCACCGGATCAGGTCCGCCCGGTTCCTGTCGTTGCACTGGACCACGGGGTCCTGCTCGCCCTTGCCCGCGGCGGTGAGGCGCCCGGCGTCGACACCCTTGCCGGCGATGTAGGCCTTGACCGACTCCGCACGCCGCTGCGACAGCGCAACGTTGTACTTGTCGGATCCGAGACGGTCGGTGTAGCCGGTGACGGCGACATTGCCGACTTGCGGATTGCGGCTCAGGGCGCTCGCGATCTCATCGAGCTTCGGCTGCGGCAACAGGAGCGTGGAACTGTCGAAGGCGAAGAGCTCCGTGGACGACAGCGTGTACCGCTCCAGGCGCGGGGGGGCGGGAGGAGGCGAGACGACCGGCACGGGAGCAGGAGAGGGAGGCGGCGTGACGACCGCGATCGGCTCCGGGGACGCGACCGGCGGCGACGAACGGGACACCGCTGTCCGCGGGGCGGGCTTGTCGAAGGCGTACGTGAACCCGACCGTGAGGATGTCGGTATTGGCGTGATCGAACCCGAAGTCGTCGCCATCCAGGAAGGCGTACGAACGGCGCACGTCGGCCTGCATGCCCCACTGCGGGGAGAACGAATACTGGAAGCCGAGGCCGGCATTGACGTACGGGGAAGTCTGGTCGGCGTTCCCGCGGTTGCCGCGCACCCTGTCGTACTGCGCGCCACCGCCGATGAGAACCAGGGGGCGGAAGCGATCGCGCGAGAAGAGATAGACGGCGTCGATGCCCAGCGTGTTCTGCCGGTAGTTCACGTTACTTTCGCTCACGCTCGAGTAGGTGGTCCCGAACTGGATGTCCCAGGCGGGGGAGACGACCTTGCCGAAGCGGATGCCCAGGCCTTCGCCACGTTCGTTGGTACCGAACCGACTTTCCGGGTCGATCATGTTGGCGCTCGGGAGGATGTACCACGACGAGCTGTAGGCGGCGTTGAATGCGCCCACATCCCTGCCGCTCTGCGCCACGGCCATGCCGGAGGCGGCGGTTCCCAGGGCCATCACGGCCGCTGCAATGCACTTCACGTAATTGGTGTTCTTCGTTTTCATGTCGCACCCCGTTGGGACACGTGTCGGGACGACACGTCTGCGCGCAGGCTGCGCTCTCCCGGTGCGCCCCGTCCGTGCGGTCCCGCACGTAGTGCGCGAGCGGTTGTTTCCGTGCTAAGCGCGGTGGCGTACCGATGGGGCCGGCGAACTCGCGTATTCCTGTCACGGTACACAAGCCGCGCGCCGCGAAACCGGTCCGACCGCGATCGCCGCGCGCCCGATGTCTTTCGCAAAGCAGAGAGGAATTCCCATGAAATATGCAATCGTTGTTGCAGCAGTCGCGGCGGCGTTCGCGTTGACCGCCTGCGAGCGGCCGACGGTCATCACGCCGTCACCCACGGTGGTCACGGTCCCCGGGCCCGCAGGCCCGGCAGGCGCGACCGGCGCCACCGGCCAGGCCGGCAGCGCCGCCATGAAGGGTGACACCGGCGCGACCGGCGGCACGGGCGCAACCGGCACTACGGGTGCAACCGGCGGCACGGGTGCCACCGGCACCACGGGCGCTACGGGCAGCACCGGAGCCACCGGCGCCGAGGGTTCGACGGGCAAGCCGGGCGAGACCGTCGTCATCGTCCCGACGCGCCGCTAGGAATGCGTACCCGCACTGCGTGACGGAGGGCGAAGGTTCGAATCCCTTCGCCCCCACCGATCGGACAAGCATCAGCACAAACGAAACGAGCCGGCGATGCCGGCTCGTTTCGCGTTCGGGGCGCCGCCGTCAGACGTACGACGGATACACCGGCTCGTACATGTTCTTGCGGATGAACTCGGCCGTGCTGGCCGGCTTGTCCACGCCCGCCAGCCCCAGCTTGAAGACCACGTCCGCCACGCTGGTCGCGATTCCCGCGGAGACGGTGCGCATGTCCTTGAGCGGGGGATAGAGGCTTCCCTGCGCCAGGTCGGCTTCCGAGACCATCGCCGCGAGCGTGTCCGCGGCGGCGAGGAACATGTCGTTGGTCACGCGGCGCGCCTTCGTGGCCACCACGCCCAGGCCCACGCCCGGGAAGATGTAGGAGTTGTTGCACTGGCGCGGCACGAGCGTCTTGCCGTCGATGTTCACCGGCGCGAAGGGGCTGCCGCAGGCGAAGAGCGCGCGGCCCTTGCTCCACGCGTAGGCCTCTTCCGCCGTGCACTCGGACTTCGAGGTCGGGTTGGAGAGGGCGAAGACGATCGGGCGCTCGTTGAAGGAGCTCATCGCCTCGATGATGGGCTGCGTGAAGGTGCGGCCGACCGCCGCCACGCCGACGATGGCCTGGGGCTTGAGCGCGTTCACGGCCGCGGCGAAGTCGCCGACGGGCGCATGGTCGTGCGCGTACTTACGCTTGTGGTCCGTGAGGTCGGTGCGCGAGGCGACCACCAGCCCCTTGGAGTCGAGCAGCCAGCAGCGCTTGCGCGCCTCGGCTTCCGGCAGGCCGTCGGCCACGAGGGAGGCGGTGATGAGGTCGGCGATTCCGACCGCGGCCTCGCCCGCGCCGAGGAACAGCACGCGCGTGTCCGCGAGCTTGTTGCCGGTGACGCGGATGGCCGACTTGAGGCCCGTCAGCGTCACGGACGCCGTGCCCTGGATGTCGTCGTTGAAGGTGCAGACGCGGTCCTGGTACTTGTGCAGCAGACGGAAGGCGTTGGCGTTGGCGAAGTCCTCGAACTGGATGAGCACGCCCGGGAAGACCTCGTTCGCGGCGGTGACGAACTCCTCGACCAGCGCGTCGTACTCGGCCCCGCGCACGCGACGGCGCACCAGGCCGATGTAGAGCGGGTCCTTGAGCAGTTCCTCGTTCTCCGTTCCCACGTCGAGCGTGATGGGCAGGCACAGGCTCGGGTGCATGCCGGCGCAGGCCGTGTAGAGCGAGAGCTTGCCGACCGGGATGCCCATGCCCTGGGCGCCGAGGTCGCCGAGGCCGAGGATGCGCTCGCCGTCGGTGACGACGATGAGGCCGGCCTTCTGGCCCCAGTTCTGCAGCACCTGCTTCACGCGCCCCCTGTCGGCCGCGGTGACGAAGAGCCCGCGCGGCTGGCGGTAGATGCGCCCGTAGAGCTGGCAGCCCAGGCCCACGGTCGGCGTGTAGATGAGGGGCATGATCTCCTCGGCGTTCTCCATCACCACGCGGAAGAAGAGCGTCTCGTTGCGGTCATGAAGCGCCGTGAGGAAGATGTACTTGTCGAGGTCGGTGGGAAGCCGCCTGAGGTTCGTGAGGATGCGGCCCACCTGTTCCTGCTGGGTGTGCACGCGCGCCGGCAGCAGTCCGCGCAGGCCGAGCAGGTCGCGCTCCTGGTCGGTGAACGCGGTGCCCTTGTTGTAGACGGGGTCCTGGAGGAGGGCGTGCCCCCTGAGAGGAGTCGAGGAGGTCGTGCCTTTTTCTGCCATGGTGTGATTTCTCCGAGCGGCCGCCGGGTCGCCGGGGCGCGTTCCGCACGCGTCCCTCGAGCGCCAATTTCTTCTCCGGGCCCCTTTCTCGTTCGGTGAGGCGGGTCCGGTCGCGGGCTAGGGGCCATGCTAGGCCGTGGCCGTTCCGGGGCTTTGCGCTCGATCAAGGCGGGAGTTTGCGGTTGATCAAACCGGCCCCGGGTTTGACATCGCGAGGGTGCCCGCGTAGCCTCGCGCGCATCCGGTCGGGAGAGCGCCACTGCGTCGTTTCGCGATGGCCGCCGAAGGGGTAGCGCCCGCAAACTCTCAGGCAAAAGGACCGACCGGAGCCGGGCTCGCTTTCCGCCAAGGGGGGCGTGGCAGTCCCGGACTCTGGAGAGCGGCGGCGCAATCCGCCCACCGAAGGGGCTCGCGGCCCGGACATCCGGCGCCGTAATCTCTCAGGTACAAGGGACAGAGGGGCCAGGCAAGCGTGGGCCATGCTTGCCTGGCCCCTTTATCTTTTCCGGGAGACGAACCATGCTGAAGACCACTCCGCTGAACGCCGTCCACCGCGAAGCCGGCGCCCGCATGGTCGATTTCGGGGGCTGGGACATGCCCGTCCACTACGGCTCGCAGGTCGAGGAGCACCACGCGGTGCGCCGTGACGCGGGCGTCTTCGACGTCTCGCACATGCGCGTCGTGGACTTCGAGGGCGCCGGGGTGCGCGAGTTCCTGCGCTTCGCGCTGGCCAACGACGTGGCGAAGCTCACGCAACCCGGAAAGGCGCTCTACTCTTGCCTGCTCAACGACTCGGGCGGCGTGATCGACGACCTCATCGCCTACCATTTCCGCGACGATTTCTTCCGCCTGGTCGTGAACGCGGGCACCGCGGAGGGCGACATCCAGTGGCTGCACTCGCTCAACGCGCTCGCCGGCCACGGCGTGTCGATCCGGCCGCGCGAGGACCTCGCGATGGTGGCGGTGCAGGGCCCCAACGCGCGCGAGAAGTTCTGGCGCGCCTTCGACGAGACGAAGCCCGCCACCGAGGGGCTCGGGCTCTTCCAGGCCGCGCGCCTGGGCGACGACATCATGGTCGCGCGCACGGGCTACACGGGCGAGGACGGCTTCGAGGTGGTGTTCCCGGCGGGCGACGCGGAATCGATCTGGCGGCGCGTGGTCGAGCAGGGCGTGCGCCCGTGCGGGCTGGGGGCGCGGGACACCCTGCGGCTCGAGGCCGGCATGAACCTCTACGGGCAGGACATGGATGCGGCCGTCTCGCCGCTGGATGCGGGGCTCGCGTGGACGGTGGACCTCAAGGCGCCGCGCCCCTTCTTCGGCCGCAAGGCGCTGGAGGCGCGCGGCCAGCAGCACGACTTCCTCGGCCTGGTGCTCGTGGACAAGGGCGGGGTCCTGCGCGCGCACCAGTTGGTGCTGGCCGACGGTGGCGAGGGCGAAGTCACCAGCGGCACCTTCTCGCCCACGCTGGGCGTCTCGATCGCGCTGGCGCGGCTGCCTCGCGGTACGGCCCCCGGCGCCACGGTGCGCGTCGTCGTGCGCGACAAGGAACTCGCGGCGCGGGTCGTCAAGCCGCCCTTCGTGCGCAACGGCCAGTCCCTCATTGGTGTCTGACACGGTGTCTGACACCGTGTCAGACACCGCAACTGGAGAGAGAGCGACATGAACATCCCGAAGGAACTGAAGTACACCGCGTCGCACGAGTGGGCCCGCGTGGAGCCGGACGGCACGGTCTCGATCGGCATCACCGACCACGCGCAGGAGCAACTGGGCGACATCGTGTTCGTGGAGGCTCCCAAGGCCGGCCGCAAGGTCGCCGCCGGCGAGGCCGTGGGCGTGGTCGAGTCCGTGAAGGCCGCCTCCGACATCTACGCGCCGGTCGCGGGCGAGATCGTCGCGGGCAACGACGCGCTGGCCGACTCCCCCGAGCAGGTCAACGCCGATGCCTACGGCAGCTGGATCTACCGCATCAAGCCCGGCAACGCCGCGGACCTCGACAAGCTCCTCGACGCCGCCGCCTACGAGAAGGTCGCCTCCGAGTAAGGAATCGCCATGCCCGACACGAACGTCTCCCGAGCCACCCTCGACCAGCTCGAGGACCGCGCCGCCTTCGGCCGCCGCCACGCGGGCCCCGATGCGAAGGACGAGGCCGCGATGCTCGCGCTCCTGGGCTTCGCCTCGCGCGAGGCGCTCATGCAGGCCGTCGTGCCGGCCTCCATCCGCCGAAACGCGTCCATGGCGCTGCCGGCCGGCATGCCCGAGGCCGAGGCACTGGACGATCTTCGCGCCATCGCCGCGAAGAACCGGGTGCTCAAGTCCTGGATCGGGCAGGGCTACTACGGCACCCACACGCCGGGCGTCATCCTGAGGAACATCCTCGAGAACCCCGCCTGGTACACCGCCTACACGCCGTACCAGCCGGAGATCTCGCAGGGGCGGCTGGAGGCGCTGGTCAACTTCCAGACGATGGTGTGCGACCTGACGGCGATGGATATCGCCAACGCCTCGATGCTCGACGAGGCGACGGCCGCGGCCGAGGCGATGACGCTCTGCCGGCGCTCGGGCTCGCACGCGTCGAACGTCTTCGCGGTGGCCTCCGACGTCCTGCCGCAGACCATCGACGTCCTGCGCACGCGCGCGGCGCCACTGGGCCTGGAGATCCGCGTGGCGCCCGCGGCGGAGCTCGGCTCCGTCGACGCGTTCGCCGTGCTCGTCCAGTACCCGGGCGTGGACGGGGAGATCCGCGACTACCGCGCGCTCGCCGAGGCGGTGCACGCCAGGGGCGGCCACCTGGTGGCCGCCGCCGACCTCCTGGCGCTCGCCGTCATCGCCCCGCCGGGCGAGTGGGGCGCGGACGTGGTCGTGGGCTCCGCGCAGCGCTTCGGCGTGCCCATGGGCTACGGCGGCCCGCACGCGGGCTACCTCGCGACGCGCGACGCGCTCAAGCGCAGCATGCCCGGGCGCCTGGTCGGCGTGACGGTGGATTCCCACGGCAACCCCGCCTACCGCCTGGCGCTGCAGACGCGCGAGCAGCACATCCGCCGCGAGAAGGCGACCTCCAACATCTGCACCGCGCAGGTGCTGCTCGCGGTCATGGCCTCGATGTACGCCGTCTACCACGGCCCGCCGGGCCTCGCGCGCATCGCGCGCCGCGTGCACCGCTTCGCGGCCATCGCGCGCGCGGGACTCGCGAGGCTGGGCTTCGAGGTGCCGGCCGCCGCGTTCTTCGACACGCTGACCGTGCGCACGGGCGAGGCCACCGCGGCGATCGCGGAGCGCGCCGTGGCCTCGGGCGCCAACCTGCGGCGCGTGGATGCGTCCACCCTCGGCTTCTCCTTCGACGAGACCACCACGCGCGAGGATGTCTCGCTCCTCTGGGAAATCTTCTCGGGCAAGGCCGCCGCCTTCGCCCCGGCCGACCTCGACGATTCAGCGGAGGGCATCCCCGCGGAGCTTGCCCGGGCGAGCGCCTACCTCCAGCACCCGGTCTTCAACCGCTACCACGCGGAGACCGAGATGCTGCGCTACCTGCGGCGCCTGGCGGACAAGGACATTGCGCTCGACCGTTCCATGATCCCGCTGGGCTCTTGCACGATGAAGCTCAACGCCACGAGCGAGATGATCCCGGTCACCTGGCCGGAGTTCGGCAACCTCCATCCCTTCGCGCCCGCCGACCAGGCGCAGGGCTACCGGGAACTCGTCGCGGGCCTGGAGAAGATGCTCGTCGAGTGCACCGGCTACGCGGCCGTCTCCATGCAGCCCAACGCGGGCTCGCAGGGCGAGTACGCGGGCCTCCTGGTGATCAAGGCGTGGCACGAGAGCCGCGGCGAGGGGCACCGCAACGTCTGCCTCATCCCCAGCTCGGCGCACGGCACCAACCCGGCCTCCGCGCAGATGGCCGGCATGCACGTGGTGGTGGTGGCATGCGACGAGAGCGGCAACGTCGACCTCGCCGACCTGCGCGCCAAGGCGGCGCAGCACGAGAAGAGCCTGGCGGCCATCATGGTGACCTACCCCTCGACGCACGGCGTGTTCGAGGCGGGCATCACGGAGCTCTGCGAGATCGTCCACGCCCACGGCGGGCAGGTGTACGTGGACGGGGCCAACATGAACGCGCTGGTGGGCCTGGCCGCGCCCGGCGCCTTCGGCGGCGACGTGTCGCACCTGAACCTCCACAAGACCTTCTGCATCCCGCACGGCGGCGGCGGCCCCGGCGTGGGGCCCGTCGCGGTCGCGGCGCACCTGGCGAAGTTCCTGCCGGGGCACCGGTATCTCGACGCGCCGCGGGAGGCCACCGGCGCGGTATCGGCCGCGCCTTACGGCAGCGCCTCCATCCTGCCCATCTCGTGGATGTACGTCGCGATGATGGGCGCGGAGGGCCTGAAGGCCGCAACGGAACTGGCGATCCTCAACGCGAACTACGTCGCCCGGCGCCTGGCGCCGCACTACCCGGTCCTCTACACGGGCCCCGGCGGGCTGATCGCCCACGAGTGCATCCTCGACCTGCGCCCGCTGAAGGAGACTTCCGGCATCTCGGTCGACGACGTGGCCAAGCGCCTCATGGACTACGGCTTCCACGCGCCGACGATGTCCTTTCCCGTGGCCGGCACGCTGATGGTGGAGCCCACCGAGAGCGAATCCCGGGCGGAGCTCGACCGCTTCTGCGAGGCGATGATCGCGATCCGCGGCGAGATCCGCGCGGTGGAGGAGGGGCGGCTCGACCGCGAGGACAATCCGCTGAAGCACGCGCCGCACACGGCGGCGACCGTGCTGGCCGACGACTGGAAGCATGCCTATCCGAGGGAGCTCGCGGCGTATCCGCTCAAGTCGTTGCGCGAGAACAAGTACTGGCCGCCGGTGGGTCGCGCGGACAACGTCCACGGCGACCGGCACCTCTTCTGCTCCTGCGTGCCGGTCTCGGACTACGCCTAGGCCGGGGGGCGCGCGCCGCCGAACTCGGCCACGAGCCGCATCGCCGCGGGCGAGAGGTTCACGAAGCGGCAGCCGATGCGCAGCACTTGCCGGCCGTCCTCGAGCGTGATGCGGGCCGTGTGGCGCACCTCGAGGTCGACGACCACGGGCTCGCGACCGTCGCGCACGAGGCGGCTGGCCGCAAGCACCATGCCCGGGTCGAGGGAGGAGACCTTCGCCTCGGCCTGCATGCCGACCCCGCCCTGGCTCACGTCGAGCACGTCCGCCTCCCACACGGCCACCGTGCCGGAGTAGGCGACGCAGCGCAGCGCCGCTTCGGGGGACACGGCGGAGCGCGGCAGCATGCGGCGGCGCGAGATGGCGATCGACCCGGGGAAGTCGGCGCGGATCACCGCCGCGCCCCCGTGCTCCGCGGCCACCGGATTCGCGACCGCGAATCCGATGCGCCACTCGCCCCACTCCACGAGGAAGTCGACCGGGGACAGCCCGAGAACCAGCGCATCCGCCGCCGCGTCGCCGCTGCGATCGAACAGCAGGAACCGCCGCCCGGGATCCACCAGCCGCAGGCGGGTGCGGAAGGGCGTCGTGCCGGCCGCTGCCCTCGTCACGATGACCTCGCCCTGCGCGGCCAGGGCTTCCAGCACGCCGATCTCGGCCTCGGTGGGCCCGGCCTTGTTCACGTCCATCGCCAGAAGTCTCCCCGTTCCTCGCGGAAGAGCCGCGCCAGCACCTGCTGGTGCACCTCCGTCGCGCCATCGACGAGCCGCGCCTGCCGGGCGTAGCGGTAGATCCATTCGAGCGGCGTGTCGGTCGAGTAGCCGCGCGCGCCGCAGAGCTGGATGGCCGTGTCCGCGCAGAGGTGCAAGGCGTCCGCGACCTGCACCTTGGCCATCGAGATCTCCTTCCTCGCGAAGTCGCCCCGGTCGAGGAGCACCGCCGCCTTCATCGTGAGCAGGCGCCCGATCTCGACCTGCATCGCGCAGTGGCCCAGCTTCATCTGCACGCTCTCGCGGTCGGCGAGGGTCCTGCCGCCGCTCATGCGCTCGCCGGTGTAGTCGGCGGCGATGTCCAGCGAGCGCTTCGCGAGCCCCAGCCAGCGCATGCAGTGGGTGAGGCGCGCCGTGCCCAGGCGGATCTGCGTGACCTTGAGCCCGTCGCCCACGTTCATGAGCCGGTTCTCGTCCGGGATCTCGAGGCCGTCGAACTCGATCTCGCAGTGCCCGCCGTGCTCCTCGGGCCCCAGGATGGGGATGCGCCGGGTGATGCGCCAGCCCGGGTCGTCGCGGTCGTAGAGGAAGGCGGTGAGCCCCTTGCGCGCGTCGTCCGAGGTCTTCGCCACGACGATGAAGTGCCTGGCCACGCCCGCGCCGGTGATGAACCACTTGCGCCCGTGCACCACCCAGGTGTCGCCGCGGCGCGTGGCGGTGGTGAGCATCATCGCCGGGTCGGAGCCGCTGCCGGGATGGGGCTCGGTCATGGCGAAGGCCGAGCGCACGCTGCCGTCCACGATGGGGTGGAGCCAGCGCTCCTTCTGCGCCGGGGTGCCCACCTTGTTCAGCAGGATCATGTTGCCGTCGTCGGGCGCGGCGCAGTTCGCGCTCACCGGGCCGAAGAGCGAGTAGTTGAGTTCCTCGTAGCACGCGGCCATGCCCGTGACGGGCAGGCCCTGGCCGCCGAGTTCCTTCGGCATCTGCGGCGCCCAGAGGCCTTCCTCCTTCGCCTTGGCGCGCAGCAGCGCCAGGAGCTCCGGGCGGATGTTCTCGTGCTCGTCGAAGGATTCCGGCGTCGTGTCGTAGGGCAGGACGTGGCGGCGAACGAAGTCGCGGTAGCGGCGGCGGTAGTCCTCGATCGGGGCGGGCAGGGCGAAGTCCACGGCGCGGCTCCTAGAGGCTGTTGACGAGATGGCCGCCGTCGACCACGACGACGGAGCCGGTCATGTAGGCGCCGGCCCCGGAGGCCAGCAGGAGCAGTGCGCCCTCGAGGTCGCCCGGCGAGCCGATGCGCCGCTGCGGCACGCGCCTGGCCATCGCGTGCCCGGCCTCGGAGGCGAAGAAGTCGCGGTTCATCTCCGTGATCACGTAGCCGGGCGCGATCGCGTTCACGCGGATGCCGTGGCGCGCCCACTCGAGCGCGAGCGACCGGGTCACCTGCACGAGCGCGGCCTTGGCGGCGGCGTACGGAAGGAGGTGCGTGGCCTGGCGAAGGCCGAGGATCGAGGCGATGTTCACGATCGAGCCGGGGCGCCCGGCGGCGATCATCGTCCTCGCCACCGCCTGCGCCACGCGCCAGGCGCCGTCGAGGTTGGTGTCGAGGACGCGGCGCCAGTCGTCCTCGGTGAGGTCGATCGAGGCCTTGGTGTCGGCGATGCCGGCGTTGTTCACGAGGATGTCGATCGGGCCGGCGAGCCCCGCCGCACGGGCGACCGCGGCCTCGACGCTCGCGGGATCGGTGACGTCCAGCGCCACGGCGTGCGCGGCGCCGCCCTCGCGCACGAGGCTTTCCAGGCGGTCCAGGCGGCGCGCGGCCGCGACCACGACCGCGCCGCGGCTCGCGAGGAGCCGCGCGAAGTTCGCGCCCAGGCCGCTGGAGGCGCCGGTGACCAGGGCCACCTTGCCGCTTACGTCGAAGAGGGGGTCGGGAGTCATCGCGCGGTTCCTTCGTCGCGGGCGAGCGCCCGCGGGTTGCTTACCGCGAGCCGCGCACGGACCGTCTCGCGCAGGTGCGCGAGAAGCGCTTCGCGGGCGGGGCCTTCGTCGAAGGCGCCTTCGCGGATGCGGGCGGCGAGCCGCGCCGTTCCTTGGCGCAGGATCTCCGGGCCATCGCCCGGCGGCGCCCACCCGGGAAGCAGGGCGGCAAGGCGCGCAGTCTCGGCGGCGGCGCCATCGGGCGCGGCGAGCTCGCGTCCCGCGATGGCGAGCGCGTTGGCCGCCATGAGCGCGCCGTAGCGCTGCGCTTCCGGAAGCGCCGGCGCGATCTCCGTGAGGAGGGCGGCGCGCGCGATCTCGAGGAGGTCCCGGGAGGAGGGTTCGACTTTCACGAGGGGCCCGCCGTGAGGTCGAGGATTTCCTGCTCCAGTTCCGGGACGATGTGCGCGGTAAGGGCGAGCTCGAGCGAGCGCTGCGAGCCCGACCGGTGCCGCTCGGCCTGCTGCAGCGCGATCACCGCCCAGCGCAGGTGCGCCATCGCCTGCCAGTAGCGCGTGTCTTCCGGCGAGACGGCCTCGCCGCCGGCTTCGAGGTAGCCGGCGAGGAAATCCCGCGCCGAGCCCACGCCGCCGGCCTCGCGGTCGGGGCGCGCGAAGCGCCAGCAGCGGGCGAGCATCCAGCCCAGGTCCTCGCGCGCATCGCCCCATCCCGCGAACTCCCAGTCGAGCACGGCGGCCAGGCGCCCTTCGTTCACGAGGTAGTTGCCGGTGCGGTAGTCGCGGTGCAGCAGGCACGGCGCGCGCGGCGCGAGCGCGTGGCGCGCGCACCAGGCGAGTCCCCATTCCAGCGCCGGCCAGGCCTCGCCGCGCACGGCGGAAAGCCGGTCGAGGTCGCCGCGGTAGGCGGCGATGGTGGCGCGCGCGTGGTCCGCCGGCGCATCGCCCAGGAACGCGAGCGCGGCCACGGGCGGGCGCACGCGGTGCAGCCGGGCGAGGTTCGCGCCCAGTTCGCGGGCGAGTGCGGCGCGGTCCGGCACGAGCGAGTCGTCCTTGCTGAGGCGGTGGCCCGCGGCCACGCCCGGCACGCGGCGCATCACGAAGAAGTCGGGGCCGCCGCCGTCGCGGCAGAGGAAGAGCGGCTCCGGCACGCGCACGCCCGCGGCGTGGGCTGCGCGCAGGATCGCGAACTCGTCGGCGCGCGAGTGGCTCGTCGCGACGGCGGACGGCGCGTTGGTGCGCAGGACCCAGGCTTGCCGCCCCGCGAAGGCGCCGCCTTCCACGACGGCGTCGACGGCGATGTTCTCCTGGATCGCACCGCCCGACAGCCGCTCCCAGCGTTCGATCGCCACGCGCGAGGCGCCGCAGGCGCCGGAAAGGAACGCCTCCGCCCGCGTCCGCGGGTCGAGGCCTGCCGCACCCGTTCGCGCGTTCACGGCGTTCGCGGCCTCACCAGAGGCTCACCTGCTCGCCTTGGGCGCGCATCGCGCGCGCATCGGCCGGGCAGGAGAACGCGCGCGAGAATTCAGGCAGGTTCGCGAGCGGGCCCTGCACGCGGTAGCGCGGCGGCGAATGGCTGTCGGTGAGGAGGCGCAGTCGTTCCTGCTCGGGGCGCGAGCGCGAGCGCCACGCCTGCGCGAAGGCGAGGAAGAAGCGCTGCTCGGCGGTGAAGCCCTCGATCTTTTCCCTGGGCTTGCCGTCGAGCGCGCGCTGCAGCCCGAGGTAGGCGATGCGCAGCCCGCCGAGGTCCGCGATGTTCTCGCCGAGGGTGAGCTTGCCGTTCACCTTGAGGCCGTCCACGCCGGCGTAGGCGTCGTACTGGGCGACGATGGCCTGGGCGCGCTCGCGGTAGCGCTTCTGGTCGGCCGGCGTCCACCACTCGCGCAGGTTGCCGTCCGCGTCGTAGCGGCGGCCGCGGTCGTCGAACCCGTGCGTGATCTCGTGGCCGATCACCATGCCGATGCCGCCGAAGTTCACGGCGTCGTCGGCGTTGGCGTCGAAGTAGGGCGGCTGGAGGATGCCCGCGGGAAAGACGATCTCGTTCAGGCTCGAGCCGTAGTACGCGTTCACGATGTGAGGCGACATCCACCAGTCGCCGCGATCCACGGGCTTGCCAAGCCGCGCCAGCACCCGCCGGAACTCGAACGCGTTGGCGTTGAGCCAGTTTTCCGCGAAGGGACGGTCGCCCACCTCCGCCGACGAGAAGTCGCGCCAGCGGTCCGGGTAGCCGATCTTCACCGCCATGCGGTCGAGCTTGTCGAGCGCGGCCTCGCGCGTGGGCTCCTCCATCCAGTCGACGGCGAGCAGGCGCTCGCGAAGCGCCGCCTTCACGTGGCCGACGAGCTCCAGGGCGCGCGCCTTGGCCTGCGGCGGGAAGGTCTCCCCCACGAAGAGCTCGCCGATTGCGTGGGCGAGCGGCTCCTGCCCGTAACGGCCGCTGATCGCGTCGATCACGCGCTCGGCCCGCGGCGCAGGGCTCGCCACGCCGGTGAGCGTGCGCTGGAAGAAGGCGAAGTGCGCCTCCTCGAACGCGCGTGGCAGCTTGCTGGCGGCCGCGTTGATCACGTGCCAGCGCAGGTAGGCGCGCCAGTCGGCCGCGGGCCGCGAAGCCGCGAGCTTCGCGAATTCGGCGGCGTAGGCGGGCTGCGCCACGTTCAGCTCCCCGAGGCCGGGCGCGCCGATCGCGGCGAAGTACGCCTTCCAGTCGAAGCCGGGCGCCTCCTTCGCGAGGGCCCCGGCGGAGCGGATGTTGTAGGTCTTCTCCGGGTCGCGCCGCTCCACGAGCGTCATCTGGGCGCCGGCGAGCAGCTTCTCCGTGTAAAGGACGCTCGAGGCGAGGTAGGGCACCGCGCGCCGTCCCTCGCCCGTCAGGGCGAAGACCTTCGCGAGGTGCTCGTGGTACGCGTTACGCTGCGCGGTCGAGCGCTCGTCGTCGCGGAAGTAGTAGTCGCGGTCCGGCAGGCCCAGACCCGCCTGGCGGATCTCGGCGAGGTAGCGGCGCGAGTCCTTGGCGTCCTGGCGCACGCTGAAGGCGAACCCGGCATGGATGCCGGCCCGGTGCAGGACGGCGAACGCCGCGGGGAGGTCGGCCGGCGCCTTCACGGCATCGATGGCGGCGAAGAGCGGCGCAAGGGGCGCCAGCCCCGCCCGGGCGATGGCCGCCTCGTCCATCCCGCTCGCGTAGAAGGCGACGACCTTGTGGCGGTTCGTCCCCTCGGGATAGGGGTTCGAGCGCGCGGCGGAGTCGAGGATGCCCTTCAGGCGCTCCTTGTTGCGCTTGCCGATGATGTCGAACGTGCCCCAGCGCGGCTGGTCGTCGGGGATCGCCGTCGCCTCCAGCCAGTGGCGGTTGGCGTAATCGTAGAAGTCGTCGCAGGCGGCGACGTCCGTCGAGAGGCCCGCGACGTCGAGCACGGTGGCGGCGCAAAGCGCGGGGATGGCGGTGGCGAGCGCGAGGGCGATGCGGGAGGCGAGGCGGTTCATGGCGGGAGGCGGGCGCGTGAAGGGCGAAAGGCAGGCGTCATTCTAGCCCACGCGCGAACGGCGGCCCGGGGTCCATCGGGTATAATCGCGCAGCGAAAATTTCCCCGGGCGAAAGCCCCCGCGATGCGCATCCTCCTCTCGAACGACGACGGCTACTTCGCCCCCGGCCTGGCGGCGCTCCACGAGGCCCTTTCGCCCCTCGGCGAGATCACCGTGGTGGCCCCGGAACGCGATCGCAGCGGCGCATCGAACTCGCTCACGCTCGACCGCCCGCTGTCGCTGCACCGCGCGGGCAACGGCTTCTACTACGTGAACGGCACGCCGACGGACTGCGTGCACATGGCGGTGACGGGGTTGCTCGACATCGAGCCCGACATCGTGGTCTCCGGCATCAACGCCGGCTCCAACATGGGCGACGACACCCTCTATTCCGGCACCGTCGCCGCGGCCACCGAGGGCTACCTGCTGGGCGTTCCCGCGATCGCCGTCTCGCTCGTGGGCAAGGAGTACGCCCACTACGACACCGCCGCGCGAGTGGCGCGCGAGCTCGTAGACCGCATCCGCCGCGCCCCGCCCGAGGAGCCGATCCTGCTCAACGTGAACGTCCCGGACCTCGCCTACGACCAGCTCGCGGGCATGGAGGTGACGCGGCTCGGGCGGCGGCACAAGGCCCAGCCCGTCGTGAAGAGCGTCAACCCGCGCGGCGACACCGTGTACTGGGTGGGGCCCGCGGGTGCCGCGCGCGAGGCCGGCCCGGGCACCGACTTCCACGCGCTCGAGCGCGGCGCCGTGTCGGTCACGCCGCTGCAGGTCGACCTCACGCACGCCGGCCAGGTCGGGGCCATCGGCCAGTGGCTGGCGGCATGAGGCCCGCGCGGGCGAGGGGCGCATGAGACATCCTGTGTCAACCCATGGCAAGCGCTCCGTTGTGGAGCTGGGGATCGTAGGGTTTGCGATCGACCCAGGCGCGCCACAGGACGCGCAGCCAGGCACGGCTGAGGATGCGTATGGCA
>JAMPXV010000055.1 GCA_023700985.1 Lysobacter sp.
CCCATGCGGAGCTTCCGCAGCCTGCCGATGGGCACCTCGAGGGTGCCGGTGACGGCGGCCGGCGTCAGGCGCTCGAGCGTCTCGGGACGTCGGTTCGGCACGACACGCACCCAGTCGTTGGCCTTCGCGAGCAGGGACTCGATCTCCTCGAGGGGAAGGTCCCTGCGCAGCTTGATGGTGAGGCCCTGGCTGTGGCAGCGCATGGCCCCCACGCGCACGCACAGCCCGTCGACCGCCACGGGAGAGGATTCGCGGCCGAGGATCTTGTTCGTCTCCGCGTGCCCCTTCCATTCCTCCCGGCTCTGGCCGTTGCCGAGGTCGCTGTCGATCCACGGCAGGAGGCTGCCGGCCAGCGGCACGCCGAAGTGGGTCGTCGGGAACTTCTCGTCGCGCAGGATCCCCGCGACCTCCCGGTCGATGTCCAGGATCGCCGACGCCGGGTCGTCGAGCAGCGCCTTGGCCGCGAAGTGCACCTCGCCCATCTGCTGCAGCAGCTCGCGCATGTTCTGGGCGCCGGCGCCCGAGGCAGCCTGGTACGTCATGGCGCTCACCCACTCGACGAGGTCGGCCTTCAGCAGCCCGTCGATCGCCATGAGCATCAGGCTCACGGTGCAATTGCCGCCGATGTAGTTCCTCACGCCGGCGGCGAGCGCGCGGTCGATCACCGGGCGGTTCACCGGGTCCAGGATGATGACGGCGTCCTTCTCCATGCGCAGCGCCGAGGCCGCGTCGATCCAGTAGCCCTGCCAGCCCGCGGCGCGCAGCTTCGGGTAGACCGACTTCGTGTAGTCGCCGCCCTGGCAGGTGATGAGGATCTCGTTCTTCGCCAGTTCCGCGATGTCGCCCGCATCCTTGAGCGGCCCCGTCGGCCGGCCGATGTCCGGCCCGGCGGCGCCCACGTTCGAGGTCGTGAAGAACACCGGGTCGACGAGGTCGAAGTCCCCCTCGGCGCGCATGCGTTCCATGAGCACGGAACCCACCATGCCGCGCCAACCGATGATGCCTGCCGTCTTCCTGTTCGCCATTTTCGTTCTTTCGGGTGGGGAGGCGCGTTGCCTGCTGCCGGAGAGGCGGGGCGCCTCCTGCCCCCGCTTCCTGGTGGTTTCCTACAGGGCCTTCAGGACCGCCGAGCCCATCTCCGCGGTCGTGCAGGGCCTGGTGCCGCCCGCCGCGATGTCGGCCGTGCGCAGCCCCGAGGCGAGCGCCTTGCGCACCGCGCCCTCGATGCGCGCGGCGACGTCCGGCAGCCCGAAGGTGTAGCGGAACATCATCCCCATGGAGAGGATCTGCGCGAGCGGGTTGGCCACGCCCTTGCCCGCGATGTCCGGGGCGGAGCCGTGGATGGGCTCGTAGAGCCCCTTGCCGTTCGCGTCGAGCGATGCGGAAGGCAGCATCCCGATCGAGCCGGTGAGCATCGAGGCCTCGTCCGAGAGGATGTCGCCGAACATGTTGCCGGTGACCAGCACGTCGAACTGCCGCGGGTTGCGCACCAGCTGCATCGCGCAGTTGTCCACGAGGATGTGCGTGAGCTCCACGTCGGGATACCCGGGCGCGATCTCCTCGGCGATGTCGCGCCAGAGCTGCGTGGTCTCGAGGACGTTCATCTTGTCCACCGAGCACAGGCGCTTGCCGCGCTGCCGGGCGGTGCGGAAGCCCACGTGCAGGATCCGCGTGATCTGCGCCTCGGTGTAGTGCATGGTGTTGAACCCGACGCGCTCGCCCCTGGCGCCCGTGATGCCGCGCGGCTGGCCGAAGTAGATGTCGCCGGTGAGCTCGCGCACGAACATGATGTCCAGGCCGGAGACCACCTCGGGCTTCAGCGTGGAGGCGTCCGCGAGCTCCGGGAACACCGTGGCCGGACGCAGGTTCGCGAAGAAGTCGCACTCCTTGCGCAGCCCCAGGATCGCCTTCTCGGGGCGCTTGTCGCGCGGCAGCGCGTCGTACTGCGGCCCGCCGACGGCGCCGAAGAGCACGGCGTCGGCGCTCTTCGCGAGCGCGAGCGTGGCGGCGGGAAGCGGGTCGCCGGCGATGTCGTAGGCCGCGCCGCCGACGGGGGCCTCCTCCGTCTCGATCTTCAGCCCGTCCGAGCGCAGGGCATCGAGGATGCGGACGGCTTGCCTCAGGATCTCGGGGCCGATGCCGTCGCCCGGCAGGAGCGCGATCTTCATGGCCGCCTCAGGAGAAGATCCACGGCTCGGACGCCCGGCGCCGTTCCTCGTAGGCGCGGATCGCGTCCTGGCGGCGCAGCGTGAGCCCGATGTCGTCCCAGCCGTTCACGAGGCACTCCTTGCGGAAGGGCTCGACGTCGAAGCGCATGACCTGCCCCGAGGGCGTTGTCACGGTCTGCGCGGGCAGGTCGACGGCGAGCCGGTAGCCCAGGTGCGCGGCGACCTCCTGGAAGAGGTGGTCGAGGTGGAAGTCCGGCAGCACGATGGGAAGCAGCCCGTTCTTGAAGCAGTTGTTGAAGAAGATGTCCGCGTACGAGGGCGCGATGATCGCCTTGAAGCCGTACTGCTGGAGCGCCCAGGGCGCGTGCTCCCGCGACGACCCGCAGCCGAAGTTCTTGCGCGCGATGAGGATCGAGGCGCCCCGGAAGCGCGGCTGGTTCAGGACGAAGTCGGGGTTGGGCTTTCGCGAGTGCGGGTCCTGGCCGGGCTCGCCCGGGTCGAGGTAGCGCCACGCGTCGAACAGGTTCGGCCCGAAGCCCGTGCGGTGGATGGACTTCAGGAACTGCTTCGGGATGATCGCGTCGGTGTCGACGTTCTCGCGGTCCAGCGGCGCCACGAGCCCGGCGTGCAGCGTGAACTTCTCCATCACTTCGCCTTCTTCGCGGTGTCCTCGATGACCTCGCCGCCCTTCTTGATGTCCTTGCCGAGCCCCTCGACGGTGTTGCAGCCGGCGGCCGCGAACAGGACCGCGATGGCGAGAAATATCCGTGTCATGACCTTGGTTCTCCGTTCAAGCGAGTCGACGCACGTCGACGAAATGGCCCGCCAGCGCGGCGGCGGCCGCCATCGCGGGGCTCACGAGGTGCGTGCGCCCGCCGGCACCCTGCCGGCCCTCGAAGTTGCGGTTCGAGGTGGAGGCGCAGCGCTCGCCCGGCGAGAGCCGGTCGTCGTTCATGCCGAGGCACATGGAGCACCCCGGCTCGCGCCATTCGAATCCCGAGTCGATGAAGACCCGGTCGAGCCCTTCCTTCTCCGCCTGGCGCTTGACCAGCCCCGAGCCGGGGACCACCAGGGCGAGCTTCACGCGCGGGTCCACCCGCCTGCCGCGGACGACCGCCGCGGCGGCGCGCAGGTCCTCGATGCGCGAGTTGGTGCACGAGCCGATGAAGACCTTGTCGATCTTCACGTCGGTCATCGGCGTCCTCGGGTCGAGTCCCATGTACTCGAGCGCCCGCTCCATGGCCTCGCGGCGCACGGGGTCCTTCTCGGCGGCGGGGTCCGGCACGCGGTCCTCGATGGAGACCACCATCTCCGGGGAGGTGCCCCAGGTGACCTGCGGCTTGAGCGCGGCCGCGTCGATCGCGACGTCGCGGTCGAAGCGCGCGCCCTCGTCGCTCACGAGCGTGCGCCAGTAGGCCGCGGCGCGCTCGAAGGCCTCGCCCTGCGGCGCGAACGGGCGGCCGCGGAGGTACTCGATGGTGGCGGCGTCGACGGCGACCATGCCGGCGCGCGCGCCCGCCTCGATCGCCATGTTGCACACCGTCATGCGTCCCTCCATGGAAAGCGCGCGGATGGCGGAGCCGGCGAACTCGATGGCGTGGCCGGTGCCGCCGGCGGTACCGATCCGGCCGATCACCGCGAGCACCACGTCCTTGGCCGTCACGCCGGCGGGAAGCCTCCCGTCGACCGCGATGCGCAGCGTCTTCGCCTTCTTGGCGAGCAGGCACTGGGTCGCGAGCACGTGCTCGACCTCGCTCGTGCCGATGCCGAACGCGAGGGCGGCGAAGGCGCCGTGCGTGCTGGTGTGGGAATCACCGCAGACGACCGTCATGCCAGGGAGCGTCGCGCCCAGCTCCGGGCCGATCACGTGGACGATGCCCTGGCGCTGGTGGCCCATGCCGTAGTAGACCGGCAACGCGAACTTCACGACGTTGCGGTCGAGCGTCTCGACCTGCAGGCGCGCGATGGGGTCGGCGATGCCGCGCTCCAGCCCCTTCGTGGGCACGTTGTGGTCGGCGGTCGCGACGACCGAGCCGATGCGCCACGGCTTGCGGCCGGCGAGGGACAGGCCCTCGAAGGCCTGCGGGCTCGTCACCTCGTGCAGCAGGTGCCGGTCGATGTAGATGAGGGCGGTCCCGTCCTGCTCCTCGTGGACGAGGTGGGACTGCCACAGCTTGTCGTAGAGAGTGAGTGCGTTCATGGCGAAGGGAAATTATAACCCGCGCCCGATACCTACCGACGCCTCACGCCTCCTCGGGATCGGGATCCTCGAGAGGCGAGCCCGAGTGGGCGGGGCCGACCGTGGTCGCGACCGCCGGGATGCGCGGCGTGTCGCACGCCACGTCCGCGTTCTGCGCGCGATGGCGAAGGGCATGGTCCGCGAGGACGAGGGCCAGGAAGGCCTCCGCGATGGGCGTGGCGCGGATGCCGACGCAGGGATCGTGGCGCCCGTGCGTCTCGATGCCCGCGGGCCGTCCCGCGACGTCGACCGTGCGGCGCGCCAGGCGGATGCTCGAGGTCGGCTTGATCGCGATCGAGACGACGATGTCCTGGCCCGTCGAGATCCCCCCGAGGATCCCGCCCGCGTGGTTGGAGAGGAAGCCCTCGGGCGACATCTCGTCGGAGTGCTCGGTGCCAAGCTGGGCCGCCGCGGCGAAGCCCGCGCCGATCTCCACGCCCTTCACCGCGTTGATGCCCATCATCGCCTGCGCGATGTCGGCGTCGAGCCGGCCGTACAGCGGCTCGCCCCAGCCCGGGGGCGCGCCCGCGGCCACGACCGAGAGCCGCGCGCCGCACGAGTCGCCCGACTTGCGCAGGCGGTCCATGTAGGCCTCGAGCTGCGGAACGATCGACGCGTTGGCCGCGAAGAAGGGGTTGGCGTCCACGTGCTCCCACGACTCGAACGGGATCTCGTTCGGGCCGAGGTGCGTGAGGTGGCCGCGGATCTCGACGCCGTAGCGCTCGCGCAGCCACTTCCTCGCGACCGCGCCGGCGGCCACCGCGGGGGCGGTGAGCCGCGCCGACGAGCGCCCGCCGCCGCGCGGGTCGCGCAGGCCGTACTTCTGCAGGTACGTGTAGTCCGCGTGCCCGGGACGGAAGCTCGAGGCGATCTTCGCGTAGTCCTTGCTGCGCTGGTCCTCGTTCCGGATGAGGAGCGCGATCGGCGTGCCGGTCGTGCGCCCCTCGAACACCCCGCTCAGGATCTCCACGCGATCCTCCTCGCGCCGCTGCGTCACGTGCCGCGAGGTGCCCGGCTTGCGGCGGTCGAGTTCGGGCTGGATGTCGGCCTCCGAGAGCGCCATGCCGGGCGGGCAGCCGTCCACGACGCAGCCGATGGCCGGGCCGTGCGACTCGCCGAAGGTGGTGACGGTGAAGAGGGTGCCGAGGGTGTTGCCGGACATGACGCGCGAGGGGGCAGGACGGGAGCGACCGAGTTTAGCATGCAGGCGCGCGCGCCCTCCCCTAGCGCCACGCCCCGCGCATCGCCTCGACCCTCGCCTGCAGCGCCTCCGGACTGGCCCCGGCGGGCGCGAGCGCCGGCGCGACCTCCAGCTCGATGCTCGAGAAGACGCCGCGCCGGAAGGGCCGGGTCATGGCCGCGCCTCCCTGCCGGCTGAAGAAGCTCCCGTAGAGCCCCTTCAATGCCATGGGCACCACCGGCACGGGCGTGCGCTCGACGATGCGCGTGATCCCGGAGCGGAACCGCGCGATCTCGCCGTCCTCGGTGATCCGGCCTTCCGGGAAGATCCCCACCAGCTCGCCCCGCGCGAGCGCGGCCGCGACCTCCCGGTAGGCGCGTTCGAGCAGCGCCGGATCCTCCTTCGCCGGCGCGATGGGAATGGCGCCGGAGGTCCGGAACACGAACGAGATCACCGGGATCCGGAAGATGCGGTGGTCCATCACGAAGCGGATCGGCCGCGGGCTCGCCGCGAGGATCACCAGCGCGTCGACGAAGCTCACGTGGTTGCACACGACGACGGCCGCGCCCTCCTCGGGGATGTTCTCGATGCCCGCCTTGCGCAGGCGGTAGGCGGAGTGGATGAGGAGCCAGCACAGGAACCGCATCAGGAATTCCGGCACCAGCAGGTAGATGTACGCGGCCACGGCGGCGTTCATCACGCCGACCACGAGGAAGAGCTGCGGGAGCGTGAGCCCCGTGCGCAGCAGGGCCGTGGCCATGAGGGAGGCCGCGATCATGAAGACCGCGTTGAGGATGTTGTTGGCCGCGATGATCCGGGCCCGGTGGGCCGGCTCGGCGCGGCTCTGGATGAGCGCGTACAGCGGCACGGAGTAGAACCCGGCGAAGAGCGCCAGCAGGAAGAGGTCGGCCATGATGCGGATCGAGGCGCCCTCCCGGACGAACGCGCCGACGTCCCTCATGCCGGAGGGCGCAAGTCCGCGGCTCGCGAGCCACACGTCGACGGCGAAGACGGTGATGCCGATCGAGCCGAACGGCACCAGGCCGATCTCGACCTTGCGGCCGGACAGCCGCTCGCAGGCGAGCGCCCCCAGGCCGATCCCCGTGGAGAAGACGCCGAGCAGCAGCGTGACCACGTCCTCGTCGCCTCCGAGCACGTCCTTCGCGAACGGCGTGAAGGAGGTGAGGAAGATGGAGCCCACGAACCAGAGCCACGAGATCCCCAGCAGCGAGTGGAAGACGGCCGTGTCGCGGGAGGCGATCCGGAGGTTGCGCCACGTCTCCGTGAAGGGGTTCCAGTTGATCGCGAGTCCGGGATCCGGCGCGGGCGACCGGGGAACGAACCCCGCGGCGACGCGGCCCAGGACGGCGACCGCGAGGCACGCGGCGGCGACCCCGGAGGCGCCGGCGCCGTCCTTCACGAGGAAGCCGGCGGCCATCGTGCCGGCGAGGATGGCGACGAAGGTTCCCATCTCCACGAGGCCGTTGCCGCCGGTGAGCTCCACGTCCTTCAGGTGCTGCGGCAGGTACGCGTACTTCACCGGGCCGAAGAGGGTCGAGTGCACGCCCATCAGGAAGACCGCGCCGTAGAGGAGCCCGGGAACCCGGGCGACGAAGCCCGCGGCGGCGATGGCCATGACGGCGATCTCGAAGTCCTTCACGAAGCGGATGAGCGTGCCCTTCTCGTACTTGTCGGCGATCTGGCCGGCGGTCGCCGACAGCAGCACGAAGGGCGCGATGAAGATCGCGCCGATCACGAACCCCGCGGTCGAGGCGTCCACGCCCCCCCACTGCGCGGCGTGGTAGGTCGCGAGCAGCGTGAAGGCGAACTTGAACAGGTTGTCGTTGGCGGCGCCGAGGAACTGCGTCCAGAAGAGCGGCGCGAACCGGCGTTCGGCGAGGAGGGAGAACTGGCCCTGCGAGGACATCGTCACGCCTCCGGGAACGCGGGATCGAAGAAGCGGCGCGTCTCGAAGACCGCCGCGGGCAGGCGCGCGCCGCGCCACGACAGGGCTCGCTTCAGGACGAAGTCGAAGGCGAGCGGGTTCACGTGGCGAAGCTCCGAGAGCACCGGGACCGCCGACTCGTCGAGCATTCCCGCGCGCGCGAAGCCCTTCACGGAGAAGAGCGGCATGATCCCCGGCAGCGGGTAGTCGGTGCCGTTGAGGAGCCGGCCGTGCCAGGCGGACGCCTCGATGATCTCGGGGACGACGGAGGCGCGGTTGGCCTGGGTCACGGCGGAAAGGTCGCCGTGCAGGAGCCCCGAGTCGCGCGTCTCGCGCATGAGCCGCGCGAAGAGGTCGATGTTCCTCGCCCGCGGGGCGCGCGCCGGGTCGGCATCGGCATCGAGGTCGGGGCTTTCGCCCAGCGAGGCGCAGTGCGCCGCCACGACCCGGACGCCGGCACGAAGCGCATGCCGCAGCGCGAGCGGGTTGCCCAGGTCGTGGCGCCCCGCTCCCTCGACCGCCTGCTCCTCGCCGACGTGCACGAGGAGCGGAAGGCCGAGCCGGCGCAGGGCGTCGAAGGAGTCCCGGCACCGCGGGTGGGCGAGGTCGATTCCCATCGCCTGCGGCAGCCACTTCACGGCGCGCGCGCCCGCCGCCTTCGCCGACTCGAGCGCCGCCACGGCATCGCGGCGATAGGGATGGACCGAGGCGATCCACTCGAGCCGGTCGGGGCGCTCGCGCGCGACGCGCGCCGCGTACGCGTCGGGCACGGCGAAGGTCGTGAGGTCCTCGCGTCGCCTGCCGTCCGGATCGTGGGTGAAGTCGAACGCGAGCAGCATCACCTTGGCGCCGGGCGGCAGCTCGTCGGCCAGGTGCGCGATGCGCTGCGCCACCGCGCCGTCGAGGCGGTCCTCGTCCTCGCCGCCGCAAGCGGCGTTCAGGAACATCGAGCGGCGGACCTGGGCGGCGAGCGTCGAGGGCCGGTCGAATCCGGGGTTGAGGTAGATGCCGGTGCCGGCGCGGCCGTTGCCGAAGAGGTGCGCGTGGCAGTCCCAGACGCGGCGGGCGTCGACGCCATCCCAGGCGGCGCGCACGAGTCGGTCGCGCATGACCCGGTGCCCGCCCGGCGCCCGGCACTCGTTGAAGAACCCCTGTTCCAGGCTGAAGCGGCATCCGGCCAGGACGCCTGCCGCGGCCGCAGCGGTAGCGGCCTGGAGGAAGCGCCGCCGGTTCACGCGTTGTCCTTCAGGTAGTCGCGCACGGCGCCCAGCGACGACACGAGGAAGTCCTTGTCGAGCCAGAACCACACTTCCTTGCCGATCTTCTCCGAGCGCAGGATGCCGGCCTCGCGCAGGACCCTGAGGTGGTGCGACACGGTCGTGCGCGACAGCGTCGAGACCTCGACGATCTGCCCGACGTGCAGGCGCTCGCCGGGGTCGAAGGTGAGCAGGATGCGCTGGCGGTGCTCGTCGCCGAGGGCGGCGAAGACGCGCGAGAGGTTGCGCCATTCGCGCGGGATCGCGCGCAGGTAGTTGCGGTTCATGGGGTCGCCTCCAACATGTCGATATGTTTAGTCATATCGACTCGTTTCGTCAAGCCCCCTCCCGACCCTCCCCCTCCCCCCATGCTAGACTCGACACAAACTCCATGCCGCTCAAGGGTTTAGCCCAATGCTCGACGACCTCCAGAAAAGCGCACTCGACTACCACCGGCTGCCCCGGCCCGGAAAGATCGAGATCTCCCCGACCAAGCCGCTGGCCACCCAGCGCGACCTCGCCCTCGCCTACTCGCCGGGCGTGGCCTTCGCCTGCGAGGCCATCAAGGACTCCCCCGCCGAGGCGCGCAACCTCACCGCGCGCGGCAACCTCGTCGGCGTGGTGACCAACGGCACCGCGGTGCTCGGGCTGGGCAACATCGGCCCGCTCGCCGCCAAGCCGGTCATGGAGGGCAAGGGCGTCCTCTTCAAGAAGTTCGCGGGAATCGACGTCTTCGACATCGAGCTGAACGAGCTCGACCCCGACCGCCTGATCGAGGTCATCGCCGCGATGGAGCCGACCTTCGGGGGCATCAATCTCGAGGACATCAAGGCCCCGGAGTGCTTCTACATCGAGAGGAAGCTGCGCGAAAGGCTGAAGATCCCCGTCTTCCACGACGACCAGCACGGCACCGCGATCATCGTGGGCGCGGCCATCGTGAACGGCCTGCGGGTGGTGGGCAAGAAGATCGGCGACGTGAAGCTCGCGGTCTCCGGCGCCGGCGCGGCCGCCCTGTCCTGCCTCGACATGCTCGTGGCCCTCGGCGTGAAGCTCGAGAACATCTGGGTCTCCGACATCGCGGGCGTCGTCTACGAGGGGCGCGCCGAGCTCATGGACGAGAACAAGGCGCGCTACGCCAAGAAGACCGACGCGCGCACGCTCGGCGACATCATCGGGGACGCGGACGTGTTCCTCGGCCTGTCGGCCGGCGGCGTGCTGAAGCCGGACATGGTGAGGCGCATGGCGGCCGACCCGCTCATCCTCGCGCTCGCCAACCCGGTGCCGGAGATCCAGCCCTCGGAAGTCAAGGCTGTGCGCGACGACGCCATCATCGCGACCGGCCGCTCCGACTACCCCAACCAGGTGAACAACGTGCTGTGCTTCCCGTTCATCTTCCGCGGGGCCCTGGACGTGGGTGCCACGACCATCAACGAGCCCATGAAGCTCGCGGCGGTGAACGCGATCGCCGACCTCGCGATGGCCGAGCAGTCCGACATCGTCGCCATGGCGTACCGGCACGAGAAGATGAGCTTCGGCCGCGAGTACCTCATCCCCAAGCCCTTCGACCCGCGCCTCATCGTGAAGATCGCCCCGGCGGTCGCGAAGGCGGCGATGGACAGCGGCGTGGCGACGAGCCCGATCCGCGACCTCGACGCCTACGTGCAGGGCCTGAACGAGTTCGTGTACCAGTCGGGGCTCGCCATGCGCCCCATCTTCACCGCGGCGAAGGCCTCGCCGAAGCGCATCGTGTACGCCGAGGGGGAGGACGAGCGGATCCTTCGCGCCGTGCAGGTCGTGGTGGACGAGAAGCTCGCGCGGCCGGTCCTGGTCGGCCGGCCGGCGGTGCTCGAGCGGCGCATCGAGCGCTTCGGCCTGCGCCTGAAGGCCGGCGAGCACTTCGACGTGGTCAACCCGGAATGGGACGCCCGCTACCGCGACTACTGGACGGAATACCACCGCCTCACCGCGCGGCGCGGCGTGTCGGTGCAGTACGCCAAGATCGAGATGCGCCGCCGCCACACGCTCATCGGCGCGATGATGATGCACAAGGGCGAGGCCGACGGGATGATCTGCGGCACGTTCGGCACGCACAGCCTGCACCTCCACTACGTGGACCAGGTGATCGGCCGCCGCCCGGGCGTCGGCAACTTCTATGCGATGAACATCCTGATGCTGCCGCGGCGCACCGTGTTCATCTGCGACACCTACGTGAACCCGGACCCCTCCCCCGAGCAGCTCGCCGAGATGGCGCAGCTCGCCACCGAGGAAGTCCGGCGCTTCGGGCTCGTGCCGCGCGTGGCGCTCCTGTCGCACTCGAGCTTCGGCACCAGCGACGCCCCGTCGGCCGTCAAGATGCGCGCCGCACTCGAGCTCATCCGCGACCGGATGCCCGAGCTGGAGATCGACGGCGAGATGCACGGCGACGCCGCGCTTTCCGAGGAGGTGCGCCAGGCCGCCTTCCCGGGCTCGCGCCTGAAGGGCGAGGCCAACCTCCTCATCATGCCCACGCTGGATGCGGCCAACATCGCCTTCAACCTCCTCAAGACCGCCTCGGGCGACGGCATCACCATCGGCCCGATCCTGCTGGGCGCGAGCAAGCCCGCGCACATCCTCACGCCCACGGCGACGGTGCGGCGTATCATCAACATGACGGCCGTGGCCGTCGTCGACGCCCAGGCGCAGCGCGGCCAGCCGTAGCCTTCCATGATCGATCGCTTCGACCACCTCCACATCCAGCCCGCCGACTTCGGGCTCTCCCTCGTGTTCTACCGCGACACGCTGGGGTGGTCCGTGGTCTCGCAGTGGGGCGACCGCGAGACGGGCCGCGGCGCGGTCCTGTCGAGCGGTGCCATCAAGGTGGTCCTCGCCGAGCGCTCGCGCTACCCCGGCGAGGCGTCCGTGCCGCGCTCCGCCATCCACCTCGACATCCACGACGTCGACAAGCGCTTCGAGGCGCTTCCCGCGGGCGACCACGTGGTCATCCCGCCGGCGACGAACGACCGCGGCACGCGCTGGTTCGTCGTCCGCGACCCGGACGGCAACCTCGTCGCCTTCGAAGAGGTGAGCCGCCACCGTGGCTGACCGGGAGCCGCGCCGGCCGCGTCCCCCGGCCTCCCCCGCCACCATCGGCGTGTTCGCCTTGTCGGGGGCGGTCGATCGCGCGCGGCTCGACGAAGGCACGGCGCGACTGCGAGCCGCGGGCCACCGCGTCGTCGTCGCCGAGGAAGCGGGCCGCGACTGGCGCTACTTCGCCGGGACGGACGCGGAGCGCCTGGCGGGTTTCCACCGGCTCCTCGACGATCCATCCATCGACGTGATGCTCTCCGCCCGGGGCGGTTACGGGATCACGCGGCTCATCGCCGCCATCGACTGGGCACGCGTGGGCGAGAGCGGCAAGGTGTTCTCGGGATTCAGCGACTTCACCGCCTTCAACTGCGCGGCACTCGCCCGCGCGGGACTGGCGACCCTGCACGGCCCGATGCTCGCCGTCGATTTCGGCGACGGGGAGCCCGACGCGTTCATGCGGGGCCACTTCGAGGCGACACTCTGGGGAACGCACGATTCGGAGACCGTCGCCGGCGACCACGGCTACGAGCCGGGATCGGCAAGCGGGACGCTCTGGGGCGGCAACCTGTCCCTTCTCGCCCACCTGGCCGGGACGCCCTACCTGCCGGCCGTCGACGGAGGCATCCTGTTCGTGGAGGAGATCGCGGAGGAGCCTTACGCCGTCGAGCGGCTGTTCTTCCAGCTCCACCACGCGGGCGTGCTCGGGCGGCAGCGGGCGATCCTGCTGGGCGACTTCGCCGACTGCACGCCGCGCAATCCCGCGCGCTACCCCTACGCGATGCCGGAAGTCGTCGAGACGCTGCGCGCGCTGGCGCCCTGCCCGGTCCTCGAGGGACTGCCCTTCGGCCACGTGGCACGCAAGCTCACCCTGCCGTTCGGGATGCCCGCCCTGCTGGCCCTGGGCACCGGGGAATACACGCTTTCGTGGCCGGGCCTGGCCCGGCCCTGACCGGCCCTCAGGCGGCGGCCCGGATGGGGATCGGCTCCTTCCGCGGCCGGCTCTTCTCCGGGTCGCGAAGCTGCGCCAGGAGCGCCGTGCGGCGTTCGGCGGCCTGCGCGAGATGGCGCGCCTTCACCGGGCCGTACCCCCGGATGTGCTCCGGCAGCGACGCGAGGTCGACCGCCACGGCGAGCGTGGCGGGCGCCAGGCGCTCGGCGATCTCCCCCAGGAGCTCCTCGTATTCCTCGATGAGCCTTCGCTCCTCGCGCCGCTCCTGCGAGCGGCCGAACGGGTCGAACGCCGTGCCGCGAAGCCACCGGAACTTCGCGAGCACCGCCATCGCCTTGAGCATCCAGGGCCCGTAGGCCGCCTTGCGCGGCTCGCCCGTGGCGGGATCCGTGCCCGACCACAGGGGCGGCGCCATGTGCAGCTTCAAGCGGTAGTCGCCCTCGAACTGCCGGGACACGCGCGCGAGGAAGTCCCCTTCGGCGTACAGGCGCGCCACCTCGTACTCGTCCTTGTACGCCATGAGCTTGAAGAGGTAGCGTGCCACGGCCTGCGTGAGCGCCGTGGAACCCGGCACCCGCGCCGCCTCCGCCTCGCGCACGCGCGCGACGGCCCGCTCGTAGCGGCTGGCGTAGGCCTCGTTCTGGTACCGGGCGAGTTCGGCGCGGCGGCGCGCGAACGCCTCGTCCGGGCTTTCCGACAGCCGCAGGCTGTCGGGCAGGTCTCCCGCCGGCACCGCCGCCTTGCGCACGGCCGCGACGTCGACGGCGGCGCGCCGCCCCCAGTCGAAGGCCGCCTTGTTCGCCTCCACGGACGCGCCGTTCAGCTCGATCGCCCGCGCGATCGCCTCCCGCCCGACGGGGACCAGGCCGCGCTGCCAGGCGAAGCCGACCATGAACAGGTTGGTCGCGATGGAGTCGCCGAGGAGCGCCGAGGCGAGTTCCCCCGCCTCGATGAAGTCGGTCGCGCCCGGGCCGCAGGCCTCGCCGATCGCCTCGATCATGCCGCGCTTCGGGATCTCGAGGTCGGCATCGCGCGTGAAGGCGCCCGTCGGGGCCATGTCGGTGTTGACGACCGCCCGCGTGTGGCCGGCCTGCATCTTCGCGATGGCCTCGTCGGAGGCCGCCACGATCATGTCGCAGCCGATGACCGCGTTGGCCTCGCCCGCGGCGATGCGCACGGCGTGGATGTCCTCGGGCCTCGCCGCGATGCGGATGTGCGAGTAGACGGAGCCGCCCTTCTGCGCGAGCCCGGTCATGTCGAGGATGGCCGTCCCCTTGCCCTCGATGTGCGCCGCCACGCCCAGGAGCGCGCCGATCGTCACCACGCCGGTTCCTCCCACGCCGGTGACGAGGATTCCCCAGGGCCTGTCGAGTGCCGGCAGCTCGGGCTCCGGCAGCGCAAACGCCTCGAGCGCGACCGGCGCGCGCTTGCGGAGCGACCCGCCCTCGACCGTCACGAAGCTCGGGCAGAAGCCCTTCACGCACGAATAGTCCTTGTTGCAGGTGCTCTGGTCGATGGCGCGCTTGCGGCCGAACTCCGTCTCCACCGGCACGATGGAAAGGCAGTTGGACTTCTCCCCGCAGTCGCCGCATCCCTCGCAGACGCGCTCGTTGATCACCACGCGCCGGGCCGGGTCGGGGAAGGTCCCGCGCTTGCGCCGGCGGCGCTTCTCGGCGGCGCAGGTCTGGTCGTAGACGATCGCCGTGACGCCGGGGATCTCCCGGAACGTGCGCTGGACGGCGTCGAGCTCGTCGCGATGATGGACCGTGGTCCCCGGCGCGAGGTCCGCGGCGCCGCGGTACCTGGCCGGGTCGTCGGTCACGATGGCGATTCGCTTCACGCCTTCGGCCGCCACCTGCCGCGTGACCACGGGCACCGTGAGGGAGCCGTCGACGGGCTGGCCGCCGGTCATCGCGACGGCGTCGTTGAAGAGGATCTTGTAGGTCATGTTCACGTTCGCGCTCACCGCGGCGCGAATGGCGAGCAGGCCGGAATGGAAGTAGGTGCCGTCGCCCAGGTTCGCGAAGACGTGCTTCATGTCCGTGAAGGGCTGGATCCCGACCCACGGGACGCCTTCGCCCCCCATCTGCGTGAAGGTCATCGTCTGCTCGGGCCGGATCCAGGTCGCCATGTAGTGGCAGCCGATCCCGGCGAGCGCCTTCGAGCCCTCGGGCACGCGGGTGGAGGTGTTGTGCGGGCAGCCCGAGCAGAAGTACGGGATGCGCGCGGCCTTCGCCCGCGGGCGGGCGAGCGCGGCTTCCTTGGCCTCCAGGAACCGGAGCCGCGCCTCCACGATCTTCGAGGTGTAGAACTTGCCGATGCGCGCCGCGATGACGCGCGCGATCATGGCCGGCGTGAGCTCGCCGGCGGCCGGAAGCAGCCATTCGGAGCGCTCGGCCTCCCACTCGCCGTGCTCGTCGTACTTGCCGATGACGCGCGGGCGCACGTCGTCGCGCCAGTTGTAGAGCTGCTCCTTCATCTGGTACTCGATGAGCTGGCGCTTCTCCTCCACCACGAGGATCTCGTCGAGGCCCTGCGCGAACTCGCGCACGCCGTCGGGCTCCAGTGGCCAGGGCATGCCCACCTTGAAGAGGCGGATGCCGATCTGCGCGGCGTGGCGCTTGTCGATGCCCAGGTCCTCGAGGGCCTGCAGCACGTCGAGATAGGACTTCCCGGAGGCGATGATGCCCAGGCGCGGGCTGGGCGAGTCGATCGTGATGCGGTTCAGGCCGTTGGCGCGGCAGTAGGCGAGCGCGGCGTAGATCTTGTCGCGCTGCAGGCGCAGCTCCTGGTCGAGCGGCGCGTCCGGCCAGCGGATGTTCATGCCCGCCGCCGGAACCGGGACGCCGGCGGGCAGCACGATGTCCGGGGCCGCCGGGTCGATCACGATCGAGGCCGACGAGTCGACCGTCTCGGAGATCGTCTTCAAGGCGACATAGCAGCCGGAGTACCGCGACATCGCGAAGCCGTGCAGCCCGAGCTCGATGATCTCCTGCACGCCGGTGGGATAGAGCACCGGGATCATCGCCGCGTCGAACGCGTGCTCCGACTGGTGCGGCAGCGTGGAGGACTTGCAGGCGTGGTCGTCGCCGGCGACGAGGAGCACGCCGCCGTGCTTCGCCGTTCCCGCCGCGTTCGCGTGCTTGAAGACGTCGCCGCAGCGGTCCACGCCGGGGCCCTTGCCGTACCACATCGCGAACACGCCGTCGTACTTCGCGCCGGGGAAGAGCCCCACCTGCTGCGTGCCCCAGACGGCGGTGGCCGCCAGCTCCTCGTTCACGCCGGGGGTGAAGAAGACATGGTGGGACTCGAGGTGCTTCCTCGCCTTCCAGAGGGCCTGGTCGAACCCGCCCAGCGGGGAGCCGCGGTAGCCGGAGATGAAGCCCGCGGTGTGCAGTCCCGCCGCCTGGTCGCGGCTGCGCTGGAGCATCGCCAGGCGCACGAGCGCCTGCGTGCCGCTGAGAAAGACGCGGCCGGACTCTTGCGTATACTTGTCTTCCAGCGAGAGGGGTGCTGCGGACATCGGTGGCTCCTCAAAATGGGTGCTTTGGGGCTCGTCGTCGCCGGCCCGGAAAATTGTGTTCCCCGGTGGCAAATGGGGCAAGAGAATACCATCGTTGGCACCCCGCGTTGAGCTCGCAACTCGATCTTTTCGGCGAATCTCCCGCCCCTGAGCCCGCGGCGGGCGCGTCGTGCCCGGCCGCCCGCGACGCGCAGCTGCAGGGCCTCGCCGCGCGGCTTGCGCCCGCCATCCGCCTCGGCACTTCGTCCTGGGCTTTCTCGGGCTGGGCAGGTGTCGTGTACGACCGCGTGCTTCCGGAGCGGGTGCTTTCGCGCACGGGGCTTGCCACCTACGCCCGCCATCCCCTGCTTCGCACCGTGGGGCTGGACCGCACGTTCTACGCCCCGATCGGGGAGGACGAGTACCGCCGCCACGCCGAGCAGGTTCCCGAGGGCTTCCGGTTCCTGGTGAAGGCGCCGCAGACGCTCACGGCCGCCTACCTCTTCGAATCGCGGGAACCGAGCCCGCACTTCATGGACCCCGCCGCCGCGCGCGCGCTGTTCGTCGAGCCCTGCCTCGCGGGGCTGGGCGCGGCGGCCGGGCCTCTCGTCTTCCAGTTTCCGCCGCAGGGCCGGGCCTCGACCCGCGACCCCGCCGCCTTCGGCGAGCGCCTGCACCGCTTCCTGCGCGACCTTCCCCGCGACGCGATCTACGCGGTGGAGCTGCGCGATCGCGAGTTGCTCGGCCCGGAGACGATGCGTGCCCTGGCGGAGTGCCGGACGCGCCTTTGCCTGAGCGTGCACGCGCGCATGCCGCCGGTGCAGGTCCAGGCCGCGGCGGCGACGTCCCTCGGCCCGGGCCCGCTCATCGTGCGCTGGAACCTGCACGCGGGGTTCGGTTACGAGGAGGCGAAGTCGCGCTACGCGCCGTTCGACCGCCTGGTCGACGAGGACCCCGCCACCCGCGCCGAGATCGCCGCCCTGTGCCGCGAATGCGCGGCTCGAGGCGACGAAGCCTGGGTGATCGCGAACAACAAGGCCGAGGGCTCCGCGCCGCTCACGCTCGAGCGCCTGGCGCGCGCGATCGTCGAGGGTGGCGCCTAGAACAGCCCCAGCTGCCCGCCCGCGCAGGGCGGCAGGAAGCGGTCGCGCGCGAGCGCGGGAGGCCGCCGGGCGAGCCCGAGGCGCCGGCACGCGACCTCGACGCGGCGGCGCAGGAGATCCGTGAGGAGCCCCTCGCCGGTCATGCGCGTGCCGAAGCGCGGGTCGTTGTCGCGCCCGCCGCGCATTTCGTTCAGTCGCGCCATGACGTGCGCGGCCTTGAGCGGGAAGTGCCGCTCCAGCCACTCGCGGAAGATGTCCTTCACCTCCCAGGGCAGGCGCACGAGGGACCAGCCGGCCCAGGTCGCGCCCGCGGCGGCGCCAGCCTCGAGAATCGACTCGAGCTCGTGGTCCGTGAGGAAGGGAATGACCGGCGCCACGTTCACGCCGACGGGCACCCCGGCGGCGGCGAGCCGGCGGATCGCCTCGAGGCGGCGCGGCGGCGCGCTCGCCCGCGGTTCCATGCGGCGCGACAGCCCGGCGTCGAGCGTGGTGACGGACATCAC
>JAMPXV010000277.1 GCA_023700985.1 Lysobacter sp.
AGATCCACCCCGGCGACCCGGCGGACAAGAACCTCTACGACCTGCCGCCGGAAGAGGACGCGAAGATCCCGACCGTGTGCCACTCGCTGGACCAGGCGCTCGCGGCGCTGGACAAGGACCGCGAGTTCCTCACGCGCGGCGGCGTGTTCTCCAACGACCTGATCGACGCCTACATCGCGCTCAAGCAGGAGGAGGTCACGCGCTTCCGCATGACCACGCACCCGGTCGAGTACGACATGTACTACTCGGCCTGACCGCCCCCGCGGGTTTTCCGCACCGGCGAAGGGGCGGCGGCGTCCGCCCCTTTTTCTTTGACCCCGCCCCGCGCCTCTTGTGGTCGGCGCGCCCGACGACCACAAGGTATGGGGCATTTTCGGCCTAGGCCCTTGATCTCGTTGACTTTTCGAATGACCCCTCCCTATCCTGAACGTCCCCTGTCGCGCGTAGGAGTGCGGGATGAAGACGCTCTGGTTGGGTGTCGCGGTGAGCCTCGCCTCGCCGCTGGCGTTCGCGCAGACGACGATCTACAAGCACGTGGACGAGTCCGGGCGGATCACGTACACGAACCGCCCGATGAAGGGCGCGATCGTCCTCGATCTCGAGCCGCTCAGCACCATCCCGGGCATCGCCCAGCCGGCGGTGGCGACGGAGAAGGCGCCCGCGGCCAGGGCGCCGGACAAGGTCGCCGTGAAGCCCGCCGTCGCCGTGGTGACGCCGAGGGGCCTTCCGAACGCGGTCGCCTCGGTGGACCGCGGGACGCAGAAGGACCGCGACGACGTCCGCCGCAGGATCCTGCAGGACGAGCTCGCCCAGGAGGAGAAGACGCTTGCCGAGGTGCGCAAGTCCCTCCTCCAGGAGCAGCAGAACCCGACGCTCATCGCCGCCGTGCGCGTCGCGCAGCAAGCCGCCGATCCCACGCCGTCCCAGCAGGCCGAGATGCGCGCGGCGATCGAAAAGGCCTCCGGGCGCATCCGGGGGCTGCAGGCCACCGTCGCCGAGCACGAGAAGAACATCGAGGCGCTCAAGAAAGAGCTCGGCGCGCTCAAGCCCTAGCCTCGCGCAGTCTCCCCTTCCGGCACTCCCTTCCCGCCGACGCGCCAGCATCCTTCGCTGGCGCGGCTCTTGCTGCGCGCCGCGCGCGCGCGTGACCATGGCGCTGCAGGGACTCGAGCTCCTCGCGACCGCCGTGCTCCTGCTCGACGAGCGCCTGCACGTCACCTACGCGAACCCCGCCGCGGAGACGCTGCTCGCCCACGGGCGCAAGCACCTCGTCGGCGCGCCGCTCGCGAAGGCGCTGCCGGGGAACGACGCCTTCCTCGCCCGGCTCGCGCAGGCCGTGGCGAGCGACGCCGGGTTCAACGACAACGAGCTCGCCCTGGAGCTGGGCGGTCAGTCCACGATGCTCCACTGCGTGGCCGTGCCCGTCGAGGAGGAGGACGCGCGCCTCCTCATCGAGCTGCGCGAGCTGGACCAGCAGATCCGCATCGCGCGCGAGGCGAAGCTCCTCGAGCAGCAGCAGGCCAACCGGGAGCTGATCCGCAACCTCGCCCACGAGATCAAGAACCCGCTGGGCGGCATCCGCGGCGCGGCGCAGCTCCTCGAGCGCGAGCTCCCGGACCCCGACCTGCGCGAGTTCACCCAGGTGATCGTGAAGGAGACCGACCGCCTGCAGTCGCTCATGAACCGGATGCTCACGCCGCACCGCCTGCCGCAGATCGAGATGCTCAACGTGCACGAGGTGATCGAGCGCGTGCGCGCGCTGCTGCTGGCCGAGTACCCCGAGGGGCTCGCCGTGCGGCGCGACTACGACGTGAGCCTGCCGGACTTCCCGGGCGACAAGGAGAGCCTCCTGCAGGCGATCCTCAACGTCGCGAGGAACGCCGCGCAGGCGATGGCGGGCCGCGGCGAGATCGTCCTGCGCACCCGGATCGCGCGCCAGGTGACGATCGCGCGCACCCGCTACCGGCACGCCGTGTCCGTGGAGATCGAGGACAACGGGCCGGGCATTCCCGACGAGCTCGCCGGCAAGGTGTTCTTCCCGCTGGTGAGCGGGCGCGAGGGCGGCACCGGCCTGGGCCTGTCGCTCGCGCAGAACTACGTGCACCAGCACCACGGCCTCATCGAGTTCGAGAGCACCCCGGGACGCACCCGGTTCACGATCCTCCTGCCCGTGCGCAGCCCCGGCGAAGCCGGGCTCGCCCGGCGTTGAACGCGGAGGACGCCCCCATGGTCGAGAAGCGAGCCCAAAAGACATGATCGAGGAAAGAGGCGACAGGAACGCAGCCGCGGAGCGGGCCGGCGGTGAAGCGCACCCCGTGTGGGTCATCGACGACGACCGCTCGATCCGCTGGGTCTTCGAGAAGGCGCTCGCCCGCGAGGGCATCGGCCACCGCACCTTCGCCACCGCGCGGGAGGCGCTGGACCGGCTCGACGAGGAGTCGCCCGAGGTGGTGGTGAGCGACATCCGCATGCCGGGTCTCTCGGGCCTGGAGTTCATGCAGGCGCTCAAGGAACGGCTTCCGGCCACGCCGGTGATCGTGATGACCGCCTACTCCGACCTGGAAAGCGCCGTCGCCGCCTTCCAGGGCGGCGCGTTCGAGTACCTGCCGAAGCCCTTCGACGTCGACCACGCCATCGAGCTGGTGCGCCGCGCGCTCGAGGAGAGCCGGCGCCGCGTGGAGGCGCCGCCCGAGGGCGGCGATACCCCGGAGATCCTCGGGCAGGCGCCCGCGATGCAGGAGGTCTTCCGCGCGATCGGGCGCCTGTCGCAGTCGCACGCGACCGTGCTCATCACCGGGGAATCGGGCACCGGCAAGGAGCTCGTGGCGCGCGCTCTGCACCGCCACAGCCCGCGCGGGGCCCGGGCGTTCATCGCGATCAACACCGCCGCGATCCCCAAGGACCTCCTCGAGAGCGAGCTCTTCGGCCACGAGCGCGGCGCGTTCACGGGGGCCCAGGCGATGCGCCGCGGCCGCTTCGAGCAGGCCGAGGGCGGCACCCTCTTCCTCGACGAGATCGGCGACATGCCGCCGGACCTGCAGACGCGGCTGCTGCGCGTGCTCTCCGACGGCCAGTTCTACCGCGTGGGCGGCCACACGCCGATCACCGCGAACGTGCGCGTGATCGCCGCCACCCACCAGGACCTCGAGGCGCGCGTGCGGCAGGGCCTCTTCCGCGAGGACCTCTTCCACCGTCTGAACGTGATCCGGCTGCGCCTGCCGAGCCTGCGCGAGCGCCGCGAGGACATCCCGGCGCTCGCGCGCCACTTCCTCGCGCGCAGCGCCCGGGAACTGGGCGTGGAGGGCAAGCGCCTCACCGAGGCCGCCGTCCAGTTCCTCGCCACGCGCGACTTCCCCGGCAACGTGCGCCAGCTCGAGAACCTCTGCCACTGGATCACCGTGATGGCCCCCGGCCAGGCCGTCGACGTGGCGGACCTGCCCCCCGAGATCCGCGGCGAGGTGCCGGGCGCGGCCGCCGGCGAGGCGGGGAGCTGGCGCGAGGCGCTCGAGCGCGAGGTCACCGCCCGCCTGGCGCGCGGGGAGACGGGCATCGCCGAGTCGCTCACGCGCGACTTCGAGACCGCCCTCATCGCGCGGGCGCTGGTCCACACCGGCGGCCGGCGCATCGAGGCGGCGAGCCTCCTGGGCATCGGCCGCAACACCCTCACCCGCAAGGTGCAGGAGCTGAGGATCGACGCGAAGGACTAGCAGAAAAGGGGTC
>JAMPXV010000056.1 GCA_023700985.1 Lysobacter sp.
CCTACAAGGGCAAGGGCGTGCGCTACTCGGACGAGACCGTGGTGATCAAGGAAACGAAGAAGAAGTAAGCCGGCGCAGCAACGGAGAACCCGATCATGACCGACAAGAAACCCTCGAGACTGCGCCGCGCCGCGAAGACGCGCGCGCGAATCCGCCGGCAGGAAGCCGTGCGCCTCATGGTGCACCGGACCAACCAGCACATCTACGCGCAGGTCGTCGCCGCCGATGGCACGAAGATCCTCGCCTCGGCCTCCACCGCGGAGAAGGAAGTGCGCGCCCAGATGGCCAACGGCGGAAACAAGGAAGCCGCGGCCCTCGTCGGCAAGCGCATCGCCGAGAAGGCGAAGGCCGCCGGCGTGACCGAGGTCGCGTTCGACCGCGCGGGATTCAGCTACCACGGCCGCGTCCAGGCCCTCGCCGAGGCGGCCCGCGAGGGCGGCCTCAAGTTCTAGCGCCGGCCAGGCAGAAGACCACAGGAAACCGACATGGCGAAATTCGAACAGAACGACGAGCGCAGCGACGGCCTCCGGGAGAAGATGATCTCGGTGAACCGGGTGACCAAGGTCGTCAAGGGCGGCCGCATCCTCGGCTTCGCGGCGCTCACGGTGGTGGGCGACGGAGACGGCTCCATCGGCATGGGCAAGGGCAAGTCCCGCGAAGTGCCGGTCGCCGTCCAGAAGGCGATGGAGCAGGCGCGCCGCAACATGGTGAAGGTCGCCCTCAAGGGCGGCACGATCCACCACGAGGTGCTCGGCCGCCACGGCGCCACGCGCGTGTTCATGCAGCCCGCGGCCGAGGGCAACGGCATCAAGGCCGGCGGCGCCATGCGCGCCGTCTTCGAGGTGATGGGCGTGACCAACATCTCGGCCAAGTGCCACGGCTCCACCAACCCCTACAACGTCGTGCGCGCCACCCTCGACGGGCTGCTCCAGCAGCACCGCCCCTCCGAGATCGCGGCCAAGCGCGGCAAGAAGGTCGAAGAGATCGTCGGCTGAGGAAAGATCCTTAAGATGACTTCCCCCAAGAAAATCAAGGTCACGCAGGTCAAGGGCCTGCGTGGCGCGCTCACCGAGCACAAGGCCTCCGTGCGCGGCCTCGGCCTTCGCCGCATCCGCCACACCGTGGAGCTCGCCGACACGCCGTCCATCCGCGGCATGATCAACAAGGTGAGCTATCTCGTGAAAGTCGAGGACTGAGATGGAACTCAATACGCTCAAGCCCGCCGCGGGCTCCAAGAAGGCGCGTCGCCGCGTCGGTCGCGGCATCGGCTCCGGACTCGGCAAGACGGCGGGTCGCGGCCACAAGGGCCAGAAGTCCCGGGCCGGCGGCTTCCACAAGGTCGGCTTCGAGGGCGGCCAGATGCCGCTGCAGCGCCGCATGCCCAAGCGCGGCTTCGCCGCCGTGACCATCGTGCCGGCCGCGGAAGTGCGCCTCGGCGACCTGCGCCGGATCGAGGGCGACACGGTCGACCTCGTCGCCCTCAAGGCGGCGGGCATCGTCGCGGGCTCGGTCAAGCGCGCCAAGATCATCCTGGCGGGCAAGGTCGAGAAGGCCCTGAAGATCCAGGGCATCGGCGTCACGAAGGGCGCGAAGGCGGCCATCGAGGCGGCCGGCGGCTCCGTGGCGGCCTGACCGGAAAGGCACGCGACTTGTCCTCGAACCCCCTAGCCAGCCTCGGAAAGATGGGCGACCTGAAAAGGCGCCTGTGGTTCCTCGTGGGCGCGCTGGTCGTCTACCGGGTCGGGACCTTCATCCCGGTGCCGGGCATCGACCCGGCCGAGCTCGCGAAGCTGTTCCAGCAGACCAAGGGCGGCATCCTGGACATGTTCAACATGTTCTCGGGGGGGGCGCTGTCGCGCTTCTCGATCTTCGCGCTGGGCATCATGCCCTACATCTCCGCGTCGATCATCATGCAGCTGCTCACCGTGGTCTCGCCGCAGCTCGAGGCGCTCAAGAAGGAGGGCGAGGCGGGCCGCCGCAGGATCACCCAGTACACGCGCTACGGCACGGTGGTGCTCGCGGCCTTCCAGGCCCTCGGCATCTCGGTGGCCCTCGAGGCGCAGCAGGGGCTCGTGATCGACCCGGGCCTCGCGTTCCGCTTCGTGACGGTCGTCACCCTCATGACGGGCACCATGTTCCTCATGTGGCTGGGCGAGCAGATCACCGAGCGGGGACTCGGCAACGGGATCTCGATGATCATCTTCGCCGGCATCGTCGCGGGCCTGCCCTCCGCCATCGGCGGCACGCTCGAGCTGGTGCGCACCGGCGCGATGTCGATCCTGGTGGCGCTCGTCATCTTCGTGCTGGTCGTCGGCGTCACCTACATCGTGGTGTTCGTCGAGAAGGGCCAGCGCCGCATCCTGGTGAACTACGCCAAGCGCCAGGTGGGCAACAAGCTCTACGGCGGGCAGAGCTCCTTCCTGCCGCTCAAGCTCAACATGTCGGGCGTCATCCCGCCGATCTTCGCCTCGTCGATCATCCTGTTCCCGGCCACGCTCGCGAGCTGGTTCGGGACCAACGAGAACATGACCTGGCTGAAGGACCTCTCCGCGGCGCTCTCGCCCGGGCAGGCCCTGTACGTCGTGCTCTACGCCTCGGCGATCATCTTCTTCTGCTTCTTCTACACCGCGCTCGTCTTCAACTCGAAGGAGACGGCGGACAACCTGAAGAAGAGCGGCGCCTTCGTCCCGGGCATCCGCCCCGGCGACCAGACGGCGCGCTACGTGGACAAGATCATCACGCGGCTCACCCTCGTCGGCGCGATCTACATCACGCTGGTGTGCCTGCTGCCCGAGCTGCTTCACACCCAGTACAACGTCCCCTTCTACTTCGGGGGCACCTCGCTCCTGATCGTGGTCGTGGTGACGATGGATTTCATGGCCCAGCTGCAGGCCTACCTGATGTCCCACCAGTACGAAAGCCTGCTCAAGAAGGCCAACTTCAAGGGCTCGGGCGGCTTCCCGGTGCGATAGGGAAATCGGGAATGGCGAAGGAAGAGACTATCCAGATGCAGGGAGAGGTCGTGGAGACCCTCCCGAACGCGATGTTCCGGGTGAAGCTCGAGAACGGCCACATCGTCCTCGGCCACATCTCGGGGAAGATGCGGATGCACTACATCCGGATCCTTCCGGGCGACAAGGTGACGGTAGAGCTCACCCCGTACGACTTGACGAAGGCCCGGATCACGTTCCGGGCGAAGTAAGGAGAAGAGAGATGCGAGTTCAGGCTTCGGTGAAGAAAATCTGCCGCAAGTGCAAGATCGTGCGGCGCAAGGGCGTCGTGCGCGTCATCTGCTCGGATCCGCGCCACAAGCAGCGCCAGGGCTGATTCAGGTCGCCCCGATCAGGACAATAGCTAAGGATTAAGCAATGGCCCGTATTGCCGGCATCAACATCCCGAACCACCAGCACGCCGCGATCGCGCTCACCGCGATCTTCGGCATCGGCCGCGCGCGCGCGCGGGTTATCTGCGACGCGGCGGGGGTAAAGCACTCCGCCAAGATCAAGGATCTCACCGACGGCGAGATGGACAAGCTGCGCGAGCAGGTGACCCGCTTCGCGGTCGAGGGCGACCTGCGCCGCGAGAACTCCATGAACATCAAGCGGCTCATGGATCTCGGCTGCTACCGGGGCGTGCGCCACAAGAAGGGCCTTCCGGTTCGCGGCCAGCGCACGCGCACCAACGCGCGCACCCGCAAGGGCCCGCGCAAGGCCGTCCGACTGTCCAAGTCGGCCTAACCGCCTAGACGAATCGAGGAAACCAAAGCATGGCCAAACCTGCCGCCACCCGCGTACGCAAGAAGGTCAAGAAGAACGTGTCCGAGGGCATCGCGCACGTTCACGCCTCCTTCAACAACACCATCGTCACGATCACGGACCGCCAGGGCAACGCCCTTTCGTGGGCCACCTCCGGCGGCGCCGGCTTCAAGGGCTCGCGCAAGTCCACGCCCTTCGCGGCCCAGGTCGCGGCGGAAGCCGCGGGTCGCGCCGCGATGGAGTGCGGGGTGAAGAACCTCGAGGTGCGCATCAAGGGCCCCGGCCCCGGGCGCGAGTCCGCCGTGCGCGCCCTCAACGCGCTCGGCCTCAAGATCCTTTCGATCGCCGACGTGACGCCGGTGCCGCACAACGGCTGCCGTCCGCCGAAGCGCCGCCGGATGTAACCGGCGAGCGAGAACGAAGAGACCACAGGAAGACACCATGGCACGCTATACCGGCCCCAAGTGCAAGCTCGCCCGACGCGAGGGCACAGACCTGTTCCTGAAGAGCGCCCGCCGCGGCCTCGACACCAAGTGCAAGCTCGACGTGCGCCCCGGCCAGCACGGCGCGAAGATGACGCGCGTCTCGGAATACGGCCACCAGCTCCGCGAGAAGCAGAAGATCCGCCGGATCTACGGCGTCCTCGAGCGCCAGTTCCGCAACTACTTCGACAAGGCGGCGCAGAAGAAGGGCGCCACCGGCGAGGTGCTGCTCCAGCTCCTGGAGAGCCGCCTCGACAACGTCGTCTACCGCATGGGGTTCGCCTGCACGCGCGCGGAAGCCCGCCAGCTCGTATCGCACAAGTCGATCGAGGTGAACGGCAAGCCCGTGAACATCCCGTCCTACCTCCTGCGCGCCTCCGACACCGTCGCGGTGCGCGAGAAGTCGCGGGCGCAACTGCGCATCAAGAGCTCCCTGGAGCTGGCGGAGGCCAACGGCTTTCCGAGCTGGGTCGACGTCGACTCCAAGAATTTCAAGGGCGTGTTCAAGAGCGTCCCCGACCGGGCTGAGATCGCCTCCGACGTGAACGAACAGCTGGTGGTCGAGCTTTACTCCAAGTAGGCGCTGCCCGGAAGCACCGGCAGCCGGCTCGCTCCCTCAACCGACACTGGCAGAGGCCCAACGCATGCAAAGCAACGCCACGAATTTCCTGAAGCCCCGCATCATCGACGTGCAGAACCTGTCCCCCACGCACGCCAAGGTGGTGATGGAGCCGTTCGAGCGCGGCTACGGGCACACGCTCGGCAACGCGCTTCGCCGCATCCTCCTCTCCTCCATGCCCGGCTACGCCGCGACCGAGGTGAAGATCGCCGGCGTCCTCCACGAGTACTCGACCATCGAGGGCGTCCAGGAGGACGTCGTGGACGTGCTCCTGAACCTCAAGGGCATCGTCATGAAGCTGCACGGCCGCGCCGAGGTCAGCCTCAAGCTCAAGAAGGACAAGCCCGGCCCGGTCACGGCCGCGGACATCGAGCAGACGCACGACATCGAGATCATCAACCCCGAGCACCTCATCGCGCACATCACGCAGGGCGGCAAGCTCGAGATGACGGTGAAGGTCGAGAAGGGCCGCGGCTACGTGCCGGCCACCTCGCGCCGCACCGAGGATTCGCGCGCCATCGGCGCGATCCTGCTGGACGCCTCCTTCAGCCCCATCCGCCGCGTGAGCTACCAGGTGGAGAGCGCCCGCGTCGAGCAGCGCACCGACCTCGACAGACTCGTGATCGACATCGAGACCAACGGCGTGATCGAGCCCGAGGAGGCCGTGCGCTACGCGGCCAGCGTCCTCGTGGACCAGCTCTCCGTGTTCGCGTCGCTCCAGTCGACGAGCGAGGAGCGCGTCGAGAGCGCCCAGCCGCAGGTCGACCCGATCCTGCTGCAGCCGGTCGACGACCTCGAGCTCACGGTGCGCTCGGCCAACTGCCTGAAGGCCGAGAACATCTACTACATCGGCGACCTCATCCAGCGCACCGAGAACGAGCTCCTCAAGACCCCGAACCTCGGTCGCAAGTCGCTCAACGAGATCAAGGAAGTGCTCGCGTCCAAGGGGCTCACCCTGGGCATGAAGCTCGAGAACTGGCCGGTCGCCGGCCTCACGAAGTGACGGCGCGGTAGTCCGCGCCGTCATCCCCGGGTAGCCGGGGATCCAGCCGCCATCCCCGCGTCGACGGGGATGCAGCCCGAAACCACAACAACAACAAGGCCGCACAGGCCAAGAGACCACCGAAAGGAATCGAACCATGCGTCACCGCCACGGGCTTCGCAAGCTCAACAAGACCAGCAGCCATCGCCTCGCGATGCTGCGCAACATGACCGTCTCGCTGCTCAAGCACGAGGCCATCCGCACCACGCTCCCGAAGGCGAAGGAGCTGCGCCGGGTCGCCGAGCCGATCATCACGCTCGGCAAGAACCCGACGCTCGCCAACAAGCGCCTCGCCTTCAACCGGCTGCGCGACCGCGACATGGTGGTGAAGCTCTTCGACGAGCTGGGCCCGCGCTACAAGAGCCGCAACGGCGGGTACCTGCGCATCCTCAAGTGGGGCTTCCGCCAGGGCGACAACGCGCCCATGGCGCTGGTCGAGCTGATGGACCGCCCCGAGCCGACGGAAGCGCCGGCGAAGGACGAGAAGGCGGCCTGAGCTTCACCGCCGCCGGCAGCAGGATGAAAGCCGACCTCCGGGTCGGCTTTTTCGTTTCCGGGTCCTAGAGGACCAGGACGATCCGGAAGTCGTTGACGTTGGTGCGGGTCGGGCCCGTCACGACGAGGTCGCCCAGCGCGGAGAAGAAGCCGTACCCGTCGTTGTTGGCGAGCAGGCGCTTCGCGTCCAGCCCCCGCGCCGCGGCGCGCGCGAGCACGTCCGGGGTGACGATCGCCCCGGCGTTGGCCTCGGCGCCGTCGATCCCGTCGGTGTCGGCCGCCAGCGCCCACGTGTTCCCGAGGCCGCCGAGCTCCACGGCGAGCGAGAGCAGGAACTCGCTGCAGCGCCCCCCCTTCCCCGTCCCGCGGAGGGTCACCGTCGTCTCCCCCCCGGAGATCACGGCCACCGGCGGGCGGAACGGGTGCGCGTGCTGGCGCAGCTGCCGCGCGATTGCCGCGTGCACCTTGGCGACCTCCCGCGCTTCCCCGGTGACGCTGTCGCCGAGCACCATGGGGGTGATGCCCCGCGACTGCACGAAGGCCGCGGCCGACATGAGGCTCGCGTGCGCGGTGGCGATCACGCGGACATCGACGCGGTTGAACCCCTGGTCGCCCGCCTTGGGCGTCTCCGGGATCGCGCCCGCCGCCCCCCTCGCGAGGTGGGCGGCGATGGAGGCCGGGGGTGCGACGCCGAAGCGCTGGAGAATGTCGAGCGAGTCCGCGTAGGTGGTCGGGTCGGGAGAGCAGGGACCGGAGGCGATGTGGGTGGGGTCGTCCCCGGTGACGTCCGAGATCACGAGCGCGAGCACCCGGGCGCGGGTCGCCAGCGCGAGCCGCCCGCCCTGGATCGTCGACAGGTGCTTGCGGATCGTGTTCATGTCCTGGATCGGCGCGCCGCTCGCGAGGAGGTCGCGCGTGACCGCTTTCAGGTCCGCCATGGGGACGCCGTCGACGGGAAGCGACAGGAGGCTCGAGCCGCCGCCCGACACCAGCACCAGCAGGAGGTCGTCCTCCCCCAGCGCGCGGGCGCGCGCGAGGATCTCGCGGGCCGCCTCCTCCCCGGCCTCGTCGGGCACCGGGTGGCCGGCCTCGACCACGCGGATCCGGTGCGCCGGCAGCCCGTGCCCGTAACGGGTGATCACCAGCCCTTCGAGCGGCGCCGCGGGAGGCCACGACGCCTCGACGGCGGCGGCCATGGAGGCAGCCGCCTTGCCCGCGCCGACCACGAGGGTCCGGCCGGCCGGGGGCGGCGGCAGGTGCGGCGGGACGATCTCCAAGGGGTCCGCCGAGGCGAGCGCGGCGCGGAAGCTGGCGAGGAGAAGCTGGCGGATGTCCTTCATGCGGATGCCTTCCGGCGGCGGGCAGTGGCGAGCGAGGGCGCGAGGAAGCGCCCCGTGAAGCTCTCGGGAGCCGCGGCGATGTCCTCGGGCGTTCCCTGCGCGATGATCGAGCCGCCGCCGTCGCCCCCCTCGGGGCCGAGGTCGATCACCCAGTCGGCGGTCTTGATCACGTCGAGGTTGTGCTCGATCACGACGACGGTGTTGCCGTGGTCGCGAAGGCGGTGCAGCACGCGCAGCAGCAGGTCGATGTCGTGGAAATGCAGGCCCGTGGTGGGCTCGTCGAGGATGAAGAGGGTCCTGCCGGTGTCGCGCTTGGAGAGCTCCAGCGCGAGCTTCACGCGCTGCGCCTCGCCGCCGGAGAGCGTGGTGGCGCTCTGCCCCAGGCGCACGTAGCCCAGCCCCACCTCCATCAGCGTCTGCAGCTTGCGCGCGATGGCCGGCACCGCGGAGAAGAGCTCCAGCGCCGCCTCCACGGTGAGGTCGAGCACCTCGCAGATGTTGCGCCCGCGGTAGTGGACGTCCAGCGTCTCCCGGTTGTAGCGCTTCCCGTGGCAGACGTCGCAGGTCACGTAGACGTCGGGCAGGAAGTGCATCTCCACCTTGATGACCCCGTCGCCCTGGCAGGCCTCGCAGCGCCCGCCCTTCACGTTGAACGAGAAGCGCCCGGGGCCGTAGCCGCGCGCGCGCGACTCGGGCGTGCCCGCGAAGAGGTCGCGGATCGGCGTGAAGAGCCCGGTGTAGGTGGCCGGGTTGGAGCGCGGCGTGCGCCCGATGGGGCTCTGGTCGACGTTGATGACCTTGTCGAAGTGGTCCAGGCCCTCGATGGCCTCGTGCTCCGCGGGCTCCGTGGAGGAGCCGTAGAGGTGGCGCGCGGCCGAGGCGTAGAGCGTGTCGTTGATGAGGGTCGACTTGCCCGAGCCGGAGACGCCGGTGACGCAGACGAAGAGGCCCACGGGGATGTCCACCGTCACGTTCTTCAGGTTGTTGCCGCTCGCGTCCACCACGCGCAGGCTGCGCTTCGCGTCGCGGCGGTGGCGCTTCGACGGGGCGGCGATCACCCGCCTGCCCGACAGGTACTGCCCCGTGAGGGAGGCGGGATTGCGCTCGATCTCGGTGGGCGTGCCCTGGGCCACGACCTCGCCGCCGTGCTCGCCGGCCCCGGGGCCCATGTCCACCACGTGGTCGGCCGCGTGGATCGCCTCCTCGTCGTGCTCGACCACGATCACGGAGTTGCCGAGGTCGCGCAGCCGCTTGAGGGTGTCGATGAGGCGCGCGTTGTCGCGCTGGTGCAGCCCGATCGAGGGTTCGTCGAGCACGTACATGACGCCGGTGAGTCCCGAGCCGATCTGGCTCGCCAGGCGGATGCGCTGCGCCTCGCCGCCGGAAAGCGTGTCGGCCGAGCGCGTGAGCGACAGGTAGTCGAGCCCCACGTCGTTCAGGAAGCGGATGCGGTTGGCGATCTCGCGCAGGATCTTCTCGGCGATCGCCTGGCGGTTGCCCGCCAGTTCCAGCGTCTCGAAGAAGGGCTGGGCGTCCTTGAGCGGCATCGCCGAGACCTCCTCGATCGAGCGGCCGGCGACCCGCACGTGCCGAGCCTCCCGGCGCAGCCGTGCGCCGCCGCACTCCGGGCACGCGCGGTTGTTGAGGTACTTGGCGAGCTCCTCCTTCACCGCGGCCGAGTCGGTCTCGCGGTAGCGGCGCTCGAGGTTCGGCAGGATCCCCTCGAAGGCGTGCTCGCGCACCGCCGACTTGCCGCGCTCGCCGGGATAGCGGAAGGCGATCTTCTCCTCGCCCGAGCCCTCGAGGACGACGGCCTGCGCGCGCTCCGGCAGGCTCTCGAACGGCGTCTCCACGTCGAAGCCGTAGTGGCCCGCGAGCGACACGAGCATCGAGAAGTAGAACTGGTTGCGCCGGTCCCAGCCGCGGATGGCGCCCCCGGCGAGCGACAGGTGCGGGAAGGCCACCACCCGCTTCGGGTCGAAGAAGGTGACCTGCCCCAGCCCGTCGCACTTCGGGCAGGCGCCCATGGGGTTGTTGAAGGAGAAGAGCCGGGGCTCGAGCTCCGGGATCGAGAAGCTGCACAGGGGGCAGGCGAACTTCGCCGAGAAGAGGTGCTCCTTCCCGGAGTCCATCTCGGCGGCCAGCGCCCGCCCGTCGGCGTGGCGCAGCGCCGTCTCGAAGGATTCCGCGAGCCGCTGCTTCGCGTCGGCCTGGACCTTGAGGCGGTCCACCACGATCTCCACCGTGTGCTTGCGGTTGCGGTCGAGCTTCGGCAGCCGGTCGATCTCGTGCACCTCGCCGTTGATGCGCAGGCGCACGAAGCCCTGCGAGCGCAGTTCCTCGAAGAGCTCGGCCTGCTCGCCCTTGCGGCCGGTCACGAGCGGGGCCAGCACCATCACGCGCGTGCCCTCCGGCAGGGCGAGCACGTGGTCGACCATCTGCGAGACGCTCTGCGAGGCGAGCGCCAGCCCGTGCTCCGGGCAGTGCGGCTCGCCCACGCGCGCGAAGAGCAGGCGCAGGTAGTCGTGGATCTCGGTGACCGTCCCCACGGTCGAGCGCGGGTTGTGGGAGGTCGCCTTCTGCTCGATCGAGATGGCGGGGGAGAGCCCCTCGATCAGGTCCACGTCCGGCTTTTCCATGAGCTGCAGGAACTGCCGGGCGTAGGCGGAAAGCGACTCCACGTAACGGCGCTGCCCCTCGGCGTAGAGGGTGTCGAAGGCGAGGGACGACTTGCCGGAGCCCGACAGCCCGGTGATCACGACCAGCCGGTCGCGGGGGATGTCCAGGTGGACGTTCCTGAGGTTGTGCGTTCGCGCGCCGCGGATTCGGATGTGGTCCATGCCGGGATTGGGTCGGGGTGAATCGGGGTCCTGTGGGCCCCCGGGCGCTTGGCCAGCGCCGAGGGACGATCCGGAAGGGCAATCTGTTAATATACCTGAGCGTCCTTTCCCGTTCGAACCCCCCCCGTGGCCCCATCTCCGGTCCGCATGAGCGCCCGTGAGCTCCGGGCGAGTTTTTCCCTCGCCTCGATCTTCGGGCTGCGCCTTTTCGGGATGTTCATCATCCTGCCCGTGTTCGCCCTTTACGCCGAGAGGCTGCCGGGCTGGAACCTCACGCTCGTCGGGATCGCCCTGGGTGCGTACGGCCTCACGCAGGCCATCCTGCAGATCCCGTTCGGCTGGGTCTCCGACCGAGTCGGGCGCAAGCCGGTCATGGTGGCCGGGCTCCTCGTCTTCGCCGCGGGCAGCGCCGTCTGCGCGCTCTCGCAGGCGCCGTGGGCCGTCATCCTCGGCCGCGTCATCCAGGGCGCCGGGGCCATCTCCGGCGTGGCCATCGCCATGGCCGCGGACCTGACGCGCCCCAGCCAGCGCACCAAGGCGATGGCCATCATCGGCTCCACGATCGGGGTGGCGTTCGCCGGGTCGTTCGTGCTGGCGCCCTTCCTGCGCAATGCCGTGGGCGTCCAGGGCATCTTCGCGCTCACCGGCCTGCTGGCCCTGTCCGCCGTGGCGATCGTCGTCTGGGTCGTGCCGGACCTCCCCGTCGCCCACCACGGGAAGGCGCGCGTGCCCTTTGCCGACGTGCTGCGCGACCCGGAGCTCCTGCGGCTCAACGCCGGCATCTTCGCCCTGCACGCGGTCCTCATGGCGCTCTTCGTGGTGGTGCCCCTGTCGCTGGTGCGCGCCGGCCTTCCGGCCGCCTCGCACTGGGGCATGTACCTCGGCGCCGTGGGGACGGGCTTCGTGCTCATGCTCCCGTTCGTCGCGGTCCGCCGGCTGGCCCGCCACGAGCGCGCCGTCTTCCTGGGCTCGGTGGCCGTGCTGGCCGCGGGTGTGGCGGTGCTGGCCGTCTCGGCCGACCGGCTCTGGCCGCTTGGCGCCGGGCTCGTCATCTTTTTCGCCGCCTTCAACGTTCTAGAAGCCAAGCTGCCCGCGCTGGTGTCGAAGGCGGCGCCGCCCGCGGCGAAGGGTGCGGCCTCCGGCGTCTACTCGAGCGTGCAGTTCCTGGGCACGTTCGTGGGCGCCGCCGCGGGCGGCGTCATCGCCCAGCACCTCGGCCCGGTGGCCGTCCTTGCCGCCTGCCTCGCCATCACCATCGCCTGGCTCGCGGTGGCCTGGCCGATGCGGGAACCGGCCGCCCGCGAAAGCGAAGTGCACGACCCCCACGAGCCCCAAGCAACCAACCCCTGACCCCGGGAGAAACCATGGCATCCGTCAACAAAGTCATCCTCATCGGCAACCTCGGCCGCGATCCCGAGACGCGCTACATGCCCGACGGCGGCGCCGTCACCAACGTGTCGATCGCCACCACGGAATCGTGGAAGGACAAGAACGGCGAGAAGCAGGAGAAGACCGAATGGCACCGCGTGGCCTTCTTCGGCAAGCTCGCGGAGATCGCCGGCGAGTACCTGAAGAAGGGCTCCCAGGTCTACGTCGAGGGGCGCCTCCAGACGCGCAAGTGGCAGGACAAGGACGGCCAGGACAAGTACACCACCGAGATCGTCGCGGACCGGATGCAGATGCTGGGCTCCCGCCAGGGCATGGGCGGCGGCGAGCGGGAAGGGGGCGGGGACCGCGAGGGCGCCTCGCGCCCGGCCGCCGCGAAGCCCGCGGCGGGCAAGCCCGCCGGCTCCAAGTTCGACGACTTCGAGGACGACATCCCGTTCTAGGGGGCGGGCGCCGCGGGCCGGGCGAACCAGCCGCTAGAATGACTGTCTCAACGACTTTTCCACGGGGCACGCAGACATGAAACGCATCGTCCTCTTCCTCGTCACGAACCTGGCCGTGATGCTGGTGCTCTCGGTCACGCTCAACGTGCTGGGCGTGAACCGCTTCCTGGCCGCCGAGGGGCTGAACGTCGGGATGCTCGTCGTGTTCTCGGCCGTCGTGGGCTTCGCGGGCTCGTTCATCTCGCTCCTCATGTCCAAGACCATGGCGAAGTGGTCCACGGGCGCCCAGGTCATCGATACGCCGCAGAGCGCGGACGAGCAATGGCTCGTGGGCACCGTGCGGCGGCTCGCCGAGAAGGCGGGCATCGGCATGCCGGAGGTCGCCGTGTACGAGGGCGAGCCCAACGCATTCGCCACCGGCGCGTTCCGCAATTCCTCGCTCGTCGCCGTCTCCACCGGGCTTCTCCGCTCGATGACCAAGGAGGAGGTAGAGGCGGTCCTCGCGCACGAGGTGGCGCACGTGGCCAACGGCGACATGGTGACGCTCACGCTCATCCAGGGCGTGGTGAACACGTTCGTCGTCTTCATCGCCCGCGTGGTGGGCTACGCGGTCGACAAGGCGGTGTTCCGGACCGAGCGGGGCGTGGGCCCCGGCTACTACGTCACCGTCATCGTCTGCGAGATCGTCTTCGGCATCCTCGCCTCGATCATCGTGGCGTGGTTCTCGCGCCAGCGCGAGTTCCGGGCCGACGCCGGGGCCGCGCACTACATGGGCAACGCGAGGCCGATGGTGTCGGCGCTGCGCCGCCTCGGCGGCCTCGAACCCGGCGAGCTCCCGAAGGCCTTCCAGTCCTCGGGCATCTCCGACAAGGCGGGCTTCATGGCCCTCTTCTCCACCCACCCGCCCATCGAGGCACGCATCGCCGCGCTCGAGTCGCGCGGTTGAGCCCAGGCCCGGGCGGCGGGCAACACCCGGCCGTCCGCCTCGCCTTTCTCGTCGCGATCACCGTCTTCGCGCACACGGCTTTCAACGGCAGCCGCGTCACCGTCTCGCTCTACGCGCTGAGCCTGCAGGCGAGCCCGCTCACCGTCGGCGCGCTGATCTCGCTGTACTCCATCCTGCCGATGCTGCTGTCGGTGAGCGCCGGGCGGATGATCGACCGCGTCGGCACGAAGCGGCCCCTGCTCTGGTCCGCGGCCACGCTCGCCTGCGGCGTCGGGCTCCCGGCCCTCTCGCCCGGCATGCCGGCGCTCTACCTCGCGTGCACGGTGATCGGGCTCGCGTTCATGGTGTTCCACATCGCGGTGCAGAACGCCGTGGCGGCGATCAGCGCGCCGGAGGACCGGGCCGTGAACTACAGCTGGCTGGCCCTGGGGTTCTCCATCTCGGGGTTCCTGGGTCCCACCACGGCGGGGCTCGCGATCGACGGCGTCGGGTACCGCGCCACGTTCGCCATCCTGGCCGTGTCGGGCCTGGCACCCGCGCTCGCCATCGCGTTCGCGAAGGGCGCGTTCCCGCGCGCCCACCAGGGGAGCGCGCCCGGCGGGCGCCTGAAGGACCTGGTGGGCAACCTCGAGCTGCGGCGCGTCTTCATCGTGACGGGCATCCTCGCGATGGCCTGGGACCTCTTCTACTTCGTGATGCCCATCTACGGGACTTCCATCGGGCTGTCCGCCTCCACGATCGGGGGCATCCTGGGATCGTTCGCGGCCGCGACCTTCGTGGTCCGCATGGTGCTGCCCTGGTTCGCGCGGCGGCTTCCCGAGTGGGGGCTGGTGAGCGCGACGCTGTTCGTCGCCTGCGTCGCCTACGCGCTCTTTCCGCTGGTGCAGACGGTGCCGCTCATCGCGGCGATCGCGTTCCTCCTCGGCCTGGGCCTGGGCGCCTCGCAGCCGAGCATGATGTCGCTCATCCAGCGCTACACCCCGCCCGGGCGCCTCGGCGAGGCGCTCGGGGTGCGCACCACGGTGATGAACACGAGCCACACCTTCCTGCCGCTGCTCTTCGGCGGCGTGGGCACGGCACTCGGCATGGCCCCGGTGTTCTGGGCGATGGCCCTGTTCCTGGGAGGTGCCGGCGAATTCGCCAGGCGCCGCCGCCGCGTCGCCTGAGGCCGGCCTTCCGGCCCCGCCGGGGCATGAGGCGCCAAGTGCTTGTGTTAAAATGAAAATTTTCCCCGTTTCCGAGGCAAGCCATGCCCATTTACGAGTACCGCTGCACGGCGTGCGGCCACCAGCAGGAATTCCTCCAGAAGTTGAGCGACGCTCCCCACACCCGCTGCACCCAGTGCGGGCAGGAGACGTTCTCGAAGATGGTCACCGCGGCCGGCTTCCAGCTGAAGGGCAGCGGCTGGTACGCGACCGACTTCAAGGGCGGCGCCGCGCCGGCCGCGAAGCCGGAGAGCGCCGCTCCGAAGTCGGAGAGCGCCGGCCCGAAGGAGGGCGGCACGCCGGCCTGCGGCACGGGCGCCTGCCCGGCCTGCCAGTAGGCCCGCATTGAGCCCCGGCGCCCCGCGAAGACGATGCGCACGCGCGTGATGGCGACGTTCCGGCGCTATCTCATCGCGGGCCTGCTCGTCTGGATCCCCCTCGCGATCACCTTCTGGGTGCTCGCGCTGGCCGTCGAGCTCATGGACCAGTCGCTGCGGCTCGTGCCGGACCGCTTCCAGAGCGACGCCATCCTGGGCTTCCACCTGCCGGGGCTGGGCGCCGTGCTCACGATCGCGATCCTGCTCGCGACCGGCGCGATCGCGGCGAACTTCTTCGGCAAGCGGCTGCTCGACATCTGGGATTCGATCCTCGGCCGCATCCCGATCGTCCGCTCGATCTACGGCGGCGTGAAGCAGATCAGCGACACGCTCTTCTCGCCGGACGGCAAGGCCTTCCGCCGCGCCGTGCTGGTGCGCTACCCGCATGCGGGGACGTGGACGGTCGCGCTCGTCACCGGCGTGCCGGAACACGAGGTCACCGACCACCTCGGCCACGACCAGGTGTCGGTCTTCGTTCCCACCACGCCGAACATCACGGCGGGCTTCTTCCTCATCGTGCCGCGGTCCGACACGATCGAACTGAGCATGAGCGTCGACCAGGCGCTCAAGTACATCATCTCCATGGGCGTGGCCGAGCCGCCGCGCCCGGGGGCACGGCCCGAGAGCGTTCCCTCCGGGACCGACCCCAATCCGGTGCCGTCGCCGAAAACGTAGGCGGCGGCCCGCAGCTCCGGCCGGATCCATCCCCGGCAAGGCAGTCAGGACTCCCGCCGCCCGGCGGGAGCGAAGAATCGAATCGCCCCGCGAGACGGGGTCAAGAGAGAAAATGCGAACCGAATACTGCGGACTGACCGACGCCCGATTCCTCGGGCAAACCGTGACCCTTTTCGGCTGGGCGCACCGCCGCCGCGACCACGGGGGCGTCATCTTCATCGACATGCGCGACCGCGAGGGGCTCGTGCAGGTGGTGAGCGACCCGGACCGGAAGGAGACCTTCGCGGTCGCCGACCGCGTGAGGAACGAGTTCGTCCTGCGCGTGACGGGCGTGGTGCGCCGACGGCCCGAGGGCACGGTGAACCCCGGCCTCAGGAGCGGCGAGATCGAGGTGCTGGCCCACGAGCTCGAGATCCTGAACCCGGCCACCACGCCGCCGTTCATGATGGACGACGAGACGATCTCCGAGGAGGTGCGGCTGCGCTACCGCTACCTCGACCTGCGCCGCGAGCCGATGCAGAAGGCGCTCAGGATGCGCCACCGGGCGGCGAAGGCCGTGCGCGAGTACCTCGACGACGCGGGCTTCATCGACGTCGAGACGCCCGTGCTCTACAAGTCCACGCCGGAGGGCGCGCGCGAGTTCCTCGTCCCCTCGCGCATCCACGACGGGCAGTTCTACGCGCTGCCGCAGTCGCCGCAGCTCTTCAAGCAGCTGCTGATGATCGCGGGCTACGACCGCTACTACCAGATCGTGAAGTGCTTCCGCGACGAGGACCTGCGCGCCGACCGTCAGCCGGAATTCACCCAGATCGACATCGAGACCTCGTTCCTCACTGAGCGCGAGATCCAGGACATCATGGAAGGGCTCGTCCGGCACGTGTTCAAGCGCGTGCTCGACGTGGACCTGCCCGCGTTCCCGCGCCTCACCTACGCGGAGGCGGTCGGGAAGTACGGCAGCGACAAGCCCGACCTTCGCGTGAAGCTCGAGCTCACCGAGCTCACGGACCTCATGAAGGGCGTGGACTTCAAGGTGTTCCGGCAGGCGGCCGAGCTTCCCGACGGCCGCGTGGCGGCGCTGCGCGTGCCCGGCGGAAACGCCGCCTTCACCCGCAAGGAGCTCGACGACCTCGCGCCCTTCGTCGCGATCTACGGCGCCAAGGGCCTCGCCTACATCCGCGTGAACGACCGCACGAAGCCGAACGAGGAGGGGCTGCAGTCGCCCATCGTCAAGTTCTTCAAGCCCGGCGAGCTGGCGGCGATCCTCGAGCGCACCGGCGCCCAGGACGGCGACGTGATCTTCTTCGGCGCCGACCGGCGCAAGGTGGTGAACGACGCCATGGGCGCGCTGCGCGCGAAGGTCGGGCACGAGAAGGGCCACGCCGAGGCGGGCTGGCGCCCGTGCTGGGTGCTCGACTTCCCGGCCTACGAGTACGACGAGGAGGGCAAGCGCTGGCTCGCGGCCCACCACCCGTTCACGAGCCCGAAGGACGAGCACGTGGCGCTCATGGACACCGACCCCGGAAGCGTGCTGGCGAAGGCCTACGACATCGCGCTGAACGGCTGGGAGATTGGCGGCGGCTCCGTGCGGATCCATCGCGCGGAGATCCAGGCGAAGCAGTTCAAGACGCTGGGCATCTCGGACGAGGACGCGCGCGCCAAGTTCGGCTTCCTGCTCGATGCCCTTTCCTACGGCGCGCCCCCGCACGGCGGCATCGCCTTCGGCTTCGACCGGATGGTGGCGATGATGACGGGCGTGGACCAGATCCGCGACGTGATCGCCTTCCCGAAGACTCAGCGCGGGCAGGACCTCATGGTCGAGGCGCCGAGCCCGGTGACCGAACGGCAGCTGCGCGACCTGCACATCAAGCTGCGCAGCGCCGCAGGCCCGGCATGACGATCGCCCTCATCGCCCACGGCGGCGCCGGCAGGTGGCGCCCTGGCTCCGACGACGACGCGACCGAGGGCCTGCGCGACGCGGTGGAGGCGGGGCGGGCGATCCTCGCGGGTGGCGGCCGCGCGCTCGACGCCGTCTGCGCGACCGTCGTGATGCTAGAGGACAATCCCATCTTCAACGCGGGCACCGGCGCGGTGCTGAACTTCGACGGCTTCTGCGAGCTGGACGCGTGCGTGATGGAGAGCCGCGAGGCGAGGGTGGGCGCCGTGTGCGGGCTGCAGCGCGTGCGCAACCCCGTCCTCGTGGCGCGAAAGGTCATGGAGGAAACCGACCACGTCA
>JAMPXV010000278.1 GCA_023700985.1 Lysobacter sp.
CGCCAGGGCGGTGCCGCTCGACGCCGGCAGACGGACAGCGCTTACTTGATCTCGACCTTGGCGCCGGCTTCTTCCAGCTTCTTCTTGAGCGCCTCGGCGTCGGCCTTGTTGATGCCTTCCTTGACGGGCTTCGGCGCGCCGTCGACGAGGTCCTTGGCTTCCTTCAGGCCCAGGCCCGTCACTTCGCGCACGGCCTTGATGGTGTTCACCTTGTTCTCGCCGGCGGCGGCGAGAATGACGGTGAATTCGGTCTGCTCTTCCACGGCGGCGGCGGCAGCGCCGGCGGCCGGCGCGGCAACGGCCACGGCCGCGGCGGCGGACACGCCGAACTTCTCTTCCATGTCCTTGATGAGCTGCGAGAGCTCGAGCACGGTCATGCTGGAGATTGCTTCGAGGATTTCCTGCTTGGCGATAGCCATGTAACGTTCTCCTGTAATCGATTCAGTGGTCGTACGATGGGTTCGAGGCGGTCAGGCTGCCTGCTTCTCTTTCTGGTCGCGAACTGCGGCGAGGGTGCGGACGAACCTGCCCGGAACCTCGTTCAGCGTCTGGACGAACTTGGTGACCGGCGCCTGCATCGTCCCCATGAGCCTGGCGAGGAGTTCCTCGCGGCCCGGGAGAGAAGCGAGGGCTCCGACCTCCTTGGCGCTCATCACCTGGCCGGGCATCGCCCCGCCCTTGATGACGAGCTTGTCGTTCTCCTTCGCGTAGGCGTGGAGCACCTTGGCCGCGGCCACGGGGTCGACGGAAAGGCCGTACGCGAGCGGGCCGACCATCTGGTCGGCGAGCTTCTCGAACGGCGTTCCCTGGACCGCGCGGCGCGCGAGGGTGTTCTTCAGCACGCGAAGGTAGACGCCGGAAGCGCGCGCCCTGGCACGAAGCTGGGTGATCTTCTCGACCGGCAGGCCGCGGTACTCGGCAAGCACGAGGACTTGCGCATCGGCCAGACGGGCGGAGACCTCCGCCACGACTTCCTTCTTGCTTTGTAGATTGAGACTCAAGGTCTTTCTCCTTCTGCTGTTCGGTGCGACGCCTTCGCGGGCCCTTGGGAATGCCCGTTCCGCGCCCCACCACCCATAGCGACCTTTCGTCAGGAGACCGGTTGCGCCCCCGGGGGGGCGCGAGAATCCTGTCTTGGGTTCGCTATCTGCGTAGGCTTCGGGGCGAACACCCCTGCATTGAGCCCCCTCCATCGGTTCGCCCCAGCAAGCTGGGGGTTCCCGGGGGCGCCTACGGTCTTGGATAACCCGCCGCCGCCCCTCGCGGGGCAGCGGCGGCCCAAAGCTATTGCGCCGAGCCGGCCGAAGCGCCGGCGAGCGTCGAGTGATCCACCCGGATGCCGACTCCCATCGTGCTGGAGACCGACACCTTCCTCAGGTACACGCCCTTCGAGGAGGCGGGCTTCGACTTGTTGATCGCCCCGATGAGCGCCTCGAAGTTCTCGGCGAGGGCCTCCACCGGGAAGGACGCGCGGCCGATCGTGCACTGCACGATCCCCGCCTTGTCGGCGCGGTACTGGACCTGTCCGGCCTTGGCGTTCTTCACCGCCTCGGTCACGTTCGGCGTGACGGTGCCGACCTTCGGGTTGGGCATCAGGCCGCGGGGGCCCAGCACCTGGCCCAGGGGGCCGACGACCTTCATGGCGTCCGGCGTGGCGATCACGACGTCGAATTCCAGGAACCCGCCCTTGATCTTCTCGGCGAGGTCGTCGAACCCGACGATGTCGGCGCCGGCCGCCTTGGCGGCCTCGGCGTTCGCGCCCTGCGCGAACACGGCCACGCGGACCGTCTTGCCCGTGCCGCGCGGGAGCACGACGCTGCCGCGCACCACCTGGTCGGACTTCTTGGAATCGATGCCGAGGTTGACGGCGATGTCGATCGACTCGTCGAACTTCGCGGTCGCGGTCTTCTTGGCGAGGTCGAGCGCCTCGCCGATGGCGTAGGCCTTCGCGCGGTCGACGAGGGCCGTGATGGTCTTGGCTCGCTTGGACATGGTCAGACTCCCTCCACTTCGACGCCCATGCTGCGGGCGCTGCCGGCGATCGTGCGCACCGCCGCGTCGAGATCGGCCGCGGTGAGGTCCGGCATCTTGGTCTTGGCGATTTCCTCGGCCTGGGCGCGCGTGAGCTTGCCGACCTTGTCGGTGTGGGGCTTGGCGGAACCCTTCTCGAGCTTGAGCGCCTTCTTGATCAGCACGGGCGCCGGCGGCGTCTTGATGATGAAGGTGAAGCTCTTGTCCGCGAACGCCGTGATGACGACCGGGAGCATCAGGCCCGGCTCGACCTTCTGGGTCTGGGCGTTGAAGGCCTTGCAGAATTCCATGATGTTCAGGCCGCGCTGGCCGAGCGCGGGGCCGATGGGCGGCGAGGGATTCGCCTTGCCCGCGGGCACTTGCAGCTTGATGAAGCCGATGATCTTTTTTGCCACGATGGCACTCCTCGGGTCCAGACGGACGCGAAACGCGCGCCCTCCCCGTCAGTTTCGGCCGGGGAACGCGCCCGGCCACCGCGCGCCGCCCCGTGGGGGACGGCGATGAAGTCCTCAGGCCTTCTCGACCTGCCCGAAATCCAGTTCCACCGGGGTCGAGCGCCCGAAGATCAGCACCGAAACCCGGATCTTGCTCTTCTCGTAGTTCACTTCCTCGACGCTGCCGTTGAAGTCCGTGAACGGCCCCTCGGTCACCCGGACCGACTCGCCCACCTCGAAGAGGACCTTGGGCTTGGGCTTCTCCACGCCCTCCTGGACCTGGTGGAGGATGTTCGCGACTTCCTTCTCGGTGATCGGCGTGGGCTTCATCGCGGTGCCGCCGATGAAGCCGGTGACCTTCGGCGTGCTCTTCACCAGGTGCCACGTGTCGTCCGTCATCTCCATCTGGACGAGGATGTAGCCGGGGAAGAACCTCCGCTCGCTCAGGGCCTTCTGCCCGCTCTTCATCTCGACGACCTCTTCGGTCGGGACGAGCACCTGGCCGAACTTGTCGGCCATCCCGGAGCGCTTGATCCTGTCGATCAGCGCCGCCTGGATGCTCTTCTCCTGGCCGGAGTAGGCGTGCACCACGTACCAGCGCATGCTCATGTCAGCCCCCCTGGCCCAGCAGTTTCTGCGTGACCCAAAGGAGCCCCGCGTCGATGACCCACAGCATCATGGCCATCACGAATACGAACACGAACACGATCCCGGTCGTCTGCATCGCCTCCTTGCGGGAGGGCCAGACGACGCGCTTCGCCTCGTCCCAGGCTTCCCGCGAGAAGACCGCGAAGTCGCGGCCCGCCTGCGTGAACCACATCACGCCCGCGGCGAGCGCGAAGGCGCCGGCCAGCACGCCGATGCGCACGATGGTCGGCTGCTCCGCGATGGCGTAGAAGCCCCAGAGGCCCGCCACCGCGATCAACGCCGCTACCGCAATCTTTATCTTTTCTGCCATGTCCTCTGCCACTTGGGTGGCAGGCCAGGAGGGTCTCGAACCCCCAACCTGCGGTTTTGGAGACCGCCGCTCTGCCAATTGAGCTACTGGCCTAACCTTGCTTGCCCTTCTACTCCAGAATCTTGGATACGACGCCGGCACCGACGGTGCGGCCGCCCTCGCGGATCGCGAAGCGCAGGCCGTCCTCCATCGCGATCGGCGCGATCAGCGTCACCGTCATCTTGATGTTGTCGCCGGGCATCACCATCTCCACGCCCG
>JAMPXV010000279.1 GCA_023700985.1 Lysobacter sp.
GGGGCGGTTCTAGGGAGCTATTGGGACGTTCTAGGGAACTATTGGGACGTTCTTGGGAGCTATTGGGACGGTTCTACAGAACCGGTCTATTCCGTGATTGGCGAGGTCCGCGTCCCAGTTCCTGAATAGACCGGTTCTGTAGAACCGTCCCAATAGCTCCCTAGAACGTCCCAATAGCTCCCTAGAACCGCCCCAATATCAGCCGAAGGCGTAGCAGTCCATGCCGAGCGACCCCATGTCGAAGCCGAGGCTGATGCGGCGCGCCGGGAGGCCGCCGGCGCCCAGCGCCACGAAGAGGGGCACGAGGTGCTCTTCCGTGGGATGGGCGCGCTCGGCTTGGGGCGCCGTTGCGCGATAGCCGGCCAAGTCGTCGATCGCGCCCGCCTCGACCTTCGATGCCATCCACTCGTTGAAGGCCGCCGCCCACGGGTCGGGGTGCAAGGCGTCGCCGGACCAGTCGAGCTCGCCCAGGTTGTGGACGATGCCGCCGGAACCGATGACCAGCACGCCCTCCTCGCGCAGGGGAGCCAGCGCGCGGCCGATCTCGTAGTGGTGGCGCGCGCCCAGCTCCGACTGTACCGAGAGCTGGACGACGGGAATGTCCGCGTCCGGGTACATCCAGCGCAGGGGCACCCAGCCGCCGTGGTCGAGGCCGCGCTCCGGGTCGATCGCCGGCCGCTGGCCGATGGCGGCGAGCAGCGACTCGACGTGGTTGGCGAGGGCCGGCGCGCCGGGCGGCTCGTAGCGGACGCGGTAGAGCTCCTCGGGGAAGCCGGAGAAGTCGTGGATGGTGTCGAGGCGCCGCGCCGCGGAGACCGCGGGGAAGGGCGTGTCCCAGTGCGCAGACGCCACGACGATCGCCTCGGGCCGGCCCATCACCACGGCGAGCTCCGCCCAGGCGTGCGTGCAGATGTTGTTCGCGAGCGCGAGCGTCGGCGCGCCGTGGGAAAGGAAGAGGGAGGGGAATTTCATGGTGTCCTCGGTGCGGTGGCGGCGGCGTGCCCGCGGCGTTCGTCCACCGCCCCCAGGAACGCGATCGCGACGATGAAGAATACCCCGGTCACGAGGATCGCGAGGCGGTGGTTGCCGCCGGTCGCCCAGGTGAAGGCGCCGTAGGTGACGGGTCCGAGGATGGAGGCGAGCCGGGTGGCCACGCCCCACAGCCCGAAGAACTCGGCGCTGCGGTCCGGTGGCGAGAAGTAGGACACGAGCGCGCGTCCCGCGGATTGCGACGAGCCCATCGCCAGCCCCGCGAGGTTGGCCGCGATCCAGAACACCGCCTGCGTGGTGCCGAAGTAGGCCACGACCACCATCACGATCCACGCCACGAGCGTGACGCGCAGCGCCCGCACCTTGCCGATGCGATCCTGCGCGTAGCCGAAGGCGAAGGCGCCGATGGCCGCCGTGACGTTCACCGCGATGATGAGCAGGATCGTGTCCTTCGTCCGGAACCCCATCACCTGCTCGGCGTAGATCGCCGCGAGCGTGATCACGGTGGCCACCCCCGCCTGGTAGAACGTGCCGCAGGCGAAGACCGCGAGCAGGTCGCGGTACGCCGACGCCTCCCTCGCGGTGCGAGCCAGGCGCGCGAGCGCGTGGTACTGGACGGCGGCTCGCGGCGCGGGCACCGCCCGTTCGCGCAGCATCAGGAACGTGGGCAGCGAGGCGATCGCGAAGACCGCCGCCGTGAGGAGCATCGTCCCCGCCACCGACTGCGCGGTGGTCGAGCCGCGGGCCGGCGCGCTCAGCACCCAGGCGAGGCTCAGGCCGAGCGCGAGGATGCCGCCGAAGTAGCCGAGGCTCCAGCCCCAGCCGGAAACCCGGCCGACCGCCGACGGCCGCGCGAGCTCCGGCAGGAAGGCGGCGGTGATGTTCTCGCCCAGCGCGTAGGCGACGTTCGACACGATGACGAACGCGACCGCCCACGCCACGTCGCCCGGCCCGGCGCCGGCCAGGAGCGCCGTGCCCGCCACGCACGCGACCGTGGTCGCCGCGAGGGCGCGCTTCTTCGCGGCGTGCGCATCGGCCCACGCGCCCACGATCGGCCCGGCCACCATCACGATCGCGTAAGACACGCCCAGCGTCACGGTCCATGCGAACGTGGCCCAAGGCGCGTTGCCCGCCACCGTCGCCACGAAGTAGGCGTTGAAGACGGCGGTGAGGACGACGGTGGTGTAGCCCGAGTTCGCGAAGTCGTACATCGCCCACGCGAACACCTCGCGGCGGGCGACGCCGGGGTTCAGCGCGGAGTTTGTTTCAGAGGCCAAGGTGGGGAAAGGCCTGGAAACGCCGATGAACGCCGATTTCACGCCGATGAACGCCGAAAGGATCGGGGTGTTGACGTGCCCATTGTTCGCGAGGTGCATGTCTTCGGCACTCCCGCGGCTCCAATGTCATCACGCGGACGTTATCGGCGTTCATCGGCGTGAAATCGGCGTTCATCGGCGTTCCCCGCCTTTCGCCAGCAGCATCTCCACCGCCCGCTCCAGCGCCCGGTCGCGATCGGAGAGCAGGTCCGCCACGGTGGCCGGCACGGGCACTTCGGGCACCACGCCCACCCCCTCGATGCGCCTGCCGTCGGGCAGTACGAAACCCACCTCGCTGTAGGCGAGCTTGCCGCCGCCGGGAACCGCCGCGTAGCCCAGGAACGCGAGCAGGCACCCGCACGAGGTCTCGCCGACGACCGTGGCGCGGCGCTGCGACTGCAGGATCGCCGCGAAGAGCTCGCTGCCGCTGCCGCTCGATGCGTCCAGCAGCACGGTCACGGGGCGCGCGTAGGTGCCGGTGCCCTCGAGCTCCTGCTCGATCTTCACCAGGTCGACCCAGTCGAAGGCGAGCGTGACGGGCCTGCCCGTGCGCGTGGTCGCGCGCCCGAACACGACCTTCTCCTTCCCGGGGAAGAACCGCGCCGCGACGTTGCGCACCATGAGCGCCGAGCCGCCGGGATTGCCGCGCAGGTCGATCACGAGGCCGGGCGTGTCCTTCAGCGCCTCGATCGCCTCGACCATGCGGCCCTGCAGGGGCTGGTCCCAGCTGGTGAGGCGGATGTAGCCGTGGCCCGAGGGAAGGACGCGGTGCGCGACGCGCGGCGGGTTCCTCGCGACACGGCGCTCGAGGGAGGCGGTGAACGGCGTGCCGTCTCCGCGCGCGAAGGTGACGATCAGCTTCGAGCCCGGCTCGCCGGCCAGGATGCGCCGCGCGGCGTAGAGGTGCTTCACCTGCGCGGTGGAGCCGTCGCGCGCCTCCGCCAGCGCCTTCGCGTAGGCGGCCTGCGCGGGCTCCGCGCCCACCTCCACGAGCGCCATGCCGGGCCGCGCGCCGGACCACCAGGCGTCGGACTCGCGGTTGACGGCGGTCACCACGAGCCGGCCCTCCAGGGGGCGGAACGAGAAGCCCGGGCCCACGGACTCGAAGCGCGCGATGCGCTCGGCGCGCACGGGGGAGTCGACGCGCGTGTGGGAATCGCGCAGCTCGCCCGTCATGCGGTCGAGGACATCCCAGAACGCCTCGTCGGTGGCGGCCGCGAGCGCGAGCGGCTTCCAGCGCTCGCGCGCCGCGGCCCAGTCCGCGCCGTTGAGCTTCGGGTCGTAGTAGCGCTCGTTCACGGTGGTCCACACGAAGTCGAGCGCCTCCAGGCGCCTCGCCTCGCCCAGCGCGGGACTCGCGGGGGGAGGCAC
>JAMPXV010000057.1 GCA_023700985.1 Lysobacter sp.
CCAGTTCCTGAATAGACCGGGTCTACGGAACCGTCCCGATAAAGGGATCTGACCCCTTTTTCCGCTTCGGTCCCCGATTTCGCTTCCAAACCCTCATTCACCTTGGTCCAACCCTTGAAACCCGGCCGCGCGCCCGAACTTTGCTATAGTAGTCAGTTCCCCTATCCCGCTGATTCGCTGGGGTCTTTTTTTCCAAGGAACCGTTCGTGAACAACACCGTTCGCACCATCATGGTCTGGCTGGTCATCGGCATCGTGCTGACCATGGTCTTCATGCAGGTCGGCAACCGCCAGGCCAGCGCAAACGTGGTCGACTACTCGACCTTCATGGAGGAGGCGAGGCAGGGCCGCGTCGCCAAGGTGAAGATGGACGGCAACCGGACGCTCAAGGCCGTCTCCCGCGAAGGCAAGTCGTACACCGTCTACACGCCGGGCATCATGGACCCGTGGATGGTCTCCGACCTCCTCAAGAACGGCGTTTCCGTCGAGGCCAAGCCCGAGGAGGAGCCCTCGCTCCTCATGAACATCTTCGTGTCCTGGTTCCCGATGCTGCTCCTCATCGGGGTGTGGATCTTCTTCATGCGCCAGATGCAGGGCGGCGGGCGCGGCGGCGCGTTCTCCTTCGGGAAGTCGCGCGCGCGCATGCTCGACGAGAACCAGAACCAGGTCACCTTCGCCGACGTGGCGGGCGTGGACGAGGCCAAGGAGGAGGTCGGCGAACTCGTCGAGTTCCTGCGCGACCCGACGAAATTCCAGAAGCTGGGCGGGCGCATCCCGCGCGGCGTGCTGATGGTGGGCGCGCCCGGGACGGGCAAGACGCTCCTCGCGCGCGCCATCGCGGGCGAGGCCAAGGTGCCCTTCTTCTCCATCTCCGGCTCCGACTTCGTCGAGATGTTCGTCGGCGTTGGCGCGGCGCGCGTGCGCGACATGTTCGAGCAGGCCAAGAAGAACGCCCCCTGCATCGTGTTCATCGACGAGATCGACGCGGTCGGCCGCCAGCGCGGCGCGGGCCTGGGCGGCGGCAACGACGAGCGCGAGCAGACGCTGAACCAGCTCCTCGTCGAGATGGACGGCTTCGAGGGCAACTCGGGCGTGATCGTCATCGCCGCGACCAACCGGCCGGACGTGCTCGACCCCGCGCTCATGCGCCCGGGCCGCTTCGACCGCCAGGTGGTGGTACCGCTCCCCGACATCCGCGGGCGCGAGCAGATCCTGATGGTGCACATGAGGAAGGTCCCGATCGCGCCGGACGTGGACGCCTCCGTCATCGCGCGCGGCTGCCCGGGCTTCTCCGGCGCCGACCTCGCGAACATCGTGAACGAGGCCGCGCTCTTCGCCGCGCGCGGCTCCAAGCGCCTGGTCGACATGGAGGACTTCGAGAAGGCGAAGGACAAGATCATCATGGGCGCTGAGAGGAAGTCCATGGTGATGCCGGAGGAGGAGCGCCGCAACACCGCCTACCACGAGTCCGGCCACGCCATCGTCGCGAGGCTCCTGCCGGGCACCGACCCCGTGCACAAGGTGACGATCATCCCGCGCGGCCGCGCGCTGGGCGTCACGGTGCAGCTCCCGGAGCAGGACCGCTACAGCTACAACCGCGATTTCCTGCTGAACAACATCGCCGTGCTCTTCGGGGGCCGCATCGCCGAGGAGCTGTTCATGAACCAGATGACCACCGGCGCCTCGAACGACTTCAAGCGCGCCACCGAGATGGCGCGCCGCATGGTCACCGAGTGGGGCATGTCCAACGAGCTGGGGCCCATGACCTACAGCGAGAACGAGGGCGAGGTCTTCCTCGGCCGCTCGGTCACGACGCACCAGGCCATCTCCGACGAGACCATGCGCAAGGTCGACAAGGAGATCCGCCGCATCATCGACGAGCAGTACCACCTGGCGAGGAAGCTCCTCGAGGACAACCGCGACAAGGTCGAGGCGATGACCAAGGCGCTCCTCGAGTGGGAGACGATCGACGCCGAGCAGATCAACGACATCATGGAGGGCCGGCCGCCGCGCCCGCCCAAGCCCGTGGCCGCCAAGCCCAGCGCCACGCCGCCCAGCGACGGCGGCGCGAAGAGCGCGGAGCCGCCGACGCACCCGTCGCCGGCGGAATCGGCCTGATGCCCTTCGTGGACCTTGCGGCGGGGCGGCTTCGGCCGCCCCGTTTCGCTTCATGACCCCGGTGCTTCGCTGCGGCAAGTTCGCGCTCGCCCTCGACCGCACGAGGGTGATGGGCATCCTGAACGTCACGGCGGATTCCTTCTCCGACGGCGGCCGCTTTCTCGCCGAGCCGCGCGCCATCGAGCACGGGCTGGCGCTGGCCGCCGACGGCGCGGACCTCGTGGACGTGGGCGGCGAGTCGACGCGCCCCGGTGCCGTGCCGGTCGCCCTGGAGGTGGAGCTCGCCCGCGTCATGCCGGTCGTCCAGGCGCTCGTCCGCGAGGGCGTGGCGGTCTCGGTGGACACCATGAAGCCCGAGGTGATGCGCCGCGCCGTCGACGCGGGCTGCGCGATGGTGAACGACGTGAACGGGTTCCGCGCCGGGGGCGCCATCACCGCGGTCGCGGGCTCTGACGCGGGGCTGTGCGTCATGCACATGCCCGGCACGCCGGAGACCATGCAGGCCGACCCCCGCTACGACGACGTGGTCGCCGAGGTGCGCGACTACCTCCTCGAGCGCGTGGCGGCGCTGGAGGCCGCGGGCGTGGCCCGCGAGCGCATCGCGCTCGACCCGGGGTTCGGGTTCGGCAAGACCTTCGCGCACAACGCCGCGCTCCTCGCGGGCCTGCCCGCGCTCGCGGCCACGGGCTACCCGGTCGTCGCGGGGCTGTCGCGCAAGCGCATGATCGGCGAGATCACCGGCCGGCCCGTCGAGGATCGCGTGGCCGGCAGCGTTGCCGCGGCCCTGCTGGCGGTTCAGAATGGGGCCTCGATCGTGCGCGTCCACGACGTGAAGGAAACGGTGGATGCGCTCAAGGTGCTGAAGGCCCTCACCCCCGGTTCCTCTCCCGGAGGGAGAGGGGAGCCCGTTCTGAATGTGGCTCGGGGAACCATCCGGTCTTGAGGTGATGTGCTCCCCTCTCCCCTGGGAGAGGGGCCGGGGGTGAGGGGCAACGGAAAAAATGACCAGGAAATACTTCGGCACCGACGGCATCCGCGGGCGCGTGGGCGAGGCGCCCATCACGCCCGACTTCGTCCTGCGCCTGGGCTACGCCGCGGGGCTCGTGCTGTCGCGTGCCGACATCGCCCCTCCGCACCGCGACCGCCCGGCCGTGCTCATCGGCAAGGACACGCGCATCTCGGGCTACATGCTCGAGGCGGCGCTCGAATCCGGGCTCTCGGCCGCGGGCGTGGACACGCTCCTCGTCGGCCCGATGCCCACGCCGGGCGTGGCCTTCCTCACGCGGGCGCTGAGGCTCTCGGCGGGGATCATGGTCTCGGCCTCGCACAATCCCTTCGAGGACAACGGCATCAAGTTCTTCTCCGCCGAGGGCGCGAAGCTTCCCGACGCGGTGGAGCGCGAGATCGAGGCGGTGCTCGCCGAGCCGCTCGTCACGCGCGAATCGGCGCTGCTCGGCAAGGCCGAGCGCGTGCACGACGCCGAGGGGCGCTACATCGAGTTCTGCAAGGGCACCTTCGCCAAGCACCGGACGCTGCGCGGGCTCAAGCTCGTGGTCGACTGCGCGCACGGGGCCTGCTACAGGCTGGGGCCCCGCGTCTTCCAGGAGCTGGGCGCCGAGGTGGTGGCCATCGGCGCGCACCCCAACGGCACGAACATCAACCACGGCTGCGGCGCGACGCACCCTTCCACCCTCGCCAAGGCGGTGGTGGAGCACGGCGCCGACTTCGGCATCGCCTTCGACGGCGACGGCGACCGCCTGGCCATGGCCGACCACGACGGCCGCCTCTTCGACGGCGACCAGCTCCTGTACGCGATCGCCAAGCACCGCCACGAGATCGGCCGCCTGCGCGGGGGCGTGGCCGGCACGCTCATGACCAACTTCGCGCTCGAGCGGCGCCTGGCCGAACTGGGCATCCCGTTCGCGCGCGCCAAGGTGGGCGACCGCTACGTGCTCGAGCTCCTGCACGACCGGGGCTGGGAGTGCGGCGGCGAGAACTCCGGCCACATCCTGTGCCTGGATTGCCACTCGACGGGCGACGCGATCATCTCCGCGCTGCAGGTCCTGGAGGCGCTGGTCGCCGCCGGGCAGACCCTCGGCGACTACACGCGCGACCTGACGCTCCTGCCGCAGGTGCTCGTGAACGTGCGGCTGGAGCGCGGCCGGGACGCGATGACGGACCCGCGCGTGAATGAAGCGGTCGAGAGCGTGGAAGCGCAGCTCGCCGGCCGCGGCCGCGTGCTGCTCCGCCCCTCCGGCACGGAGCCCGTGATCCGCGTGATGGTGGAGGGCGAGGACGCGGCGACGGTCCGTGCGCACGCGGAAGCCATCGCCGACGTGGTCCGCCACCCCGCGCGGCCCGTTGCCGGCTAGGCGTCGCGCCATGCACCTGCTTCCCCCCGAGGTCCTCCTGGGCCTGCAGCGCGGCATCGAGAAGGAGGGCCTGCGCATCCGGGCCGACGGCGCGCTCGCCGACACGCCCCATCCGCAGGGGCTGGGCTCGGCGCTCACGCACCCGCGCATCACCACCGACTTCAGCGAGTCCCAGCTCGAGCTCATCACCGGGGTCCACACGGACATCGACGCTTGCCTGCGCGAGCTGACCGAGCTCCACCAGGCGGTCTACCGGCACATCGGCGACGAGCTCCTGTGGTGCGCGAGCATGCCGTGCAAGCTGCCGGCCGACGACGCCATCCCGATCGCCCGCTACGGCACCTCCAACGTCGGTCGCATGAAGACGCTCTACCGCGAGGGGCTCTCGCGCCGCTACGGCCGCCGCATGCAGGCCATCTCCGGCATCCACTACAACTTCTCGCTGCCCGAGGCGGCGTGGGCCCACCTGCGCGAGGCCGATGGCGACGGCGAGCCCGCGGGCGCGCACCGCGACCGCCGCTACATGGCCCTCATCCGCAACTTCCGGCGCCACTCGTGGCTGCTTCTGCTGCTCCTGGGCAGCGCGCCGGCCGCCTGCGGGAGCTTCGTCGCGGGCCGCCGCCACAGCCTCTCGGCCTGGGAGACGGGCTCCATGTTCGCGCCCGGCGCGACGTCGCTGCGCATGGGCGGCCTGGGCTACCAGAGCGACGCGCAGGCAACGCTCGCGGTGAGCTTCAACGACCTGCGCGGCTACGCGCTCGCCCTCAACCGCGCGCTTTCCGAGCCGTACCCGGCCTACGAGGCGATCGGCCTGCGCGAGGGCGATGGCTACCGCCAGCTCGCCACCACGCTCCTGCAGATCGAGAACGAGTTCTACGGCACCATCCGGCCGAAGTGCACGCCCGGGCCCGGCGAACGGCCGCTGCACGCGCTGGGCCACCGCGGCATCGAATACGTGGAAGTGCGCTGCCTCGACGTGAACCCGTTCCACCCGGTGGGCATCGACGCGGACTCGATGCGCCTGGTCGACATCTTCCTGCTGCACTGCCTGCTTTCCGACAGCCCGCCGGACTCGCCCAGGGAGATCGCCGCCATGGCGCGCAACCAGAGGCTCGTCGCGGAGGCCGGCCGGGAGGCGGGCACGCGCCTTGACCGCGCGGGCGACCTGGTGGCTCCGGCCGAGTGGGGAGCGCGGCTGCTGGAAGCGTGCGAGCCCATCGCGGCATCCCTCGACGCGGCCCACGGCGGCGACCGCTACGCCCGGGTGCTGTCGGCGGCGCAGCGCGCGCTGGGCGAGCCTGCCACGCTGCCCTCGTCCCGCGTGCTGCGCGAGACCGACGAGACGCACGGCCGGTCCTTCCCCAAGTTCGCGCTCGCGAAGTCGCGGCAGCATCGCGAGGATCTCCTCGCCCGGCCGCTCGCGCCGGAAACCGAGGCCCGGCAGTCCCGGCTCGCCGAGCGCTCGCACGCCGAGCAGCGCGAGATCGAGGTCGCCGACGACATCCCCTTCGAGGAGTATCGCCGTCGCTATCTCGAGCAGGATCTGCTCGGGGGGGAGCACTTCCGGTAGTTCGACTGGGCCGGGGTCCCGTGTGCTCCGCTGCCTCCTGTCATGCGGATGTCACATCCGTCGTTCAGGATTCGGCATCGGTTCGCCGTACCCCATCCTTTCGACCTGCCTTACAGGAGCACCTCCCCCATGAAGCCCGTCAAGACCCTGATCGCGCTCGGCCTTTCGGCCGCCTTTTCCCTCGCCTCGACCAGCGCCCTGGCCCAGGCCGTGAAGGTGGACCCGGCCCTCCCGACCTACCAGAAGGCCGCCGGCGTGTCCGGCAACTTCACCAGCGTCGGCTCCGACACGCTGAACAATCTGATGACGCTCTGGGCCGAGGAATTCAAGCGCCTTTACCCCAACGTCAACATCCAGATCCAGGGCGCGGGCTCTTCCACCGCCCCGCCGGCACTGACCGAGGGCGCCTCCAACTTCGGCCCGATGAGCCGCCTGATGACGGCCCGCGAGATCGAGGGCTTCGAGAAGAAGCACGGCTACAAGCCCACGGCAGTTGGCGTCGCGATCGACGCCCTGGCCGTCTACGTCAACAAGGACAACCCCATCAAGGGCCTGAGCCTCGAGGAAATCGACGCCGCCATGTCGGTGGGCCGCAAGTGCGGGGCCGCCGCTGATATCACCAAGTGGGGCCAGCTGGGCATGACCGGCGAGTGGGCTGGCCGCGACGTCGCGCTCTACGGCCGCAACTCGGTTTCGGGCACCTACGGCTTCTTCAAGGAGACGGCGCTCTGCAAGGGAGACTTCAAGCGCAACGTCGCCGAGCAGCCCGGCTCGGCTTCCGTGGTCCAGAGCGTGGCCACGCAGCTCAACGCGATCGGCTACTCCGGCATCGGCTACAAGACCTCCGGCGTGCGCGCGCTGCCGCTGTCGAAGAAGAAGGGCCAACCCTTCGTCGAGCCGGACGCCCAGCACGCCATCGACGGCACCTACCCCCTGGCCCGCGTCCTCTACGTCTACGTGAACAAGAAGCCCAACCAGCCGCTGGCGCCGCTGGAGCGCGAGTTCTTCAAGATGGTCCTCTCCAAGCAGGGCCAGGAAGTGACGATCAAGGACGGTTTCGTGCCCGTGCCGGCCACCCTGGCCACGCGCTTCCTGTCGGCGCTGAACTGACCGGCCGCTCCAGGAGATCCCCGTGATGAATACTTCCCTCCGAATCGGCGCCGCGCTCGCGGTCGTGGCCCTGGCCGCGGGCTGCGCCACCGGCCCCGTCCCGGCCACGACGCAGGCGGCGCCTGCGGCCCCGGCCGCCGCCTCCGCGGCCCCCGCCGAACTCTTCGTGGTGCTGCCCGAGACCGGCAGAGTGCACGCCTTCGGCGACACGAAGAACTACTTCGACTTCCTCGCGCACGGCGAAGTGGCGCTCACCCGCACGCAGGTCGGTGCCGGGCCCGGCGGCAAGACGCTCGTCTTCGGCATCACCAGCGCGGACGTGAAGGCCAACAAGCCCAGCCGCGGCGAGCAGGTCCTGGGAGGAGCGGTTCCCGCGGCGACCGGCTTCTACGGCGAGGCCTACAAGGGCGGCCGCTTCTACCTGTTCGGAGACATCAAGGACATGAAGGACTTCATGGCCTTCGGCGAGGTGCCCTACAGCTATACCGACGTCGGCGCCGGCCCCAAGGGCGAGACCCTCGTCATGGTGATGAACAAGGACAGCTACAAGAAGGGCAAGCCCGCCGACCGCATGGCGCGGTTCACCGCGTTGCGCGCAAAATAGGGCAGCCGCCACGATGCATCCCGCCGCGGGGGTGGCAGCCATGAGCTGTCACCCCCTCGGCTTTCTCGCCCGCCCGAGCAGAACTCGATGAACACCGCCAGCACACCCGCCAGGTCAAGCGCCACCGCCACCAGCGTCAACGAGGCGATGGGCCGCCGCCTGCTGACGGACGTCGTCTTCAAGCACATGATGACGGTGGGTGGTATCAGCGTCATCGTCGCCGTGTCGGCCATCTTCTTCTACCTGGCGAGCGTGGTCGTCCCGCTGTTCATGCCGCCCGCCGTCGACCTGCGCAACCAGTATCCCACGCCCGCGAAGTCCGACCAGCCGACGCTGGCCTACACCGGCGAGGAGCAGCGCGAGATCGGTTCGCGGATCGGCGCGCAGGGCTCCATCACCTTCTTCAGGTTCGATACCGGGGAGGTGCTCTCCGAGACGCAGTTGCCGCTTCCCGAGGGCGTGCAGGTCACCGCGGCCGATATAGGCGAACGGCGTACGTTCAGCCAGGCATTCGGCCTGTCCAACGGGCAGGTGGTCCTTGTGAAGCAAGGGTTCGCCGTCACCTTTCCCGGGAACAAGCGCCTGATCACGCCCGAGCTGAGCTACCCGCTGGGCGAGAAGCCGCTCGACGTGGATCCGGAGGGCAAGCCGATCCGCCTGCTGGGAATGCAGCAGTCCGAGGACGGTTCCACGATCGCGGCCCTGACCGACGACAACCGCCTGCTGGTCTCGGCGGTCAAGGTCACGACGAACCCGATAACCGGTGCGGCGACCAGCGAGGTGCAGCAGTCGGCTATCTCCCCGGTGCCCGCCGGAATCCGGAAACTGGTCATCGAATACAAGCAGCGCGAGCTCTACGTCCTGCACGGGGAGCGCAGCCTCGCGCGCTACAACATCAGCGACAAGGGCAACCCCGCCCTGCTCGAGACGGTCGAGATCGCGCCGGAAGGCCAGCGCGTCACCGCGCTCGCCATGCTGAGCGGCGGGTTCTCGCTCATCGTCGGCACCGACAAGGGCCAGCTCTCCCAGTGGTTCCTGGTTCGAACCGAAGGCGCCAACTTTGCGCTCAGGCGCATCCGCGGCTTCGCGCCGATGCCCGGCGAGGTGACCGTGCTCGCCCCCGAGTTCTTCCGCAAGGGCTTCATCGCCGGGGATGCCCTGGGCAACCTCGGCAGCTACTTCGCCACCTCGGAACGCCTGCTCTTCGTGGAAAAGCTGGGCGACCAGCCGCTCGTGGCACTGGGCGTGCCGCCGCGGGGCAACGGCTACCTGGCGCAGGACAAGGCGGGAAGGGTCTACTCGGCGCGGGTGGAAAACCACTACCCCGAGGTCTCGTTCTCCAGCCTGTGGCAGAAGGTCTGGTACGAGAGCTACGAGGCGCCCGACTACGTCTGGCAGTCCTCGGCGGCCAACCCGGACTTCGAGCCCAAGTTCAGCCTGGCGCCGCTCACCTACGGCACGATCAAGGCGGCCACCTACGCGATGCTGATCTCGGTGCCGCTCGCCGTCCTCGGCGCGATCTTCACCGCCTATTTCATGACCCGCCGCATGCGCGAGATCGTCAAGCCGACCATCGAGGTGATGGCGGCGCTTCCCACGGTCGTCCTGGGCTTCCTGGCCGGTCTGTGGCTCGCGCCCCTGGTGGAGAACAACCTCGCAGGCGTCTTCCTTTCCGTGTTCCTGATGCCCGCATCCATGGTCGCCGCCTCCTACATCTGGCACGTGCTGCCCGCGGCCATCACCTCTCGCGTGGCGCCGGGCTGGGAAGGCGCCATCCTGCTGCCGGTCGTGGCGCTGGTGATGTGGCTTTCGTTCCAGGCCGGGCACCCGATCGAGGCCGCCTTCTTCGGCGGCGACATGCCGAACTGGTTGAGCCAGGAGTGGGGCATCAAGTACGAGCAGCGCAACTCGATCGTCGTCGGCATCGCGATGGGCTTCGCCGTCACGCCCACGATCTTCTCGATCGCGGAGGACGCGATCTTCTCGGTGCCCAAGACGCTGACCTCCGGGTCGCTGGCGCTGGGAGCCACCCCGTGGCAGACGTTGATGGGCGTGGTGCTCCTCACGGCGAGCCCCGGCATCTTTTCAGGCGTGATGATCGGCCTGGGGCGCGCGGTGGGCGAGACGATGATCGTGTTGATGGCTACCGGCAACACGGCGGTCATGGACTTCAGCATGTTCAGCGGCTTCCGCACCCTGTCGGCCAACATCGGCGTCGAGATGCCCGAGGCCGGGGTGGGCGAGACGCATTACCGGCTTCTCTTCATGTCGGCGCTGGTGCTGTTCGCCTTCACCTTCGTCGTCAACACCCTCGCCGAGCTGGTGCGCCAGCGCCTGCGCGAGAAGTACCAGACCATCTGATGCCCGGGGAGACACGACATGCGTGACTGGATCAGGTCGGGCTCGCCCTGGATCTGGCTGACGGCCGGGGCGGTGGCCGCGTCGTTGCTTGCGGTGGCGGGAGTGATGGCGCTGACGGCCCTGCGGGGCCTCGGGCACTTCTGGCCCAAGCCGGTGGTCGAGACCACCTTCATGGAGCGCGACGGCAAGAGGAGCGGGCTGATCGGCGAGCTGCGCGACCGCGAGGAGGTGTCGGTACGGCGCCTGCGCGATTCGGGGTTCACGATTGCGGGCGACGCCGTCTTCGTCGAGCGAGTGCTGGTGAAGATGGGCAACCGCGACGTGACCGGCGCCGACTTCCGCTGGTTCCCGGTGCCGCTCCTGGGCGAGATCAAGTACCCGAAGGACATCATCACTCTCGAGCGGCGCGAGTGGGGCAACTTCTACGGTCACCTGCTGGCGGTGAAGGAGGACGGCAAGGTCGTCGCCGAGGGTGAAGCGGCCTGGCCGGAGCTTCTCGCCCGCTTCGAGCGCGCCGACAGGCTGTTCTGGCAGATCCACGCGCTCGAGAAATACGACATCGGCAGGATCAACTACAGCCTCGAGCAGGCGCGGCTGGAGTCGCGGGCCCTCGAGATCCGCGGCCAGCTCACCGATGAACGCACGGCCGGACTCGAGAAGCGCAAGGCGGAGCTCAACGCCGAGTTCGGCAAGCTGCAGGAGCGGGTCGCCGCGCTGCGCAAGGACATCGGCCGCGACACGCTCCTTGCGCGCGTGCAGGACGGCAAGGAGGTCGAGGTCAGGCTCGCGCTGGTCGCCGACGTCTACCGGCCCAACGACATGGGCTTCGCCAGCAAGATCGGTCATTACGCGGGCAAGCTCAGGGAGTTCATCACGGAGGACCCGCGCGAGGCGAACACGGAAGGCGGCATCTTCCCCGCCATCTTCGGCACGGTGATGATGGTGCTGCTGATGGCGGTGATGGTCACGCCCCTGGGTATCATGGCGGCCATCTACATGCGCGAGTACGCCAGGCAGGGCCTGCTGATCCGGATCATCCGCATCTCGGTGAACAACCTCGCCGGCGTGCCCTCCATCGTCTACGGCGTGTTCGGCCTCGGTTTCTTCGTCTACTTTCTTGGCGGCAACATCGACCAGCTGTTCTTCCCCGAGGCGCTGCCGGCGCCTACCTTCGGCAGCCCCGGCCTGCTCTGGGCCTCGCTCACCCTGGCCATCCTCACGCTGCCCGTGGTGATCGTGTCCACCGAGGAGGGGCTCGCCCGGGTTCCGCGCTCCGTGCGGGAGGGCAGCCTTGCCCTGGGGGCGACCAAGGCCGAGACGCTGATCAAGACCGTGCTGCCGATGGCGAGCCCGGCCATGATGACCGGCCTTATCCTCGCAATCGCGCGCGCCGCGGGGGAGGTGGCGCCGCTGATGCTGGTGGGCGTGGTCAAGCTCGCACCCGCGCTGCCCGTGGACGGCTACTTCCCGTACATGCACCTGGAACGCAAGTTCATGCACCTGGGCTTCCACATCTACGACGTCGGCTTCCAGAGCCCCAACGTCGAGGCCGCCCGTCCGCTCGTGTATGCGACGGCGCTGCTCCTCGTCATCGTGATCATGGTCCTCAACCTCGCCGCGATCCGCCTCAGAAACCAGCTCCGGGAGAAGTACCGTGGACTCGAATCCGTCTGATTCCGGGGTGGCGCCCTCGCCCGGTGCTCCCGAAGAGAAAACCGGAGAACCCGCCATGTCGGCCCTTCCCAACTCTGCAACGCGCGGTGCCATGCGCATCGAGACCCGAATGTCCGAGGACCGGGTCGCGCCCGACGAACTCGCGGACCTCGAGAAGGTGATCACGGTCCGCGACCTCGACCTGTTCTACGGGCAGGCCCAGGCGCTCAAGCGCGTCAGTCTCGACATCCCGCGCAGCCACGTGGTGGCGTTCATCGGGCCAAGCGGCTGCGGCAAGTCCACCCTGCTGCGCTGCTTCAACCGCATGAACGACCTGGTGGACAGCTGCCGCATCCAGGGCGAGATCCTGCTCGACGGCAAGGACATCATGGACCCGAAGGTGAACGTGGCGCAGCTGCGCCGCCGCGTCGGGATGGTCTTCCAGAAGCCCAACCCGTTCCCGAAGTCGATCTACGAGAACGTCGCCTACGGCCTGCGCCTGCTGGGCGTCAAGAACCGCGCGCAGCTCGATGCGGCCGTGGAGAAGTCGCTCCGGGGCGCCGCACTCTGGGACGAGGTGAAGGACCGGCTGGACTCCAGCGGCCTGAGCCTCTCCGGCGGCCAGCAGCAGCGGCTGGTGATCGCGCGGGCCATCGCGCTCGAGCCCGAGGTCCTGCTTCTCGACGAGCCCTGCTCGGCGCTGGACCCCATCGCGACCGCGAAGGTCGAGGACCTGATCGTCGAACTGAAGGACAGGTACACGATCGTGATCGTCACCCACAACATGCAGCAGGCGGCCCGCGTGAGCGACTTCACCGCCTACATGTACCTGGGCGAGCTCGTCGAATTCGGCCAGACCGACGAGATATTCCTGCGCCCCAAGGTGAAGCACACCGAGGACTACATCACCGGCCGCTTCGGCTGACGCCGGACCGGCGGCAACCGAAACGTCGCGGTTCCTTCACGTTCCGGTCACGCGGCGCACCTACCGTGTCCGCATTCGAACTCGAATGCGAGGGCACGATGACGGCACGATCCCGGTTCCCCGGCGAAATCTCCCGCTTTGCGGTGACGATAACTCGCGATCGCGACGTGGTCGAAGAGGCACAGCGGCTGCGCTACCGCGTCTTCGGCGAGGAAATGGGTGCGCGCCTGCCTTCGGCGGCACGCGGAATCGACGAGGACGATTTCGACCGGCACTGCGACCACCTTGTGGTGCGCGACGAGGCCTCGGGCACCGTCGTCGGCACCTATCGCATCCTTCCCCCCGAGTCCGCGCGCCATGCCGGAGGACTCTACGTAGACCGCGAGTTCGACCTCTCCTGCCTGCAGCACCTTCGCCACCGGACGGTGGAGGTGGGACGGGCCTGCGTGCATCCCGGGCACCGGAGCGCCGCGGTGATGCTTCTCATGTGGTCCGCGCTCGCGCGTTACGTGATCGAAGGCGGGTACTCGTACTTCGTGGGAGCGGCGAGCATCGGGCTTGGCGATGGCGGATACCGGGCAGCATCGGTGTTCGACCGCCTCCGCGCGGACCGGCTGAGCCCCGAGAGCCTGCGCGTGTATCCCCGCAATCCGTTCGCTTTCGGCCGCGTCCCGCACGGGGAGCCCGCGGAAGTTCCGCCTCTCCTGAAGGGATACCTCGGCATGGGAGCGTGGATCTGCGGTGAGCCGGCACTCGATCCCGATTTCAACTGCGCCGATTTCCCCATCCTGCTCTCGCTGGACCGGCTCGACGCGCGCTTCGCGCGCCACTTCCTCAAGCGCGCTGCCTGAACGCCACTTCCCGGCCGGGCGGGCCGCGGCTGTCACGGAACCGTCACCATCGGGCGGATCCGTTCCCTTACACTCATCGACTTGCCACGACCCGACGCGAACGCGCGCGGGAAGCGGCCCGACGAGAAGAGGGGGAAGTCCCGTGAAGATGGAAACCGAAGTGCTCCCCGGGGACGTGCAGCGCATCAGCCTGGACGGGCGGCTCGACATCGAGGGCTCGCAGGCGATCGACGTGCGGTTCTCCGCGCTGACGACCACCCGCAAGGCCCACATCGTGGTCGACCTCGCGGCCGTGAGCTTCCTCGCCTCGATCGGCATCCGCCTGCTCATCACCGCGGCGCGCGGCCAGAAGGGGCGGGGCGGCAAGCTCGTGATGGCGTCGGCCCAGCCGGCGGTGAAGAAGGCACTCGTTTCGGCGGGCATCGACCAGCTCGTTCCGCTTTACGACGACCTGGAAGCCGCCCGGGCCGCCATCGTCGCCGCCTAGGATGGCCCCGGAGCCGCTGCGGCGGCACAGCCTCACGCTCGACAGCAGCCCCGCCTCCGCCGGTGAAGCGAGCGTCTGGGTTCGCACGCTGGCCATGGAGTCCGGAGTGCCCGCCGAACGCGCTGCCGACATCGACCTTTGCGTCGTCGAGCTCGTCAGCAACGTGGTGAACCACGGCTATCGCGGCGAGCCCGGCGAGATCGCGCTGGAGCTCGCCCTCGGACTCGACGTGGCGGTGCTCACCGTCATCGACAGCGCGCCTGCTTTCGACCCGACCGCCGTGCCGCCCCCGCCGTCGCCCGGAAGCCTGGAGCAGGCCACGATCGGCGGCTACGGCATCCACCTCGTGCGCAGCGCGGCGGCCGCCTGCGAGTACGAGAGAAGGCAGGGCCGGAACGTGTTCACGGCCTATTTCGGCGAGGTCGCCTCGCGACCCCGGCTGTGCGACCGGCGCTCGGGCGGAGTGGCGAGCTTCCCGCACGTTTGCGCCGACGGAACGCGGGTCGATCGCGACCGTCGTTGCGGGATGGACCGGCGGGCCCTCGGCTTCATCTCGCGTTGCGGCATGTTCCGCGACGTTCCCTGGGCGGACGTCGAAGCAGCCCTTTCGCAGTGCCGACTTGTCGAGCACGCCGCCGGTGTCACGGTCCTGCAGCCGGGGCCGCATTCGGCCTCGGTGCTGGTCGTGGTGGAGGGAAGCCTGCGGGTCCACCTGGACGGACCGGACTCCGCGGACGCTTTCGAGATCCCCTGTGGCGGCAGCGTCGGCGAGATCTCGGTGGCGGACGGCAAGCCCGTCTCTGCGTGGGTGATCACCGCGGAGCCCTGCAAGCTGCTGGTCATCGGGGAGCGGGTATTCCTCGACCGGCTGCTTGCGATCCCGCGTGTAGGTCGCAACATCATCAACGAGCTCGCCGATCGAACGCGACGCAGCAACGAGCGGATTGTCGAGCGGATGCGGGCCTCGGCCGAATTGAAGGCGCTCCAGCAGGAACTGGATTTCGCGCGGCGAATCCAGTCGAACATGCTGCCCGCGGCGCCGCTGCTCGCCGATTGTCCCGACATCCGCTGCCACGGACTGATGCGCGCGGCGAGGCAGGTGGGGGGCGACTTCTTCGATGCCATCCGGCAGGGCCCGCAGCGCTACTTCCTGGCGATCGGCGACGTCTGCAACAAGGGGATGCCCGCAGCGCTCTTCATGGCACGTGCGCTCACGATCCTCCGCGGCGAGGCGGCACACTACGACGACGACCCGGCCGCCCAGCTTGCGCGGATCGCGCAGCGCTGCAACGACCAGCTCGCGGCATCCAACGAGGCTCAGCTCTTCGTCTCCATGCTGCTTGCGATCGTGGACACTGCCACGGCCCGGCTGGACTACTGCAGCGTCGGGCACTGCGCGCCCGTGCTCGTGCCGCCGGGCGGGCGGCCCGCCTTCCTCGAGGGGTCGCGCAACCCGATCGCCGGAATCGTCCCGGAACTCGCATTCGGCGCGGCGCGCGCGGCGTTTCCCGCCGGCAGCCGGCTCCTGCTCTACACCGACGGAATTACGGAGGCGGAGGCCACCGACGGACGCCAGTTCGGCGACGAACGGATGCTGGAGGTGCTCGAGCAGGTTCAGGAAGACTTCGCGTCCTTCCCGGGGCGCCTCCTGGAGGCGATCGACGCGTTCGCGGGCGGGCATCCGCAGTCGGACGACATCACGCTCCTGCTGGCCGGGTCGCGCTAGGCGCGTCACGGCCGCGTCATACGCGTCCGCCAAGCTCCGGGAAGAGGGCAACGGGTCCGCGACGACCGGTTCCCCGGCACTCACACCAGACCGACACGAATTCACGACAAACCATGGCAACGATCAAGAAGCCGTCCGGGTCCCGGGCCGCGCCCGTCACCAGCAAGACCTCGTCAAAGAAGTCGCCCGGCAAGGGTGGGCGCAAGCCGGCTCCGGCGCAGCCTCGCGAGCCGGAGGCCCCGAAGGTGGCCAGGGCGCGCAGGAGCCCGGCCGCGAAGAAGGAGTTGTCGGCGGAGGAGCGCCACGAAATGATCGCCCGCGCGGCCTTCTTCATCGCCGAGCACCGCGGCTTCCTCGGCGGCAACCCGCTGTCGGACTGGCTCCTGGCCGAGCGCGAGGTCCTGGCCTCGCCCCCGGCGGCGGAACCGGCCCGCCGACGCACCCCGCCGAAGGACTGAACGGTCGTCTCAAGTCATGGCGGGCCGCAGCAGCGGTTCGCCCGCCCGCACGCGGACGCCTTCGCCGATTCCTTCGCAAAGGCGCAAGCCCCGCGGCGCGAAGACGATGATCGTCGATCCGTGCTCGAACCAGCCCATCTCCTCTCCCTTCGCGAGCCTCGCCTCGCAGGCGATGCGGTTCGGTCCCCGGTAGCGCAGGTGCAGCAGGACGTCGGCGAAGTGCAACCGGATGCCGGCGACCAGGATCGCCGCCACTGCGACCAGCATGACAGGCTGGCCGCCGTCGTCCAGGGTCATCTCGATGGCCGCGCGCTCGTTCTTGCAGAACAGGCGCTCGATGCGAGCTAGCGCGATCGGGTTCACGTTCCAGGTGTCGCCCGAGATGTAGTTCACCTCCCGCACCACGGCATCGGCGGGGGAGTGGAAGCGGTGGTACATGCTCGAGGTGATGCGCAGCGTGGCGTAGCAGCCGCCCCGGTAGCGCTCCGCCGCGGCGCCATCGCCCAGGAGATCGGCGAGCGTGTAGGGAAAGCCCTTGGCCTGGACGACCGCCACGCCGGCGATGGCGCCGCAGGCGCCCACGATACCGTCGCAGGGACTCGTCAGCACGGCAGGTCGCGGATCGATGGGCCGGGCGCCCTCCTTCAGTTCGCGCGTGAAGCAGTCGTGCAGGCTCCGGAATTCGCTCCTGCGGGCATCCGACAGGTCGAGATCCGCGAAGAGCCGCCAGGCGGCGATGGACGCATCCCGCACGAGCGGGCGCTCGATGCGGCTGAACCAGCCCATGAACCGCGTGAGGAGCTGCCTCGGCACGCGGTTGGTGAGAAGGAAGTTGACGTCCTCCTGGAGGGCGATGCGGAGCAGCAGTTCGCGGGCGGTCATGGCGCTGTAAGGAGCCGGCGGTAGAACCCGGGGAGAGGAGAGATCAATGCTCGATTCCCTTTACCTTTACGCAGCCGGCCTGGGCGCCGTGGCCGTGGCGCTTCCCGGTCTCAAGCGCCGGCTCGAGCTTTCGCGCGCCAAGCACCCCTCGCTGGGCGGGCACTCGCGGCTGGCCAAGCGGGTGGCAAGCCTCGTCCCGCACTACGAATTCGACGACGCGACGTTCTTCCGCGCGGACGGGGCGGCGGACGATATCGCACGGCGCCGGCGCGGCGGCTTCGTGGCGCTCTCCGGCCTCTACCGCGACCGGTTCGCGAAGTCGGCCGCCTTCACCGAGGCGGCCGCGGAGGGCATCTCCGACCTGCAGTTCACCGGCCGCTACCGGGTGCCCTTCCCGTTCAGCCGTCACGTTCGCCGGCACCTGCGGGGCGGCAGCTTCGTGCAGGCGAGCGCGGGAGTGAAGCTCACCGACCTCGACGGCAACGACCTCTTCGACCTGACCGGGTCCTAC
>JAMPXV010000058.1 GCA_023700985.1 Lysobacter sp.
GCGGCGAGGTCGCCGTCGCGAAGCGCCATGGCCGCGCGCCCGTGGATCTCGCGCGCGCGGTCGCGGTGGGCGCGGGCGCGCGCGTCGCCGCTCGCCTCGATCTGCTTCGCGGCCGACGAGCGCTCGATGAGCGTCTCGACGGCCCCGAGGCGCCTCTCGATCTGCTCCCGGTCGACCTGCTGCGCAAGGGCAGGCAGGGACAGGAAGACGATGGCGGCCAGGATCTTGCGCATGATTCAGTTGGCTCCGATGTTCCTCGGCACGGCGAGACCCGCCGCGGCGAGTGCCGCCTGCAGGCTGTTGGTGCCCGTGCGCAGTGCGTCGATGGCTTCCGGCAGTCGGCCGGCGGCCGCGTGGCCCTCGGCCGCCTCGAGCTGGCGGGCGTTCGCGGCGACGTAGCGCTCGACGAGGACGACGGCCTCGCGCCGCGGCTTCAGCTCCGCGATGGCGACCGGCACCAGCTCCCGGTACGAGCGGTTGCGCTCGAGTTCGTAGCCGTGCTCCTCGGCCTGCGTCTCAAAGCGCTTCGCGTACTGCAGCGTGGAGGACCCGAGCATCGCGTTGAGCCCCGCCATGAGCTCGCGCTCGGCCCGTTCGAGCGCCCTGACCGCCTCTTCCATGTGCTCGGTGGCCGCGAGCCCGCTCGCCTGCTCCTGGCTCGCGCGGGCCGCGGCGAGCCGCGGGTCGGCGCCGGCTGCGCCCATGCGCGCGGCGTTCGCCTCGTACGACCGGGCGAGCGTCTCGACGGTGCGCAGGAGCCCCGCGTAGCGCACGCGCAGGTCCACCGCGCGGGCCGCGGGGTCGGGGGCGAGCTGGCGGGCCTTGCCGACGGCCCACATGGCCGCGTTCAGTTCCGCCTGCGCGCCCGCGAGATCGCCGGCGTCGGCGAGGGCGATGGCGCGCGCGTGCAGCGACCTTGCACGCACGAGCTCGGCGCGCGCCGCCTCATTGCCGCTGGCGGCGATGCGCTGCTCGGCCGGCGAGTCGAACACGAGGCGCCGCACCAGCGCTTCCTTCTGCTGGAGGGCACGACGCTCCGGGGAATCGGCACCCTGGGCCAGGGCCGCCGCGCACGCGAGGGCGGCCACGCCGGCGGCCACGCCCCGCGCCCGGGTCACGGCTTGGCTCCCGCCAGCGCCGCGGCCGGCGCCGCGTCCTTTTTCTTCGAGTGGCAGAGGCGGCACTCGGACACCGGGAAGGCGACCTTGCCATGGCACACGCCGCACTTCTGGCCGAGCATGATGGACGCCATGCTGATCTGGTTGGCGCCCTTCTGCGGGATGAAGATCTGCGGGTGGCAGTTGGAGCAGTCCAGCCACTCCGTGTGCTGCTTGTGCGGGTACACCACGTCGGGCATCGAGCCCTTCACCTCGCGCACGATGTTGAGGTCCATCACGACCGCGGCTGCGGTCGCGTCGTCGCGGTCCCAGCGCGGGCGGATCTTGCCGCCGTCCAGCGAGGACACCCAGTTCACGCGGTTGCCCGCGCCCAGCGGGGGCATGCCCGCCAGCGCCGTGAGCGGCGGCTGCAGCGCGTGCGTGCCCGGATTGGCCGCATCGTGGATGCCGTCCTCCGCCGGGGGCGCGTTGCGCTTGCCCGGCGCGGCGAGCAGCCGGTTGAACGCGTTCGGGTCGACCGTGGCGACCGCGCCGGGCGCGGCGGAGGCGGCGCGCGGCACGGGGGGCGCGACCGGCGCCGGCACGACGGCGACTGGCGCCGCGGCGGCGGGCGCTGGGGCAGCCTTCGCGGCGGTGGGGGCCGGGACGGCCTTCGCGGGCGCGGGCGCGGCCGCGGCCTTTGCCTCGCCGACGCTCGCCACCAGGTAGTCGACCGCGGCCTTCACCTCGGCGTCGGAGAGCGCGAGGTTGCCGCCCTTGCCCGGCATGCCGTTGGCGGTGCCCTTGAGCGCGCTGGTGTAGAGCTTCGCGGTGCCGGCCTTCAGGCGCGCCGCCCAGTCGGCCTTGTTGCCGTACTTCGGGGCGCCGGCGAGGCCGGGGCCGTGGCAGAGCGCGCAGGTCTTCTCGTAGACGTCCTTTCCGGGGCCCTTTCCCTGCGCCGCGGCGCCGAGGGCGACCAAGGTGGCGAGCCCGGCTATGGCGAGGTGACGTTTCATGGCATCACCTCTTCGCGTTCGCGGCGGGCGGCGCTGCCGTGCCCACCAGGCTCTGGATCGTGCTCTCGTGGACCTGCGTGGGCGTGTTCGGCTTGCCCGAGTGGCACAGGTCGCAGTTCTCCACCGACCAGGCGACCGACCCGTTGTGGCACGCGCCGCAGAACTGCCCGTCGATGATCTTCACCATGTTGATGTCGTTGCCGCCCGCCTGGAACTTGAACCCCAAGTCGCTGTGGCAGACCTTGCAGCGGAAGCGCACCCGGTGGAACCAGTGCGGGAAGACTACCGGCCGCACGCCGGCCGCATCGGAGTGGTTGTTGATCACCACGTCGCCGTACTCGGCGCGGACCGGGTCGGACTGGGCGAAGAAAAGGCCGGCGCAGGCCGTGGCGGCCAGGAGGAGACCCACGAGTCGGGCGCGCAGGCCGGGAGGGGAAATCTTTTCCATCGGTGGGAAGCCTTTCTCAGTACTGGCCGAAGTAACGGTAGGCGCGCAGGTACCACTGCAGGTCGTCGCGACCATCGACCTTTGCAAGCCGCGTGCCAATGCGCAGCTCCAGCCGCCCGATGTCGTAGAGCAGGCGGCTGTCGATCAGCTGGGTGACGTTTTCGCGCGGCGCGTCGATGTCGCCGAGGAGCCTCGAGGTGGTGAGGACCCCTTCGTTGAAGGTGGCGCTCAGCAGGTAGCGCAGGCGCGGGACCCCGAAGACTTTCGTGTGCTGGTACGAAATGCCCCCATAGACCTGGCGGGTTTCCTCCTCCGCCCGGAAGATGTCGCGGTTGCTGCGCACCCATTGCGCCGTGATGTTGGCCGAAAGCGAGTCATGCGCCCCGAAGCGCACCTGCCCGCTCGCCTGGAGGTTCGCGAGGCGGAAGCGGTCGTTGAGCCCCCCCGACGAATCCGACCCGCTGTAGCTCGCGCCGAAGTAGGCCTCGGAGGCCTCGCTGGTGACGACGCGCAGGCCGGCGCTCGCGCCGGCGCGGATCGTGTTCGTCCGCCCGGTGAAGGTGTCCTCGATGACGCCGCCCCCCTGCGTGAGCATCAGGTTGAGGCTCGCCGCCTCGCCGTACGCGAAGGTCCGCGACAGCTGCTGGTCGGCCTGGACGCTCCCCGCCGTCCGGGTTTCCTCCGGGCCGCCGCTCTGGTGGACGCCCTGCACGGAGGCGCTGAGGGAATAGTTCGCGAACCCCAGCTCGAAAGGGCGCGAGGTGTAGGTCGCGCCGAGGCTCTCGAAGGTGATCAGCTCGGGGTCCCCTCCCCCGGTGACGTCGACATGGGTGGCCGAGAGCGAGGCGTTCAGCGTGGCCTCCTCGGTCAGGGCGAAGCTCGCCCCGGCGTTGACCGACGCCGACAGGGCGGTGGCGTCCGGGCCCGAGCGGGAGAACTGGTTCACGAAGACGCGCCCGCCGCCCGTCACCGCGAGGCGGTCGTCGAACTCGGGGCGCCAGACCGCCTGGGAGCTGACCTGCCCGAGGCGCTGCGTGAATCCCTGCCCGGCACCGGCTCCCGAGAGCTCCGATTCCGTGAAGTTGGCCAGCGAATTGACCCAGAGGTCCGGCGTCGGCGTGTAGAGGTGCGTGGCGTAGGCGCGAAGGATGTCCGACTCCGCCCCGCCTTCCTGGCGGTTGCGCGACCAGTTCATCACCGCGTCGACGCGGTGCGGATCCAGGGCCCCGAGGTAGCGGGCGTCGAGCTGCGCCAGCGTGTCGCGGCCGAAGGCGTCGGAGGAGATGGCGCTGTAGTCGAAGCTGCCGACGTAGGTCGAAGCGCCGAGCGGATCCCGGTAGGTCTGCCGCACGGTCGCCCGCGTGTTGCGGTAGTCGCTCGTGGTGAACTCGCCCGTCGCGCGGCTGTCCGTCGAGTTGAACGACGCGAGGAACGGGAACCGGCTGCCCGGGAACACCGTCACCGTGCCGCCGCCGGACAGGGCGGTGGAAGGCTGGAAGCCCGAGCGCGTGTTCGCCGGGTCGATGGCGTCGCCCTTGTCGCCGGTGACCAGCGCCGTGACGGTGCCTTCCACCTGCGCGAACCACGGCTTCCAGAAGTAGCTCGAGGCGTTGAGGTTGACGGACCCGACGAGGGACTGCCGGCGGTGCGCGCCCTCGGCGCTCTGGGTAAGGTACTCAAAAGCCAGCGAGCCGCCCCATCGCGCCGGCGCGAAGCCCGCCGGCTCGCCCGAGCCCACGAAGGGAAAGATCGTCGCCGCCCAGGAGGGCGCGGCCTCAGGCGTGGCGGCCGGCAGCGGGGCCGGGTTCGGCGTATCCCGCGCGCCGGGCGACGCCTGCGCGAAGATCCAGCGCACCGGGTCGCTCGCCCGGCCGCCCCCCCCGAGGACCTTGTCGAGTTTCAGCGTGCCCGCCCGCGCGCCAAGGGCGCAGGCGGCGGCCAGGAGCGCCGCGGCCGCAGCGATTCCCGGCCGCGCGGTGATCACTTGGGTGCTGCGGCGGCCTTGGCGGCGTCGGGAGCCGCGGCGAGTTCGGGATAGCGCCGGGAATCGATCTCGATCTTCGCGTTGCCACGCAGCCCGGCCACGAAGGACTTCCACGCCTCGTCGGCCATCTTGCGCCGCAGGAGCTCGCGCGCCCGGTCCGTGACCGCGTCGTAGGGCCGCAGCTGGGCCTTCGCGCGTTCCGACACGCGGACGATGGCGACCCCCTCGAGGACGTCGACGGGATCGGAAACGCGGCCGCCGTCGAGCTTGTCCGCGGCCGCCTGCACGGGCTCCGGCAGCGCGCCCCGGTGCACGAACCCCATGTCGCCGCCCTTCGCGGCCGACTCGTCGCCGGAGTGGATCTTCGCGAGCTCCGCGAAATCGGCGCCCTTCGCGAGGCGCTGGCGGATGCCCGCGGCCTCCTCGCGCGCGCGGTCGCGGGCGGCCTTGCCGGCCGACGGATCCACCTTCAGCAGGATGAGCCCCAGGCGGACCTTCTCGGGCTCGGTGAAGAGCGCCGGGTTCCCGTCGTAGAACTTGCGGACCTGCTCCGCCGTGGGCGACACCTCCGCCCGGACCTGCTTCTCGAGGGCCTCGGCCAGGTAGCGCTCCTCGAGGTCGGCGCGCCAGCGCGCGACCTGCGGGCCGCGAAGTTCCGCCCAGCCCGGCATGTTGCGGAAGCGCGCCTCGATCTTCTCGAGATCCTTGTCGACCCGGGCGGAATCGGCGGCCACGCCGCGGCGGCGCGCCTCGGCGGAGACGAGGGTCAGCTCGATGAGCGAATCCGCCACGTCGCGCCGGACGGTGGCCATCTCGCCATCGGGCGGCGCGCGGTGGTAATAGCGGTTGCGGACGGTCGCGGTCAGGGCCTGGTCGTACTCGGAAGCGGTGATCACGCGCCCGTTCACGGTGACGACGGCGGCGGCCGGGTCGGCATGGGCGGGAGCGGGCGACGGCGGGTCGGCCGCGGCGGCGAACGTCGAGGCGACGGCGATGGCGATGGCGGGGAGCAGAAGGGCTGGACGCATGGCGGGTTCTCCAAGCAAAAGGGGCCGGGCATGGTGCCCGGCCCCTCGCGAATTGCGATGGCGATCGAGCGGTGCTACTTCACGTGGCAGGCGAGGCACACCGCGCTGTTGGTGTTGGCCACGCGCAGGAACGTGGCGCCCGAGCTGGGCAGCCCGCCGGGGTTCGGCGTGGCCGGGTCGGCGTGCGGGTCGTGGCAGCTTCCGCACTCGACCGAGGGTCCCGCGCCCGTGGCGAACGTGCGCGTGTAGAGCTGCATGTCGGTCTTGTTGCGCGCGGCCGTGCCGCCGGTGGTGTCCACCCAGAAAACCGTGTTGCCGTTGACCACGCCGGAAGTGGGCGCGACGAAGTCCGGGTCGGTGCAGGCCGTGCCGGGCGCCGCGTTGGTCGGGCCGCCGCCGCAGTACTTGATGCCGATGGGGTGGTCGTTGCTCAGGTCGTTGCCGAGCATCGCGAGCGAGGTCGTGGAGTTGGTCAGCATGCCGGCCGCGTTCACGCGCGTGCCCTGCCACGTGTAGCCCAGGCCGTTGGCTCCGCCGCCCGTGACGTCGTAGCCGCCCGACCCCGGCGCGTTGATCAGGTTGTCCATGGCCTGCGTCCCGTCGTGGCAGGACAGGCAGGCGAGCGAGATGGAGCCCACGGGCAGGATCTCGCCGTCGATCGAGCTCGAGTTGAGCGTCGCGTAGGTCGTGTAGGTCGCACCGGTGAGCAGGCGCTTGTTCCACAGCGGGACGGGCGCCGTCGTGTCGGCGGCGTGGGGCGTGTGGCAGAAGACGCAGATCTCGTCCGTTCCGGCACTCACGCTGTTGTTGCCGGCCGTGCTGCTGGGGCTCAGGTTGTGCTTCGTGTTGGCGATCCCTGCCTGGACGGGCAGGACGCCCATCCCCACGCTCAGCAGCGACCAGAACAACACCGCAAGCGGCCTGCTCCACCCCCTTTTCGCATTCGTCATGTTTTCGCGCTCCTGTATTGATCGTCGAGGCCGCAGCCCGGTTGAACGGCGCGGTTGCCCTGCCTATGCAGCAACCGTGCCAAGCGGCTCCGGGACGTCGTGATCCGATCGCGCACCCTCCGGCGCAGCGCGCGCGGGGGACGGGACGGGGCGCGGTGCCTGACCGGCGGCGGCGGGCGGCCGCGCCATTCCCGATTCCGAGAGCCGGCTACTTGGCGGCGGGAACCGCGGCGGGCCTGCGGGCGCGCTGCAGGTAGCCCTGGTTCGCGGCGAGCGCCACGGGGCGGAAGACGTCGACCTTGCGGAACCACTGGTCGATCATGTACACGCGGCCGTCCTCGTCGACGTAGATGCCGGAGGGCAGCATGTACTTGCCGGGGCCGTCGCGTTCGGACCGCTCGCCCACGAAGAGCAGCAATTCGCCTTCCGGGCTGAAGATCTGGAAGTTGCCGAAGGCGGAATCGACGACATAGACGTTGCCCGCCTGGTCCGTCGCGACCTCCTTCGGCCGGGCGAACTGGCCGAACTGCTTGCCCAGCGCCCCGAAGCTCTTCAGGAACTGGCCGTCCCGGGAGAACACCTGCACCCGGAAGTTGCCGCCATCGACCACGTAGAGCCTTCCGTCCTTGCCGATGGCGAGGTCGCGGGGCAGGTTGAACTCGCCCTGGCCGGCGCCGCGCTTGCCGATGTCGAAGAGATGCGCGCCGGTCTTCGCGTCGAAGGCGCGCACGCGGTGGTTCTCGGAAGTCACGCCGCCGATGTCGACCACGTAGAGCCGCTCGCCGCGGGAATCGACGGTCACGCTGGAGAGCCGGTCGAACCACTTCGCGCCGCCGATCGAGCGCAGGTAGCGGCCCTCGGGGCTGAAGACCTTGACGTCGCGGGCGGAAATGTCGGCGACATAGAGCGTGCCGGAGGCGTCCACGTCGATGCCCAGCGGCTTCACGATCCGCCCGGGCTCGTCCTCGCCGATCTTGTAGAACTTGCCGGCGGGGAAGTCGAAGACGCGTATGTAGCGCTGGGCCGAGTCGCTCACGAAGACGCGCCCGCGGTGCACCGCGACCGCATAGGGCTTGCTGAAGCCCTCGCTCCTCTGGGATTCCCCCGTCACCATGCGACGCAGGTCGTCGCCGGATTCCGGCGCGATCACGTCCGCGCTCCCGTAGATCGTGCGCTCGTAGACGAAGCGCGCCTCCTCGGGCGGCGGCGGGTAGACGAGGTCGCCGCCCTTCGCGGCGGTCGGCGCGATGGGCGCCTGCATGCAGCCCTGGAGGGCGGCCGCGAGGGCGGCCGCTGCGGCCAGGCGGGAGAGTCGCTCGAGGTTCATGGTTTCCGTGTTCAGGCGGGTGGCCGGGGTCATGGGTCCGATGGCTGAACAGCAATCGCCGTGCCCGCCGGTCCGCACAAGGCCTGGATTTTGCATACGACGCGCGGGCACGCCCCAGAAACCGAGGATCCCGATGCCCAGCCGAAGGAAATGCCCTGCCCGCCTTGCCGTCGCCATCGCCGCGTTGCTGCTGGCCGCCCCCGTGTTCGCCGGCGACCGCAAGAAGAGCCCCGACGGGCGCATCGACCCGGCGCTCCTGTACCACAACTATTGTTCCGTCTGCCACGGCGACCAGGGCGACGGCCGCAGTCGCGCGCGCAACAGCCTCGTGCCGCCGCCGGCGAACTTCACGGACCCGGGGCTGCGCGCCCGGCTGAGCGTCGACTACATCGCCGCGATCACCCGCGAGGGCAAGCCGGGAACGGCCATGGTCGGCTGGAAGACCCAGCTCACCCCCGCCGAGTCGAAGGCGCTGGCCCAGTACGTGCGCACGCAGTTCGTCGAGAAGTCCGGCGACGAGGCCGCGCGCCGCGGGCGGACCCTCTACGGGCACTACTGCGCCGCCTGCCACGGGCCCGCAGGCCGTGGCGTCGAGCCGGGGGCCGTCCGGGAAGGAGTCAAGCCGGGGCCGGACCTCACGAAGATCGCGGGGCTCACGCGAGAGCGCGTGATCACCGCCGTCGCCGTCGGCAAGGCGTCGGCGGGCAAGCCGGGCTTCGCGCAGCAGATGGCTCCCGCCGACATCGAGGCGGTCGCCGACTACGTCCGCCAGGGGCTGCTTGCCGTCTCCCCCGCCGTCTCCGGAACCACCGCGCACGGGGGCAAGGCCTCGGACGGGAAGCGATGAAGGCGCTCGCCGCCGCACTGATCGTCGTCGCCGCGGGCGCGGCCGCCGCCGCACTGCCCGACTCCCGGCTCGTCGAGGAAGGCCGGCGCGTGTACAACTTCCGCTGCTACTACTGCCACGGCTACTCGGGGGACGCGCGCACGGTGGCCGCGGCGATGCTGCCCGTGCGGCCGCGGGCGTTCGTCGAATTCTCCGCGGAAGAGATGCCGCCGCTGCGCATCGAGATGGCCGTGCGCCACGGCCTGCCCGGCTCGCCGATGAAGTCGTTCGCGGGTGCCCTCTCGGCGCGCGAGATCGCCGCCGTCGTCGCCTTCGTGCACGACGAGTTCGTGGTCCGGCGCGCCTCCAACACGCGCTACCACACGCCGGAGAACGGCTGGCCGGACCACGAGCGCTACTCGGCCGCCTTTCCCTTCGCGCGGGGAAGCATTCCCCTCGACGCGCCGGAGGGCTCGCTGGGAGCGCGGGAGCGCGCCGGACGCCGGCTCTTCGTCACGACCTGCATCACCTGCCACGACGGCGCCGCCGTCCGCGACGCCGGCCCGGCCTGGGAAAGGGCCGCCTCGCGCTGACGGGGCCGACGCCACACAACGACCGCCGGCCGCCTCGCGCGGCGGGCACTGCAAGGAGAAGACCGATGGGACTCACGCGACGCGACTTCCTGCAATCGGCCGGCGCCGCCCTGGGCGCGCTCGCCCTGCCTTCCCTTTCCTCGCCGCAGGGGGCCGGCTCGCGGCCCCTCGCGGGGACGGGCATCTGCACGACGCTGCCGCCGCGCGCGGCCGGTGCAGCGCAATTCGAGCTGGTGGCCGGCGTCTGCAGCCAGCGCATCCGCCCGGCCGGCCCGGAAACGGAGATCTGGGGCTACAACGGCTCGGTGCCCGGCCCCGTCCTGCGCTTCCGCCAGGGCGACACCCTCGACATCCACGTGAGGAACGCGCTGCCGCAGGTGACGACGGTGCACTGGCACGGCCTGCGCGTGCCCAACGCCATGGACGGCGTGCCCCACGTCACCCAGCACCCGATCCCGCTGGGCGGCACGTTCGACTATCGCTACCGCGTGGAGGACTCGGGCACCTACTGGTACCACCCGCACCAGTCCAGCTTCGAGCAGGTGCCGCGCGGCCTGTACGGGATGCTGGTCGTCGAGGAACAGAAGCCGCTGCCCGTGGACCGCGAGGTGCTCTGGGTCCTCTCCGACTACAAGCTGGGCGACGACAACCGCCAGGTCGAGGACTTCGGCCGGATTCTCGACTTCGGCACCGAGGGGCGGCACGGCAACGTCGTGACGCTGAACGGGGAGGCCGCCGGGCCGCACCGCGTGCTCGCGATCCGCCCGAACGAGCGCGTTCGCCTTCGCCTCCTCAACGCGGCCTCGGCACGGGCCTTCCTCGTCGAGTTCGCCGGCCATGCGCCGTGGATCGTCACCCACGACGGCCAGGCCGTGCCGCCGCACCCGGTTCCCGACGGCCGCCTGCTGCTGGGCGCGGGCCAGCGCACCGACATTGTTCTCGATGGCACCCGGTCGGCCGGCGAGTTCGCCGTCCTGGACCATCGCCGGGGCGGCACGCAGCTCGCGCGGATCGCCTACGCGGGCAAGGCCGTCCGCTCGAAAGCCCTGGGGCGCCCGGCCCCGGTCGCGCTCAACCGCCACACGGAGGTGAACCTCGACCGCGCCACGGACCACTACCTCGTGTTCGAAGGCGGCGTGAAGGGCGCGCCCGCCATCGGCAAGGTCGACGGCAAGGCCCTCAAGGTCGAGGAGATCATGGAGAGGCACGGGCTCGCCTGGACCATGAACTACACCGCCCAGCACGAGCACGCGATGATGCACGAGCCCCTGTTCCGCATGCGCCGGGGCGAGCACGTCACGGTGAAGATGATCAACAACACCGACTTCGAGCACCCCATGCACCTGCACGGCCATTTCTTCCGCGTGCTCGCGCTGAACGACGTCCCGACGCGGCACCGCGAGTGGCGCGACACGGTGATGCTCGACCCGCGCGGCAGCTGCGACATCGCCCTCGTCGCGGAGAATCCCGGCGAGTGGATGTTCCACTGCCACATCCTCGACCATGCCGCGGGGGGCATGATGGGCACGCTGGTGGTGGAGGGCTAGGAGGGGCCGGGGCCTCCCGCCGGTCAGGCGGCCCCGATCGCGCCCGAGGCGACGAGCGCCGAGAACACCTGCTCGGACACGGGGCGGCTGAAGAGGAAGCCCTGGACCTCGACCACCCCCATGTCGCGCAGGATGTCCAGCTGCCCGAGCGACTCCACGCCCTCGGCGATGACCCGCAGGTCCAGCTCGCGCGCGAGCGCGATCACCGCCTTCACGATGGCGCGGTCTTCCGGCTGGGTCGTGAGCCCGCGGACGAACGAGCCGTCGATCTTCAGCACCTTCACCGGCATCTGCTTGAGGTAGGCGAGCGAGGAATAGCCCGTGCCGAAGTCGTCGATGGCGAGAGTCAGCCCCATCGCGGCCAGCCGGCGCATCGTCTCGATGGCCACGAGCGGCGCCTCCATGAGCGCGCTCTCCGTCACCTCGAGTTCCAGGCGGGAAGGCGGCAGGCCCGTCTCCGCGAGCACTTCCTCCACCGTCCTGATCAGCCGCTCGCTCTCCCGGAACTGCCGGGCGGAGACGTTCACGGCGATCCGCTCGGGGGCGCCTGCCTCGGGCCAGGCGGCGGCCGCGCGGCAGGCCTGGCGCAGCACCCACTGGCCGATGGGAACGATGAGGCCGGTCTCCTCGGCGAGCGGTATGAACTCGCCCGTGGCGATGATGCCGCGCTCGGGGTGGCGCCAGCGGACGAGCGCCTCGGCGGCGGCGATCCGGCCGGAGCGGATGTCCACCTGCGGCTGCAGCGCCAGCTCGAACTCCTGCTCCTCCACCGCCCGGCGCAGCATGTTCTCCATCGACAGGTACGCGTCCACCTTCGCGTTCATGCCGGCGGTGAAGAAGCTGAAGCTGTCCCCGCCCGCCTTGGCCTGGTGCAGCGCGATGTCCGCGTTGCGGTTGAGCTGCTCGAGGTCGGCCCCGTCCTGCGGGCAGAGCGTGACGCCGATGCTGCACGTGACGAAGAGCTCGTGCCCGCGCGCGTCGAAGGGCCTGCGCAGCGACTGGGCGAGGTGCTCGACGATGCGCGCCGCGTCGGATGCGTCGCGCACGCCGCCCACGAGGATCGCGAACTCGTCGCCTTCCAGCCGGGCCACCGTGTCCTCGCGGCGCATGGTGGCGGCCAGCCGCGTTCCCACGGCACGGATGAGCGCGTCGCCCACCGGATGCCCGAGGCTGTCGTTCACGTTCTTGAGGCGGTCGATGTCCAGGTAGAGGAGCGCGATCGAGGTGCCGGCGCGCTGCGCCGCGCCCACCGACTGCCCGAGCCGGTCCATGAAGAGGCGCCGGTTGGGCAGCTCGGTGAGGGGGTCGTAGTACGCCAGCCGCCGGATGGTCGACTCGGCATGCTTGCGGCTGCCGATGTCCTCCATGACGGAGACGAAGTGCGTGATCTCGTCGCGCTCGTTGCGGATCGCGGAAACCGATTGCAGGCACCAGAAGAACGAGCCGTCCTTGCGGCGGTTGTGGAATTCGCCCATCCAAGGCCTGCCGGTGCGCAGCGCCTCCCACATCTCCGAGTAGACCTCCGGGGGCTGCTCGCCGGACTTGAGGATCCGCGGGTTGTTCCCGATCACCTCCGCCGCCTCGTAGCCCGTGATCTCGCAGAACTTGGGGTTCACGTACTCGATCAGCCCCTTCACGTCGGTGATCATCACCGCGTTGGCGGTCTGCTCGACGACGCGCGAGAGCTTGCGGATGCGCTCCTCGCTGCTCATGCGGTGCGTCACGTCGCGGTCGATGCCGCGGTAGCCGCGGAAGGCCCCGGTCGCGTCGAAGATCGGCATGCCGCTCGTCTCCAGCACCACGGCCCGCCCGTCCTTGTGGCGGTTGGTGTTCACGAGCATGGCGAAGGGCTCGTGTCCGGCCGCCAGCGCGCCGAACTCGCAGCGCACGCGCTCGGCCTCCTCCTCCGGCATCAGGTCGAACGGGGTGCGGCCGATCACCTCGGACGGCTCGTAGCCCAGGAGGTCGCGGATCTTGGGGCTCACGTAGGTGTAGACGCCGGCCTCGTCGACCTCCCACACCCAGTCGCTCGTGGCCTCGACGAGGTTGCGGAAGCGCTCGTTGCTGGCGGCGAGCTCCTCCTGGGTGCGCGTGTGCTGGCTGATCTCGCGCTCGAGCAGGATGTTGGCGCCCTCGAGCAGCAGCATCGCGTTCTCGATCTCGCGCGTGCGCTCGGCCACCGTGCGCTCGAGCCGGTCCGGCTGGCGCGCGAGCACGTGGGCGAGCACGCCGGCGAGAAGCCCGGTGAGCAGGACGACGAGCACGGCCCGGGCGATGGCCCCCCGGTCGTGCCACCCGCTTCGCGGGGCGATGGCGAGCGTCCAGCGGCCGTTGGGCACGTCGAACTGGTGGCTCACCGCCGCGGCCAGCGCCTCCCGCGCCGTGGCGGCGAACACGTGGCGCTCCCCGGTGTCGGGATGCACGCGGGAGAGCTCGTAGTCGTACCCCCTGGGAACGAGCTCGCGCAGCCGGCCGCCCTCCAGGAGGTCGTCGATGCGCATGATGGCGGTGGAAAATCCCCAGAATGCCCCGGACGGGCCGTCGGTGAAGATCGGCAGGCGGCCGATGACCGCCTGGCCTCCCTGCATGAGCTCGAACGGGCCCGCCAGCGTGAGCCGGCGCATCCGGACGGCGGCGAAGGCCTCCTTGTTGCGCTTGGGGTCGGCGAGCAGGTCGTGCCCGATGGCGCGCTCGTTTCCGGCCATGGGCACGCTGGCGGCGATGACGCCGCCCGGGGCCAGCTGCAGCGCGCTCACGCCCGGATAGCGCGGCAGGAGGCTCCTCGCGGCTGACTCGAACTCGGCGAGGTTGCCGCCGACCCGGTGGGCGAGCGCGGCGATCGCGTCCGTCGCCCCGAGCCCGCGGTAGATCTGCTGCTGCAGCGCGCCGGCGTGCTCGGCCGCCAGCCTCGATGCGGCGGCCTTGCGCTCCGCCACGCCTTCGCGGTGCACCAGGGTCGCGATGATCGACGCGGCCACCACTGCGACCGCGAAGACGACCGTGGCGACGCGGCAGGCGCGGGGGAAGGCCGCCCTGCCCCCGCGCGCTGCCTCTCCGATCGCCTCGGTGCGCGTCGACATCGATCAGCAGGCCGGCGGCATCATGCGCCGAACAGTCGCCGGAATCCGCCCGACAGCCTGCCCAGGAGCCCGGGACCGGCATCGGTGCCGCCGTCCGCGAACGCCCCCGCGCCCGGAGCGCCACCGCCGGCGAACGCCAGCGCCGCCCTCTCGACGTCGCGCAGGAGCGAGACTTTCGCCTCCTCGCCGGCTGCCTGCACCTGGAAGCGCCTGCGCACTTCGGGCGTATCCGCCAGCTGCCGGTGGCGGCGCAGCGCCGAGTCCACGATGAGGCGGATGAAGCCCGGCTTGAAGGGCTTCGGGATGAAGCGGTAGACCTGCCCCTGGTTGATGAGGTCCATCACGACCTGCGCGTCCTTCACGCCGCTGAACACCACCGTGACGACTTCCGGGTGCTTCTGCTTCATGAGACGGATCAGCCGGGTGACATCCACCGCACCGACGCGGACATCGGATATCACGACGCTCACGGCCCCATCGTCCAAGGCGTGCACGGCCTCGGCAAGGTTGCCGGCATGCCGCACTCGCACGTCGGCCCCGAGCACGTCGTGCATGCTGCGGCGCACGCCCTCGTCGTCGTCGATGAGCAGGATGCTTTCCCCGGCGCGCATCGCGACGAGGGTGGGCCGGTGGGAGACCGCTCCGGGCCCGACCGGCGCGGCGAGCGAATCGACGGCTTCCTGGGCGACGTCGGCATCCGGCACGACGGCCGGCGCCTGCCGCGCGATCTCCACGGCTTCCGCGACCAGGAGCGGAAGCTCGCGGATGTTCCACGGCTTCGTGACGAAGCGGTAGACCTCGCTCTCGTTCACGCTTCTCACCATCGCGTCGAGGTCGGAATAGCCGGTGAGCAGGATCCTCATCGCGCGCGGGGCCGCCCTGCGCACGTCGCGCAGGAACTCCACGCCCGTGATGCCGGGCATCCGCTGGTCGCTCATCACGACATCGAAGTCGAACTGCGTGAGGAGGCGCAGCGCGTCCGCCGCGTTGGTGGCCGCGTGCACCTCGAAGTCCTTGCGCAGCAGCCACTGCAGGGCGCGCACGACATGCGGCTCGTCGTCCACGCACAGCACCCGTCCCTTGGTCGCTTCCATGTGCGCCTCCTTTCCGGAGCGATCCACTCAGGCCGCCCGGCCGGCTTCGGCCGCGGACCCGATGGGCAGGAAGACCGAGAAGGTCGCGCCGTGGCCGGGGGCGCTGTCCACGGTGATGTCGCCGCCGTGCGCCCGCGCGATGTCGCGCGCGATGTTCAGGCCCAGCCCCGTGCCCACGCCTTCCGGCTTGGTGGTGAAGTAGGGCTCGAAGATGCGCTCGGCGATCGCGGGATCGATTCCCGAGCCGGTGTCGGCCACGTCGATGCGCACGAAGCCCCTCTCCTCGCGGGTCGAGACGGTGATCCGCCCGTCGCCCTCGATGGCCTGGGAGGCGTTGATGATGAGGTTCAGGAAGATCTGGTTGAGCTGGGAGGGCGTGCAGACGATCTGCGGGATCGGCCCGTAGGCCTCGGTCACCTCGACGGAGTTCGGGATGACGCTGCGCGCGAGGTAGACCACGCTCTTCAGCCCCTCGTTCACGTCGAACTCCGACACGCGGGCGCGATCCAGGCGCGTGAAGTCGCGCATGTGCACCACGAGCTCGGACATCTGGTCGATGCCCGTGAGCACGTCGCCCAGCATCTCGCGAACGGCGACCACGTCGTCCGCCGAGGCGTTGATGCCCTCCAGTTGCGCGCGCGCGCGCCCGACGTCCAGGACGATCCTGTCGCCGGCCGTGCTGCGCACCAGCTCCGACATCTTGCACGCCACCTTCACGGGGGTCTCGAACTGCCCGAGCTGGTCGATGGCGAGCGCGACGTTGTTCTTGGAGAACCCGAGCGGCGTGTTGAGCTGGTGCGCGACCCCGGCCACCATCTGGCCCAGGGCGGCCATCTTCTCGGACTGGGCGAGCTGCTGGTGGGCGTGCTCGCGGTCCTCGGCCTGCGACTCGATGATCCGGTCGGCCCGGCGCACGATCACGAACAGCACGCCGAAGAGGGCCGCCAGGACGGCGAGGAGTGCCGCGACCTGCACCGAGGCGGCTTCATCCACCTTGCGCTGGTTCTCCTCCGAGACGAGCCTCACCTTCTGCCGGTTGGCGTCGGCGCCCACCTTGATCTGGCGCGAGGTGTCGCGGATCTGCGCGAGGAAGGGCGTCACGTCCGAGTAGACCTCGAAGACGCCCACGATCCGGTTGCTCCCCGGGGCGAGCACCGGGAGGTAGCTGGAGATGAGGTCCCGGTTCTCGACCACGCCCTCGAAGGCGCTGAACTTGTCGCGGTGGGTGAGTTCGCTGGCGGGCGTTCCCGCGAGCGCCTTCTTCCACCCGGCGTTGAAGAGCTTGTCCTCGCCGATCTGGGCGTGCTCGGAGGAATAGATGGTGATCCCGCGCAGGTCGAAGACCTTCACCTTGAAGACCGAGGTCTTCTTCATGGAGTCGATCACCTTGGCGTCGATCTCGCGGAAGCCCGGAAGCGCCATGATTCGCTTGCCCACCTCGGCGAAGCACGCCTTCTTCTCCGGCGGCGCGGCGCTCTTGCCCTTGGCGTCCTTCACGTCCTCCATGGCCCGGCAGTGGTCCACGGAGATCGGGGCCGCCTTGGCGACGAACGGGGCGAAGTCGCGCTCCCAGAGGGCGTTGGCGAAGAGCCGCGTGAGGTTCACGTTTCCGGCCTCGTGGATGGAGAGCAGGTCGCGCAGCGCGGCCTCCTCCTGCTTCTTCACGAACTGGTCCTGGGTGAGGCTGAAGAACGCCCCCTCCCGGTCCTGGACCTCCCGGAAGAAGTCCCCCTGCTTCAGCTCGAAGACCGCGAACACCCCGGCCACGACCGCGAAGGCCACGAGGCTCGCGATGGCGAAGTAGCGGATGAGGCGGAACTTGGCCGGCCCCGAGGGGCCGTGCGCCTTGGCTACGGCGGCATCCGGATCAACCGGTGCCGCATCCCTTTTGGCGAGGCCGGGAAGCCTCATGGCGACTGCTGACACGTTACCTCCGTTTTTATGTATGTACTGGACATCGCGCCTTGCAAGGGGGATATCTGCAAGAGTCGGGCCAGCCCGAAAACGGCCTCCGGAGGTCCCGGAGTTTGTTCTGGATCAAACCGGCGGCGGCTTGGGGGGCATTCCATTCCCGAACCCGGGAATCGCAGCGCCAGCATTGGGACGGCCGCGGCGTGGCGGCCGGGCAATGCTACTCGACGACCACTCGGGCCTCGACGCCCATGTCGCGATGGTTGCCCAGGTGGCAGTGGGCGACGAAGCGCCCCTTTTCCAGCGGAACGAACCAGAGATCCACCGTACCGCCGGCCGCGAAGACCTCGAGGGTCGTGATCCGGGCGGCCTTGATCTCGGCGTAGCGCGGCACCTCGGCCTTGAGCACGGCGATGCTGCGGTAGAACTCCGGTGCGTTGAAGTAGTGGTTGTTCACGCCGGCGTTGAGCAGGGTGAGGCGATAGGGTTGGCCGGCCCGGAACCTCACCTCCTGGGGAAGGACGCCGGAATCCCGCAGCTCGATCTTCACGTGCTCGACGCGGCTCCAGTCGACGGCCGCGACGACCTGCGCATCCTCTTCCGCGGAACGCCCGGGCAGGGACGGGCAAGCCGACAGCAGGACCGC
>JAMPXV010000280.1 GCA_023700985.1 Lysobacter sp.
ATCCGCGCCCAGACCGGGCAGCAGGACTTCCCTGCCCGCGCGCCGCTCAACCTGGTCTACGTCGCGCACGGCCAGCGCATGTCGGAGCTGACACCGGAGAACCGCAAGCTCTTCTGCTCCGTGGACACCGCCTTCATAGGGCAGAACGTCTACCTCTGCTGCGCCTCCATGGGCCTCGCGACGGTGTTCCGCGGCGCCGTGGACTACCCGAAGCTCGCGCGGGCGATGCGCCTGCCGGAAGAGCAGTTCGTCACCTTCGCGCAGACGGTGGGGTACCCGAAGAAGAGTTAGACCTCCCCTCACCCCCGTCCCCTCTCCCGCAAGCGGGAGAGGGGAGAAGTCTCTACCCTCTCCCACTTGCGTGAGCATCACCTGGCTCCCCTCTCCCTCGGGGAGAGGGGTCGGAGGTGAGGGTCCGCACTAGGCCCCGACCACTCCGCCGTCCGTGCGGCGCACGACGATCGTGCTGGAGCGCGGGCGGGCGGAGCTTCCCTTCTGCGTCGCGTCCGTCGCATTGGGGAAGGTGGAGAACCTCGCCGCATCGCGCGCGATGTCGTTGTCACCGTAGAAGCTTCCGTCGGTCCTCTTCGGGCGGTTCGGGTGGTTGCCCAGTTCGCCCGGGTGCTGCACGTTCACGAACATCGTCTTGCGGTCCGGCGTCCAGGTCACGCCGGTAATCTCGCATCCGGAGGGTCCCACGAGGAAGCGGCGCACCTCGTTGTTCCCGATGTCGGCGGCGAGCATCTGATTGTTGCCCTGGCCGTCGAAGTTGCCGGTGTTGGCGGAGCTGCCGTCGGTCTGGATCCACAGGCGCCCGGAGGAATCGAACTGCAGCCCGTCCGGGCTGTTGAACATGTTGTCCACCGTGACGTTCGCGGTCCCGGATCGCAGGTTGGCCCGGTCGGTCACCGTCTTCGGGTTGCCCGCGACAAGGAAAATGTCCCATGCGAAGGTCGTCGCGGTCGGGTCGCCGCCGGCCTCGTTCCAGCGCAGGATGTGGCCCCACTGGTTGTCGGCACGCGGGTTGGCGTCGTCCACCGCGGGGCGCGCGCCTCCCGCCGTCGTGGTCCCGTTGGCGCTGTTGGAGGATGCCGGCGACGTGCCGCGGCGGTTGTTGTTGGTGAGCGCGATGTAGATCTCGCCGCGCTTCTTCGGGTTGGCGGCGATCCACTCGGGGCGGTCCATCATGGTGGCGCCAACGCGGTCGGCGGCCTGGCGCGCGCGGATCAGCACGTCGGCCTGGCTCGTGAAGCCGTTGGCCTCGTCGAGGCCGCCCTGGCCGAACACGAGGGGCACCCACACGCCGGTGCCCATGCGGTCTCCCGCCGCGGCGCCGGCCTCGAATTTGCCCACGTAAAGCGTGCCGGCGTCGAGCAGGTTCGCGTTCGTGGCGGCGTTCGGGCTGTAGGTGCCCGCGCTCACGAACTTGTAGACGTAGTCGTTACGCTCGTCGTCGCCCATGTACACCACGACTCTGCCGTTGGCGGCCACCACCACTTCGGCGTTCTCGTGTTTGAACCGGCCGAGGGCCGTGCGCTTTCGGGGCATGGAGCCGGGCGTGAACGGGTCGACTTCAACGACCCAACCGAAGCGGTTGGGCTCGTTGGGGGTCGCGTTCACGTCGAAGCGCGAGTCCACCGTGTGCCACTGGTACCCGAAGCCGTCCTTCGCGAGCCCGTAGCGGTTCTCCGTGGCCGAGGGCGTGCGCGAGCCGTTCCAGCCGAAGTAGCCGTTGAAGTTCTCCTCGCACGTGAGGTAGGTGCCCCACGGCGTCATGCCCGCGGCGCAGTTGTTGAGCGTGCCCAGCACCTGCGTGCCGGACGGGTCGGCCGCGGTCCTCATGAGCTCGTGCCCGCGCGCCGGGCCCGCGATCTCGATGGGCGTGTAGCCCGTGATTCGGCGGTTATAGATGGAGTTCCTGACGTACTCCCAGGCGCCGTCAGGCTTGCGGCGCACTTCCGCGACCGCGATGCCGTGGCCGGCCAGCCCTTTCCTCGCCTTCTCCAGCGTGAAGGGCAGCAACCAGTTGGCCGGGTCGGTGCCGGGAACGTAGTAGTACTCCGGGTTGATGTACTCGTGGTTGATCACGAGAAGGCCCGAGTCGCTCCTTTCGGCTCCGTCGCCACCCCGGAAGCCGAAGTAGAACATCGCGTCGTGGTTGTCCCCGAACTGCAGCTCGGCCTCCGCCGAGGTCTCGCTCGCATCACCGCGAAAATCCGGCGCACCGGGCAGGAGCGGGTCACCCCAGCGTGTGAGCGTTTCGGCCCGGTAGCCCGGGGGCACCACCATGGCATCGCTGCTGCTGGTGGGAACGCTCGCGAACCCGAGAACCTTCTCGATTTCCTCCCCGCCGTCGCTGGCGCAGGCGGCCACGCCGCCGATGAAGGGCAGGAGCGAGGCGCCCAGTCCCGTCTTGAGGAACGTGCGGCGCGACGGGTTGCGCGCGATCGCGGCTTCCACGATCTGGGTGAGATGGGTGTTGCCGGAATCGTTGCTGACGCCGTCGTCGTCTCTGATGGATTGGGCCATGGGTTCCTCCGCAGGGAAAGCGCGGAGGATAGGAGCCCAAGATGAAGATTTCGCGAAGGAATCGTGACAGCCGAACTGCTACCCTTCCGCCATGGCTGCCCGGCCCGACTCCACCTACGCGGCGTTTCGCCTCGCCATCGCGCTCGTCGTCATGACGATCGGCGCGAGCGCCATGTACGTCGTGCCGGTCGCCCTGCCCGCGGTGCAGGCGGAGTTCGGCGTGACGCGCGCCGACGCCTCGCTCCCCTATTCGCTCCTCATGATCGGCATGGGCGTGGGCGGCGTGCTCATGGGCCGGCTCGCGGACCGCTTCGGCGTGATGGTGCCGCTGCTGGCCGGGTCGGTGTGCATCGGCCTGGGCTACGCCGGCGCCTCGCTCGCGCCGGACATCCACACCTTCAACCTGGTGCACGGCCTGGTGCTCGGGCTCTTCGGCATCTCGGCCACTTTCGGGCCGCTGCTGGCCGACACCTCGCTCTGGTGGGTGAAGCGCCGGGGCATTGCCGTGGCGGTCTGCGCGAGCGGCAACTACCTGGGCGGCGCCATCTGGCCGCCGGTGCTGCAGCACTTCGTCGAGACCGCCGGCTGGCGGCAGGGCTACCTCTGGATGGGGCTCATCTGCGGCGTGTCGATGACGCTGCTGGCGCTGCTCATGCGCCGCCGGCCTCCCGAGGCCGCGGGAACGGCCGCGGCCGGCGCGATCCTCGCCGAAAACCGGCCGTTCGGGCTCTCTCCCCGCGCCGCGATGGCGCTGCTGATGATCGCGGGCACCGCCTGCTGCGTGGCGATGTCGATGCCGCAGGTGCACATCGTCGCCTACTGCGGGGACCTGGGCTACGGTGCCGCGCGCGGGGCGGAGATGCTCTCCCTCATGCTCGCCTTCGGCATCGTGAGCCGGCTCTTCTCCGGGTGGATCTGCGACCACATCGGGGGGCTGCGCACGCTGCTGCTGGGCTCGTTCCTGCAGATGGTGGCGCTCGTCCTCTTCCTGCCCTTCGACGGGCTGGTGCCGCTCTACGTGATCTCCGCCCTCTTCGGGCTCTTCCAGGGCGGCATCGTGCCCTCCTACGCGATCATCGTGCGCGAACACTTCCCGGCGCGCGAGGCCGG
>JAMPXV010000059.1 GCA_023700985.1 Lysobacter sp.
ACACCGCCGCCGGTCACGATCGCCACGCCGCCGGCCCAACGGCCCCAGATGAGGCCCGTCTCGGGGTCGAGCCCCGACTGCGCCACGGAGGCCCCGCCGAGGGCGTACGACTGGTGGCCGCCGTAGATCTGGAACGGCGCGGCGAACGCGGTCGCGCGGCCCTGCGCGTCCGCGGTCACCTCGGCCGGGCGGTTGGCCGTGCTGAAGTTGCGCACCAGCGCACTGCCGAGAACGCCCATGGGGTCGGACACGAGACCGTCGCGATATTCGGTGTTGGCGTTCTGGCCCAGGCCCTGGAACCCGATCACCCCATTCACCGTGTTGAAGTTGGACGACGACGAAGCCGTCTGGTCCGTGAAGCTGTACCCCACGGCCGCGCCCTCCAGTCCGGCCCCCACGAAGCTTCCCTCGACGCTGCCGAAGAGCCCCGCGCTGGTCGTCGAGCTCTGCCCCGCGCCGTTGGTGATGCGCAGCCGGTCGGACGTCGAGGCGAAGAAGGACCCGAAGGTGATGGGCACGTCGGGCGCCGTCAGTTGCCAGCTGCCCCCCGCGTTGCCGCCCGCGGCCGGCATCGCGACGCTGATGTTGGCGGTAAGAGTGCGGTTGGTGAAGTTCACGTCGAGCTGGGCGCCGGTGAGTGTCCCCGACGTGTTGAGCTGGTTCGTGGGCGAGGTGTGCACGACCGGCCCGTACAGGACGGTGCCGGTGAGCACTTCGCTCAGGTAGGGCGGGTAGCCCGAACCGGAGAGGATCCAGTGGACGCTCCCCGAGGCCGGGACGCCGGTGCCGGGGCCGAAGTAGCCGAAGCTCGCGCCTTCCCAGCGCCCGACGGTGAAGTCCAGGCCGCCGGACGAGAACGTGCGCGAATCGCGTGCCGTGCCGCCGTCGATGGACGGCTCGAGTCCCACGCCGAGCCCCGGGTACATGCGGTACGAGCGCAGGTTGCCGGATGCACGGGTGATGTCGGCGGGCAACGCCTGGCCGGCCAGGGTGGAATCGCCCGCGATCACGATGTCCTGGAGCTGCTGCGGGTCGACGCCGCCCAGGGCGTCGAGGAAGGTGAAGCCGAGGCCGTTGTTGCCGACCGGCGTCGTGACCTGGGTGCCCTGCTCCGTGCTCGAGCCGCTGGCGTCGTTGGGGCTGAAGTTGCGTGTCTCCTCGGTACCGTCGCCGGGGCCCGCCGGGGCCTTCTCCGCTCCAGTCGGGTTCGTCGCCGCGTTCGTGATGAACGTCGGCGTCGGGATGTAGCGCACTTCCCCGCGGCCCGTCACGAGCACCGTCTGGCCGGGGCCGGTGACGAGCGTCTGCGCCCCGCCCTGCTGCGCAGGAAGCCCGGGCGCCGAGAAGTCCCCGAACGTGATGGCGTGGCTGCCTTCGATGGTGTGGTTCACCGTGATGTCGCAGCCGCCCGCGCCCGCGGCCTGGACCTTCTCCGGGTCGCAGTCGGCGGCAGTCCCCGCGAAGAGCACGTTGCCGGACCCGCGGATGCCCACCGTCGCGACCTTGGTCTTCATCACGAAGCGGTCGCGGTTGCGCGAGGCGATGAGGCCCGTGAAGGTGCGCAGCGTTCCGCGCACGAGGCTCAGGAGCGCGCCCTCGTCGGAATCGGGGCGCTCCGCGTAGCGTTCGATCTGGAACTGCGTGTTGGGCCGCAGCGAGATCTTGGCCTGGTCGACCATCGTGAGCTGGGCCATGCCCTGCGTGCCCGTGGCGATGGCATCCCCGGGGTTGACGGCCGTGCCGCGGGTGACGCGAACCTGCTGCCCGTCGCGGCGCTGCAGGTTCACTTCACCCGTGACGAAGGTGAAGGTGCCGCTCTGCCCGAACGCCGGCCCCGCGGACACGATTCCGCCCAGGATGAGGAAGTACGCGAGTTTCTTTCGCTGGAGCATGACCGGGACTCCCTAGTTGATCTCGCAACGGACGGCCGTGGAGACCTCGTTGCGCTTGAAATCGTAGAGATCGATGTTCGAGGCGTTGCGCGTGTACGACCACTGCGCGCGAACCGCGCAGGTCTTGCGGAACTCCCAGTTGAGCCCGAGGACGAACTCGCCGAAGCGGTCCTCGCCCTCAGCGACCGTCGTCGACCGGGCGAAGTCGTCCTTGTCGCGGCGCAGCACGAAGCCCAGTGCCCCGAAGGTGTTGAGCTTGGTCGTGAGCGAATACTGGAGGTAGCCGCGCAGGCCGGCGAGGTTCTTGCTCTTGTCGGTCACGCCGTCGGGCAGCTTGTTCACGGCGTCGTCGTCGCTCACGAACGCCGAGACGAAGAGGAGCGGCACGCCCTTGGACTCGAAGCTGCGCAGCCACGAGCCGGACAGGAAGATCTGGTTGAAGTCCTCGACCGCGTTGGTCGGGAAGCGCACCTGCGAGTACTGCAGGCCGAGCCCGACCTGCGTCTTCTGGTCGAGCATGTGCTTCCACTCGCCGAGCGCGTACGCCGAGCGGCGGTCGTTGGTGATCTTCGGGTCCGTGTCGGCCGCGCCCTCCTGGTTGAAGGCCATGTAGCCGGCGAGCGCGCGCCACTGCGTCGGGCCGTCGTTGAGCGCGGTGCCGAAGCGGGCGTCGCCCGAGACGGAATTGAAGTCGGACTCGCCGTCGTAGCCGCGGCCCCGCACTTCCGCCCCCCCGAACACGCCCCATCCCTGCGCGATGGGGTGCGAGTATTCCATTGCCCCGGCGGCGTTGCCGAAGGCGGCCTTGCGCTTGATCGAGTTGCCGGTGGCCTCGATGCCGACGATGCCGAAGGACTGCTGCGCCGCCGCCCCGAAATCCGTGGGCACGCCGGTGATGTTGTCGTCGTAGCCGATGCCGAGCTCGGCGTAGCCGGACCACCCCGCGGTGGTCTGGCGCTTGCGGGCCTTGATCGCCTCGAGGTAGCGGTTGATCGTCTGCTGCGCGATCGGCGGCGGGTTGGACTCGGCGAGCTGCTTGAACGAGGCCTCCGCCAGGTCGTACGACCCCATCATGAAGTACGCGCGCGCCAGGTCCATCTGCGCGCCGGCGTGGTTGGGGCGCACGGCGAGGACCCGCTCGAAGGCGATGATCGCGTCATCGAGCTTGCCGCTGTCCAGCGCCGCGACGCCGAGCAGGTAGTCGTAGTCCACGTTGCCCGCCAGCTGGGATTCCAGCTTGATGAGCTCCATGTAGGCCTGCTTGGGGTTCGACTGGTTGAGGAGCTGTCGGGCTCTCTCGAGGGCCTCGGGGTTGGCCAGCGCGGGAAAGGCGGCGCCTCCCGCGAGGGCCAGGGCGACGAGTGAGGTCATCCAACGTGCGCGTCTGTCCATGGCGGCTCACATTCTTGCTTGTTCGAATGGATGGAAATTCACAAGCCGGATGCAGTTTTCGCTCTTGCTCCCTGATTTCAAACGAAAATTTGCCCAACATCCGGCGTACTGGGCAATGTTATGCCTCCCCTTTGCGCTTTGCAATCGGCTTTTCAGCCATCCGGCTGAGGACTTTCCCAACAAAAACAATGCGATAATTCGCACAAAGCCCCCTTTTCGGGGCGCCCGGAGGGTCCATGGACGAATCCACCCTGGCAAAGGCTGACACGGAATTGCTGCTGCGCGGTGACGAGGACGCGGTGGCCGTGCTCACCCTGAACCGTCCGCGCCAGTTCAACGCCCTTTCCGGGCCGCTGCTCGAGGCCCTGCAGCGGGCCCTGGACGGGATTGCCGGTGACGAGCGGGTGCGCGTGGTGGTGCTCACGGGCGCCGGCGCCGCCTTCTGCGCGGGCCACGACCTGAAGGAGATGCGCTCGCTCCCCTCCCAGGCGGAGGTCGAGGCGCTTTTCGCCCGGTGCAGCGCCGTGATGCAGAAGCTCGTGGCCCTGCCCCAGCCGGTGATCGCCGCGGTCAACGGCCTGGCGACGGCGGCCGGCTGCCAGCTCGTTGCCCAGTGCGACCTCGCGGTGGCCAGCCAGGACGCGCGGTTCGCCGTGTCGGGCATCAACCTGGGCCTCTTCTGTTCCACGCCCGCGGTGCCACTGTCGCGCAACCTCGGCCGCAAGCGCGCCGCCGAGATGCTCTTCACGGGCGACTTCATCGACGCCGAGACCGCGCTCGACTGGGGCCTGGTGAACCGCGTCGTGCCCGCCGACCGCGTGATGGAGGCGGCCCGCGACCTCGCCAACAAGCTCCTCGCCAAGCCACGCGACTCGCTCGCCATGGGAAAGGCCCTCTTCTACCGGCAGCTGGAAGCCGGGCTGGCCCCGGCCTACGACGACGCCTCGCGCACCATCGCCTGCAACTTCGCCACGCCGTCGGCGAAGGAAGGCGTGGCAGCGTTCCTCGAGAAGCGGCCGCCCGACTGGCCGAATTGAAATAGGGGTTAGCGGAAAAAGGGGTCAGAGTCATTTCGAGAAAAAGGGGTCAGAGTCATTTCACCGGAAGCCCGAAGAGTCCTTCGGGAAAGTGAAATGACTCTGACCCCTTTTTCTCGAAATGACTCTGACCCCTTTTTCCGCTAACCCCTATTTCAGTTCTGCCAGCGGCGGCGCATGTCGCGCACGACCTCGCGCGCCGCGTTGTGTCCGGGGACGCCCGTGACGCCGCCGCCGGGGTGCGCGCCCGACCCGCAGAGGTAGAGCCCCTTGAGCGGCATGCGGTAGTTGCCGTGACCCAGCACGGGGCGCGCGCTGAAGAGCTGGTTCAGGGCAAGCTTGCCGTGGAAGATGTCGCCGCCCACGAGCCCGAACTCGAGCTCGAGGTCCAGCGGAGACAGGATGCGCCGGGCGATCACCGACGAGCGGAAATTGGGCGCGTGGCGGGTGACGAGGTCGATCACCGCATCCGCGGCCTTCTCGCGCTCGTCCTCCCAGCGGCGGCCCGCGGGAAGCGCATAGCGGAAGTGCTGGCAGAAGAGGCTCGCGACGTGCGCGCCGCGCGGCGCGAGCGTGTCGTCCACCGTGCTCGGGATGAGCACCTCCACGATGGGCTCGCGCGACCACCCCTCCTCCCGCGCCGTGGCGTGCGCCCGGTCCATGTAGGCAAGCGTCGGCGCGAGGATGATTCCCGAGGCATGGTGCGGCGCGGCCACCTTGCCGGGCAGGCAGGTGAAGTCGGGCAACTCGGAAAGCGCCACGTTCATGCGGAAGGTGGCGCTCTCGCACTGGTAGTTGGCGAACGCCTCGGGCCAGGGCGCGCCGCCGGCGAGTTTCGCGACGAGGACGGGATTGGCGTTGGCGACGACGCAGCGTGCGGCGACCTCGGTGCCGTCCGACAGCGCGAGCCCCGCGGCGCGGCCGCCCGCCTCGAGGATGCGCTCCACCACGACCCCGGTGCGGATCATCACGCCTCGCGCCTGCGCCTCCTGCGCGAGCGCCTGCGTGATCGCGCCCATGCCGCCGACGGCGTGCCCCCAGGTCCCCTTCTTCCCGTTCACCTCGCCGAACACGTGGTGCAACAGCACGTACGCGGTGCCGGGCGACCACGGGCTCGCGAAGTTGCCCACGACGCTGTCGAAGCCGAAGCAGGCCTTGACGGGGTCGGATTCGAACCAGCGCTCCAGCCAGTCGCCGGCGGCCATGGTGAAGAGGTCGAGCACGTCCTGCCGAGCCTCGGGTGCCAGCCCCTTGAGGCGCCTGGCCGTCTTCCATGCGCCGAGGAGGTCGGCGAGGCCGCCTCCCGCATTGGGCGGCGTCTCGAGCAGCAGGTCGCGCAGCACGTCGGCCACGCGCTCGAGCCGGTCGTAGTAGGCCGGCAGCCGCCCGGCATCACGCGCGGAGAACTTCGCGATCTCGCGTTGCGAGGCCTCGAGGCCCCCGCCCATGCGCAGGAAGCCGCCGTCGGCCGTGGGCAGGAAGTTCGAGAAGGGCCGCTCCACGATGCGCAGGCCGTGCCCGGCCAGGCGCAGGTCGCGGATCACCTTCGGGTTGAGGAGGCTCACGGTGTAGGCTGCGGCCGAGTTGCGGAATCCCGGGTGGAACTCCTCCGTCACCGCGGCGCCGCCCACCACGTCGCGGCGCTCGAACACGCCCACCTGGAGACCCGCCTGCGCGAGGTAGCACGCGCAGACGAGGCCGTTGTGGCCCGCACCGATGATCGCGACGTCGAGGCCGCGCGTGCCCGCCGTCACCGCCGATCCTCAGGCCAGCAGGAAGGCGCGCACGGCGGCCACCTGCGCAGCGTCCATCAGCATCGGCGCGTGCCCGGCGTCGGGGACCACGAGGCCCTCGGTGCCGGGCCTCGCGAGCATTTCCGCGTGGATCTCCGGCGTGAGGAGGTCGGAATGCGCCCCGCGCACCACCAGCACGGGGCCGCGAACCGCCTGCCAGAACGGGCGCAGGTCGAAGTCCGCCAGGGGGCCTGCCTTGAACGGCTCCGCGATGCCCGGGTCGTAGCGGAAGCGCCACCGCCCCGCCTCGTCGCGGCGCGCCACGTGGATGGCGAGGTGGCCCCACTGCGCCGCGGTGAGCTTGCCGAACGGGCTCACCGCCATCATCGCGATCTCCAGGGCCTCCAGCGAGTCGAAGGAGACGTCGCGGCCCACGTAGGTGGCGATCCGCTCGAGCGCCGCCTTCGGCACCACGCAGCCCACGTCGTTCAGCACGAGCCGCCCGACGACCGTGCGCGGCTGGGCCGCCAGCACCATGCCGAGGATGCCGCCCATCGAGGTGCCCACCCAGTCCACCGACTCGGCGCCGAGCGCGGCAAGCATCGTGGCCATGTCCGCGCAGTAGACGGGGTAGCCATAGTCGGACTTGTCGGCGAGCCAGTCGCTCCTGCCGCGCCCCACGATGTCCGGGCAGACGACGCGGTACGCGTCGGCCATGCGCTCCGCGAAGTAATCGAAGTCGCGCCCGCAGCGCGTGAGGCCGTGCGCGCAGACGAGGACGCGGGGGTTGTCGCGGTCGCCCCACTCCACCCAGCGCATGCGGTGGAAGCCGTGGGGGCCCAGGCACTTCACCGACCCTTCACGCATCGTGGACTCCGTGTGGCCAAAGGCGAGGACACGGATGAACACGGATGAACACGGATATTTCTTGACCGGGAAACGCCCTGCCAGCTAGGACGACGGCGCCCCCGCGAGCAGGCTGGCCCCATCTCGGGAAACATCCGTGTTCATCCGTGTTCATCCGTGTCCCCGTCTTTGGGTAGCGTCACTCGCCATGCATCTCCCGCAATTGGGTCGCGTCACTCGATGGCGCTGGCACTCTTCGCCCGCTCGCGCAGCAGGTACTTCTGGATCTTCCCCGTCGACGTCTTCGGCAACGGCCCGAAGACGACCTTCTTTGGAATCTTGAACCTCGCCATCCGCGCCCGGCAGAACTCGATGATCTCCTCCTCGGTCGCGTTCGCCCCCTCCTTCAGCTCGATGAAGGCGCACGGCGTCTCGCCCCACTTCGGGTCGGGCTGCGCGACCACCGCCGCGAGCATCACCGCCGGGTGGCCGAAGAGCGTGTCCTCCACCTCCTGCGACGAGATGTTCTCGCCGCCCGAGATGATCACGTCCTTCGAGCGGTCCTTGATCTTCACGTAGCCGTCGGGCTGCATCACCGCGAGGTCGCCGGAGTGGAACCAGCCGCCGCGGAAGGCCTCCGAGGTGGCCTTCGGGTTCTTGAGGTAGCCCTTCATCGTGATGTTGCCGCGGAACATGATCTCGCCCATGGTCTCGCCGTCCCAGGGCACCGGCTCCATCGTGTGCGGGTCGAGCACCGTCATGCCCTCCTCCAGCAGGTAGGCCACCCCCTGCCGGCCGTTCCTTCGCACCTGCTCCTCGAGGGGAAGCGCATCCCATTCCTGGTGCTTCGCGCACACCGCGGCCGGCCCGTAGGTCTCCGTGAGCCCGTAGACGTGCGTGATGTCGAAGCCGATGCGGCCCATGCCCTCGATGACCGCCGCCGGCGGGGGGGCGGCCGCCACGAGGCAGTGCACCTCGTGGTCGATGCCGCGGCGCCACTCCGCGGGCGCGTTCAGCAGCATCGAGTGCACGATGGGCGCGCCGCAGTAGTGGGTGACCCGGTGCTCGGCGATGAGCGAGAGGATGAGCTTCGCGTCCACCTTGCGCAGGCACACACTCGTCCCCGCGGCCGCCGCCATCGTCCAGTTGAAGCACCAGCCGTTGCAGTGGAACATCGGCAGCGTCCACAGGTACACGGCATGCTTGGGCATGGCCCAATCCAGGAGGTTGTTGATCGCGTTCAGGTACGCGCCCCGGTAGTGGTACACGACGCCCTTCGGGTTTCCCGTGGTGCCCGAGGTGTAGTTGAGCGAGATGGCATCCCATTCGTCCGGCGGGGGCGACCACGCGAAATCCGCGTCGCCCTCGGCGAGAAGATCCTCGTATTCCTTCTCGCCGAGGAACTTCCCGCCCTCGTGCATCGCGTCGTCCACGTCGATGACCACGGGCCGCGCCTTGCACAGCGTGAGCGCCTTCTCGACGGTCGCGGAGAACTCGCGGTCGGTGAAGAGCACCTTGGCCTCGCCGTGGTCCAGCATGAAGGCGATGGCCTCCGCGTCCAGCCGCGTGTTCAGGGTGTTCACCACCGCGCCGATCATGGCCGGCCCGAAGTGCAGCTCGAGCATCGCGGGAACGTTGGGAAGCATCGCGGCCACTGTGTCGCCGCGCTCCACGCCGCGTCGCGCCAGCGCCGAGGCGAGGCGGCGGCAACGGCTGTAGACGTCCTTCCAGGGCCGGCGCAGGGCACCGTGGATGACGGCGACCCGGTCGGGGTACACGTAGGCGGCCTTCGCGAGGAAGGAAACGGGCGTGAGCGGCGTGTAGTTGGCCTCGTTGCGCTCGAGACCCGCGGCGTAAGGCTTAGTCATCGTTGTCTCCGCACCGGTTGGGTCAGGCGAACCGCGTAGGCATGGGGGCGGCCAGGCCCGCCCTCTGTTCCGCCCCGCGCACGGTGTTGGCCACGAGCATCGCGATGGTCATCGGGCCCACCCCGCCCGGCACGGGCGTGATTCGGGAGGCCACCTTCGCCACCGCGCCGTAGTCGACGTCGCCGCACAGCTTGCCGTCGGGCAGCCGGTTGATGCCCACGTCGATCACGACCGCCCCCGGCTTCACCATGTCGGCCGTGATCATCCGGGCGCGGCCCACCGCGGCCACCAGGATGTCCGCCTGGCGCGTGATCGCGGGCAGGTCGCGCGTCTTCGAGTGGCACACCGTGACGGTCGCGCCCGCGTTCACGAGCATGAGCGCCATGGGCTTGCCGACGATCGTGGAGCGCCCGACGATCACCGCGTGCGCCCCTTCGACGGCAATGCCCTCGTGCTCCAGCATCTTCATCACGCCCCACGGCGTGCAGGGATAGAAGGCGGGGTCGCCCACCACGAGCGCGCCCACGTTGTGGTAGTGGAAGCCGTCCACGTCCTTGGCGGGGTCGATGGCCTCGATGACGGCGCGCGCGTCCAGCGGCTTCGGCAGCGGCAGCTGCACGAGGATGCCGTGCACCGTCGGGTCCGCGTTCAGCTCGCGCAGGAAGCCGATGAGCCGCTCCTGGGGTGTGTTGGCCGGCAGCGCGTGCACCCAGGAATTGAGCCCCGCCTTCTCGCAGGCGAGCGCCTTGTTGCGCACGTACACGCGGCTGGCGGGGTCGTCGCCCACGATGACGACGGCGAGCCCCGGCACGGTGCCCGCGTCGCGAAGGCGCGCGGCGCGCAGGGCGTTCTCGGTGGCGATGTCGGCGGCGATGGCCTTTCCGTCGATGGGGATGGCATTCATTTCGGGGGCTTCGTCCTGATGAGTCGTTGTTCGGTGAGGAGCGCGTCCACGGGCACGTCGTGCGGCTCGAAGGGAACGCGGTCGCGCACAAGCGGCTCGGGCAGCGCCACCACGCGGAAGGTGCGCGTCCCCGCGCCGGCGAGGAGGCGGTCGAAGTAGCCTGCGCCGTAGCCGAGCCGCACGCCCTCGCCGCTGCACGATAGCGCAGGCACGAGGGCGAAGTCGACCTGCGAGATGGGCACCTGCGGGCAGCGCGCCGGGTCGGGCTCCTCGATGCCCCAGACGCCCGGCACCAGGTCCGCGCCGAGGTCGGCCACGGCATGCAGCGTGAGCGAGCGCGGCTCCCGCACCACGCGCGGCAGCACGAGCACCTTGCCGTCGGCCAGCACGCCCTCGGCGAAGGCGCGCGTATCCCACTCGGTGCCGAAGCTCACGGTCGACAGCACGGTGCGCGCGCGGCGGTATTCCGTCATCTCGCGCAGCCGCGCGGTGATCGTGGCCGAGAAGCCGGCGCTGCCGCCGGAAAAGAGCGCGTCGCGCGCCGCCAGGAGCTCACGGCGCATGGCTGCCTTGGCCGGATGTGGCGCGCCCCCGGCCGAGAAGCGCGCGAGCGCCCGGCGGATCGCGGCGATCTTGACCTCGGTCTCCTCGAACTCGGCCTCCGGGGAGGAGTCGGCCACGATCCCGCCGCCGGCGTAGAAGCGCAACTCGCCCTGCGCGGCGAGCGTGGTGCGGATCGGGATGTTCATGTCCAGGCGCCCGGCGGGCGTGGCGTAGCCGATGGCTCCGCAGTACACCTCCCGGCGGTGCGGCTCGAGCTCGTCGATGATCTCCATGGCGCGCCGCTTGGGCGCGCCGGTGATGGAGCCGCCCGGGAAGCAGGCCTCCAGCAGGTCCACGCCGTCGCGGCCCGGCGCGAGGCGCCCGGTGACCTCGCTCACGAGGTGGTGGACGGTGGCGAAGCTCTCCAGGTCGCACAGGCGCGGCGCGGCGACGCTGCCGGGCTCGCAGACACGGCCGAAGTCGTTGCGCAGCAGGTCGACGATCATCACGTTCTCGGCGCGATCCTTGGCCGACGCGGCGAGGTCGGCGCGCACGCGGGCGTCCTCGGCCGGGTCGGCGCGGCGCCGTCGCGTGCCCTTGATGGGCTGGGTCACCGCCTCGCGCCCCTCGACCGTCATGAGGCGCTCCGGCGAACTCGACAGGACCGAGCCGAACGGGTACTCGAGGAACGCCCCCATGGGCGAGGGGTTGGTGTCGTGCAGGTGGCGGTAGAACTCCCACGCGTCGCCCCGGTAGGCGAGGCGGAACTCGCGCGTGAGGTTCACCTGGTAGGTGTCGCCGGCGCGGATGTAGTCGATGATGCGCGCCGCGCGCGGCAGGTAGGCCTCGCGCTCCAGCGTGGAGGCGACCTCCCCGGTGACGCGAAACGGTTCGCGCGCCGCGGGCTCTCCGGCCAGGAAGCGCTCGCGCAGCGCCTCGGCCTCGCCGTCGGGAAAGCCGGCGAGCGACGTGAGCGCCGCCCGCTTCTCGGCGTGGTCGACCACCACCGTCCACGCGTAAAGCCCGACCGCGGCTTCCGGCATGAACGCGCTCGCCCCCGGCTTTGCGGCGGGGAGCCTCGCCACGGCCCGTCCCAGCTCATAGCCGAAGTAACCGATGGCGCCGCCCGCGATGGGCCAGGCCGCGTCTCCCGGCGCGGCACCCTCGAGGAGCGAACGCAGGGCCGCGAAGGCGCTTCCGGCGAAGGGGGTCGCGTATCCGTCGCGCCGTATCTCGCAGCGCCCCTCGCGCGAGACCAGGCTCGCCACGGGGCCGGCGGCGAGGATGTCGTAGCGCCCGCCGGTGCGGGCGCGGTCGCCGCTGTCGAGGAAGGCCGCCCACCCCAGCGGGCGCAGGCGCTCGAACCACGCGTGGCGCTCGGCGCAGCCCGTGGAGGCGTCGTAGGGAAGCTCTAGCGTGCGCGCCATGCCGCCATTCTATCCGTCCGGGGGGCGCTTCCCTCACGCCGGTGGTATTCTCCCGGCCATCATTTCCCGCCCACGCAAGGAACGCCATGAAAACAATCCTCCTTCTCGTCGCCGCCTTCGCCGCCACCGCCGCAGCCGCCCAGGGCGACATGAAGGCACTCGCCTCGAAGATCAAGCCCGGCCTCTACGAGTACAAGATGGAGATGGACATGGGGCAGATGCCCGGCGCGCCCAAGGGCATGGGCAAGCAGACGATGACCATCCAGCACTGCCTCACGGCGAAGGACATCGAGGACGGCCAGCTCGGCCGCAAGGACCCCAACGACAAGACGGACTGCAAGATGAGCGACATGAAGGTGTCCGGCAACACCGCCCGCTACAAGTTCGTGTGCAAGGGCGAGATGCAGATGAGCTCCGACAACACCATCACGTTCGTCCCGGACGGCTACCACATGCAGTCGAAGATGACGATGAATACCGGCGGGCAGACCATGAACATGAACCACAACTCCCAGGCCAAGTATCTGGGCGCCTGCAAGAAGTAACGAAAAGGGGGCGGGTGAACTTTATTGGGACGGTTCTACAGAACCGGTCTATTCAGGAACCTGGGCACGGTCCTGGCCGATTGCGGAATAGACCGGTTCTGTAGAACCGTCCCAATTAAAGTTCACCCGCTCCCTTTCCTCGCCCCTATTTCGTGGCTCTCGCGAGCGTCCGCCAAGGACCCTCGTCCCAGAAGCGGGTCGCCTGGCCCGACGGCGACGGCAGCACGAAGAACCGCGTCGCTCCCTGCCGCTCCGGTTGCCAGCCGTAGTCCACGTCACGCCCGAGGAAAGCCCTGGCCGCGTTCTTGCTCGTGAAGGCGACCACCGCCGGACGGTACCGTTCGATCTTTTCCCGCAGCGATGCGGCGTCCAGGGCCCCGTCGGGCAGCTCGTCGTCGTTGCCCGAATGCCCCTTGCACAGGTCGGTGAGGCCGATGCCCAGGCCATGCAGCGCCTCGTACTCGGAGGGATGGAGCCGGCGCGGCGTGAATCCCGCGGAGTGCAGCGCCGGCCAGAAGCGGTTCCCCGGCTTCGCGTAGTAGGCGCGCGCGGCCGCCGATGCCCGGGAAGGGGCGGTCCCGCAGAAGACGAGGCGCAGCCCCGGCGCGAGGACGTCGGGGACGATGGCCCTCACCCCCTCAGCGCGTTCCGGATCTGCTCCAGCGCGGACGGATCCTCGATGGTGGTGAGGTCGCCCGGGTCCCTGCCCTCGCACAGCGCCTGGATGGAGCGGCGCAGGAGCTTGCCGGAGCGGGTCTTGGGCAGCACGGTCACGAAGTGCACGCGCGAGGGACGCCCGATGGCGCCCAGCTCCCGGTCCACGGTCGCCATGACTTCCTTTTCCAGCGCGGCGGCCAGCTCCTTCGTGGCGGTCTTCGATGCATCCTTCGCCACGGCGAACGCCACCGGCACCTGGCCCTTGAGGGAATCGGCCACGCCCACCACCGCCACCTCCGCGATGCCGGCGTGGGCCTGCACGGCCTCCTCGATCTCGCGCGTGCCGAGGCGGTGGCCGGCGACGTTGATCACGTCGTCGGTGCGCCCGAGCACGAAGTAGTAGCCGTCCTTGTCGCGCACCGCCCAGTCGAAGGTCGAGTAGACCATCTCGTCCTTGAAGGTGCCGTAATAGGTCTTCACGTAGCGCTCGTCGTCGCCCCACACCGTGGTCATCGCCCCCGGCGGCAGCGGCGGCACGACGCACAGCACGCCCTTCTCGTCGGGCCCCGTCTCCTTGCCGGTTACCTCGTCCTTGAGCTTCACGTTGTAGCCGTACACCGGGAAGGACGGCGAGCCGAACTTGCGCGGCGTGTCCTCGACGCCCAGGCAGGCCGAGAGGATCGGCCAGCCCGTTTCCGTCTGCCAGTAGTTGTCGACGATCGGGCAGCCCAGGTTGTCCGCGACCCAGCGCGCCGTGGGCTCGTCGAGCGGCTCTCCGGCGAGGAACAGGTACTTGAGGCACTTCACGTCGTACTTCGACATGTAGGCCGGGTCCTGCTTCTTGAGCACGCGGATCGCCGTGGGCGAGGAGAACATCGAGGTGACCTTGTAGTCGGCCACGATCTTCCACCAGATGGCGGGATCGGGGCGGATGGGCAGGCCCTCGAACATGATCGTGGTCGAGCCGTTGATGAGCGGCCCGTACACGATGTAGGAGTGCCCCACCACCCAGCCGATGTCGGAGGTGGAGAAGTACGCCTCGCCGGGGTTGGAGCAGTAGATGTGCTTCATCGAGGCGGCGAGCGCCACGGCGTAGCCGCCGGTGTCGCGCTGCACGCCCTTGGGCTTGCCGGTCGTGCCGCTGGTGTAGAGGATGTAGCTCGGCTCGTTCGACTCGAGCCAGGTGACGGGAACCTTCGCGCCCGCGTGCTTCTCGCGCAGCTCCGCGTAGTCGAGGTCGCGCCCGGCCACCCGGGCCATCGCCGGGTCCAGCCCGCGGTCCACGATCACCACGTGGGCCGGCGGCGACCTGGAGAGCCGGATCGACTCGTCGACCAGGGGCTTGAGCGGGATGGCCTTGCCGCCGCGGGAGCCCGCGTCCGAGGTGATCATCGCCTTGGGCTGCGCATCGTCGATGCGCGCGGCGAGGCTCGCCGCCGCGAATCCGCCGAACACCACGGAGTGGATGGCGCCGATCCTCACCGTGGCGAGCATCGCGAAAACCGCCTCCGGCACCATCGGCATGTAGATGAGGACGCGGTCGCCCTTGCCCACGCCCAGCGACACCAGGATCGCCGCGAAGCGGTTCACCTCGTCGGCGAGCTCCGTGAAGGTCCAGCTCTTTTCCTGGTCCACCTCCGTCGATATCCAGACCAGCGCCTTCTGGTCTCCTCGCGTGGCGAGGTGGCGGTCCACCGCGTTGTGGCACAGGTTGGTGAGGCCGCCCGCGAACCACGACCGGAACGGGGGCTTCGCGTAGTCGAGCACCTTGTCGAACGGGCGGTGCCAGTCGATCAGGCGGGCCTGCTCGCCCCAGAACCCCTCGGGGTCGCGGATGGAGCGGGCGTGGAATTCCTTGTAGGTCGTCATGGGTGTCCTCCTGGCGAATCGGGCCGGCCCGGTTTCGTGTGGCGGGGCGCTTGCAGCGTAAGGGCGCGCGGATGAGCATATTTGATCCCGCTCAACGAATCAGGTGCGCACCTCAGGGTATTCCCTACATCCCGCACCGGGCTCAGCGGTTCACGTCGACGACGATCCGGCCGCGCACCCGGCCCGCCAGCACCTCGGGTGCGAGTGCCACTGCCTCGGCTAGGCCCGCCTCGGCCGCGATGGCGTCGAGCTTCGCCCGGTCGAGGTCGGCGGCGAGCCGCGCCCACGCCTCCTCGCGCTCGGCGCGCGGCGCCATGACGCTGTCGACGCCCACCAGGCGCACCCCGCGCAGGATGAAGGGCGCCACGCTGGACGTGAAATCCATGCCCTGGGCCAGGCCGCACGCGGCCACGACGCCGCGGTACTTCGCCTGCGCGCAGGCATTGGCGAGCGTGTGGCTGCCGACCGAGTCCACGACGCCGGCCCAGCGCTCCTTCTGCAGGGGCTTGCCGGGCTGAGCCAGCGTCGCCCGGTCGACGATCTCGGCCGCGCCCAGCGACCGGAGGTAGTCCGCCTCCGCCGCCTTGCCCGTCGAGGCCACCACGCGGTAGCCCCAACCCGACAGGATCGAGACCGCGACGCTGCCCACGCCGCCGGTGGCGCCGGTGACGAGGATGTCGCCCTGCCCCGGCTCCACGCCCTGCTTCGCGAGCGCGAGCGCGCAGAGCATCGCCGTGTAGCCCGCGGTGCCGATGGCCATGGCCTGGCGCGCGGCGAGCCCCTCGGGCTGGCGCACCAGCCAGTCGCCCTTCAGGCGCGCCTTCTGGGCGAGGCAGCCCCAGTGCGTCTCGCCCACGCCCCAGCCGTTGAGGATCACCCGGTCGCCCGCCTTCCAGGCCGGATGGTCGCTTGCCTCGACCACGCCCGCGCCGTCGATTCCCGCCACCATCGGCCACTTGCGCACGACGGGGCCGCGGTCGGCGATCGCGAGCGCATCCTTGTAGTTGACGGTGGAGTACTCGACGCGAACGGTCACGTCGCCTTCGGGAAGCGCCGACTCGTCGAGCTCGGCGACGCGCGCCTCGAAGGGGTCCCGGGTGAGGTAGATGGCCTTGAACATGTCCGAGAGGATCCTGGTGGGGCGGAACGGCCCGCCGGCTCCCCGATCCTACCTCGCCCGCAGCACCCGCGGGTCCTGGGCCGAGGCGTGCTTGCGCGCGAAGTAGTCGCGCGACTGCATCTCGCGGAGCCGGCTCGCGGTGCGCGCGAACTCGTTGCGCACCATCTTCCCCGGCCCCGTGACCTCCCGCGCCGGCGCGACCAGGTCCTCGGGCGCCACCGCCGCGGACAGGGCCAGGCGCACGCGCTGGTCGTAGAACACGTCCACCAGCCACGTGAGGCGGCGGATCACGTCGGTCTGCGCCGGCTCGAGCTGGGGCAAGCCCGAGACCAGCACGGTGTGGTAGCCGCTCGCGATCTCCAGGTAGTCGTTCTGGGAGCGCGGCTGCACGCACAGGTCCTCGAAGTCGAACCACACCACGCCCTTGGCGCGCTGCCGGAAGGCGAGCGGCCTGCCTCCCACCTCGATCGTCCCGTCGCGCTCGAACGCGGCCTTGGTCACGGCGTCGAAGAACTGGGCCAGGTGCTGGTCCGCCTCCTCCCCCGGGGGCGAGTACCAGACCCGGAATCCCTCCAGGATGCGCCGGCGGTGGTCCGTGCCGCCGCCCAGCGCCACCACGTCCAGCTCGCGCTTGAGGACCTCGATGGCCGGAAGGAAGCGTGCCCGCTGCAGGCCGTTCGGGTAGAGCCCGTCGGGCTCGTAGTTCGAGGTCATCACGAACACCACGCCCTTGTCGATCAGGAGCTCCAGCAGCCGCGCGAGGATCATGGCGTCGGCGATGTCGCTCACGTGGAACTCGTCGAAGCAGAGCAGCCGCAGCTCCCGGGCGATCTCCGTGGAGATGGCGTCCAGCGGGTCCTCGGTGCCCGGAAGGGCGCGCATGCGCGCGTGGATCTCGCGCATGAACTCGTGGAAGTGGACGCGGCGCTTGCGGCGGTGGCGGCTCACCTTGTAGAAGGCGTCCATCATGAGCGACTTGCCCCGCCCGACCCCGCCCCAGATGTACATCCCGCGCGGCGGCCTGCGGCCCGCGCCCAGGTTCGTCACCAGCCGGTTGATGCGCCCGGCGCGGTACTGGCGATAGTCCTCGAGCTCGCCGAAGAGCCGCTCCAGCCGGGAAAGCACGCCCAGCTGCTCGCTGTCGGTCTCGAAGTCCGGGCGCTGCTGGAAGTGCCAGTACCACTCGAGCGGGCCCGAGTACTGGTTGGGGTCCGCCGGTTCCAGCTCCTCGTCGTCCATGCCTTCCGGCAATTCTTCGCTTCGCATGCGCGGATTACAGCGGGAACGCCGATGAACGCCAAACGTACGCCGATGGACGCCGATGAAGACTTGCATGCGCGATACGGCGCGGCAGCCAAGTTGACCGCCATGTCGTCGGCAGAAGCGTCATGCATCCACCGATCCGAATATCGGCGTTTATCGGCGTGGCATCGGCGTTCATCGGCGTTTCCAAAGCCTTTTGCCTCCGCCAGCCACTCACGAGTTGAGCGAGCGCTTGTCGACTGCGAGCGCGGCCTCGCGCACCACCTCGGAGAGCGTCGGGTGCCCGTGGCAGATGCGCGCGATGTCCTCGGCCGCGCCCTTGAACTCCATCACCGTCACCGCCTCCTGGATGAGGTCGGAGGCGTGGGCGTG
>JAMPXV010000060.1 GCA_023700985.1 Lysobacter sp.
CGCGCCGCCAGCGCGAGCCGGCGCACGCGCCGGATGTCGGCATCCGTGAAGGGCCCGTTCACGCCCGAGATGGCCGCGAGCTTCATGCCGTGCCTGAGCCCCATGCGGTAGATCTCGCGCACCTTTTCCCACTCGATGTTGCGCCCGACCGTGAAGTTCTCGAAGCGGCCCTCGAGCGCCAGCACGATGGTCTCGGCGAGGCACGCGTAGGCCACGCCCGGCGGCAGCCCGATGTTCGCCATCCTCACCTTGCCGGGAAGCTGGATCTCGCCCGACTCGATCACCAGCACGTCGGGACGCCGGGCCACCTCCTCGGGCGGCAGGTCCAGGGGCCGCGCGACGTCGGTGATCACGCAGCCGGGCTTCACCTTCATGATGTCGAGGATGCGCTTGCCCGCGCCGCTGGTGGCCGTGACGATCATGTCCATGCCGCCGATGTCGCGCTCGGTGCTGGAAGCCAGGTGCAGCTTCGCGTCCGGCGTCTCCTTGAGGATCGAGCCCTTGAGGGACAGGAGCTTCGCCGTCTCCGGCGACACCAGGTAGACCTCCTCGGCCACCATGGCCAGCAGCCGCGCGCACACCGAGCCGATCGAGCCCGTGGCCCCCACCACCATCGCCTTGAACTTGAGCCTCTGCCCGTCGCGCGCGGCGGGAGCAACGAGCCCGAGCCGGCGCATCGCGTCGTGCGCCGCCCACAGCGCGCCCGAGGCGCTGTAGCTGTTCCCCGTGGTGATGGGGAGGGATGCGCGGCGGGCCACCGTGAGCCCCGCGTCCCCCACCACCTTGGTGAAGGCACCCAGCCCCATGATCTGCGCGCCCAGGCTCCTCGCCACGCGCGCCGCCTCCAGCAGCCGCCGGTAGGTGAATTCCGGGCTGTGGCTCATGATCTCCTTCGGCGTTCCCCCGACGGAGATGAGCCAGCCTTCCGCCTCCACGCCCGTGGGCGACCTGATGCCCGTGACGTGCGAATAGACGAACGGCGGCGCGTAGGCCATCGCCTTCTCCACCACGTCCATGAACGCCGGCGGCGAGACGTGCGAGAGCAGCTCGATGGGCTTGATGTTCTTGAAGTACTCCTGAGACAGCGGGTGGATCACGAACGCCCACCGGTTGACGCGGCGCGACCCGCGCGGATGAATCATCCGCGGCTCCAGGCCCATCTCCGTGATGATCCCGAGGTAGTCGTCCTCCAGGATGTCATCGGGCTCCTTCCCCAGCGCGGCGATGATCATGGCGTCGAGGACGCTCGGGCCCAGCACGTGGCCGAAGAGCGAGGGCGCGCCGTCGATCACCAGGTTCACGCCCTTCTTCCGGTACTGCGCAATGCGCGCATCGCTCACCGTGGAAGTGAGGATCGTCTTGCCCGCGAGCTCCTCGAGGCCGAAGGCGTCGAGCTCGTGCACGGGGGCCACCACCACGGTCGCCTCGCGCATGGCGCGGCGCAGGACGAAGCGCTGCCACTCGCGCACGGCGGCGTTGTCGGTGACGAGGTCGGGCACGCGGTCGGTGACGATGTGCGCGCCGCTCGCGTAGAGCTCCAGGGCGTCGAGCGAGCCGAGCATCTTCGGCACGCCCAGCTGCAGCAGGGCATCGGCGAACTCGAGGTTGGGCGTGTACTCGGCGAAGGACTGCGCGAGCTTGTAGTTCGCCAGCCCGGAGAAGAAGAGGACGCGGGCGTTGTTGAAGTAGTCGCCCAGCTTCGACTGGACGTGGCGCAGGGCCCATTCCTGCAGGATGTCGCCCAGGCGGGCCCCGGTGGTGACGGGCACTCGGGTGACGGCGGCCGTGAGGCGCGCGCCCTCCCGGTCCACGAAGCGCTGCGAGCCCACGGTGTAGGACTCGCGCACCACGCCCACGCCGATGGCGTCGGCCTTGTTCTCCCAGTCGCGCAGGAGCTTTTCGGCCCGCGCCACGCTGTGGTTGGTGCCGATCCGGCGCACGTCCAGGAGCTTCCCCAGGAACCGGGCCCGGAACGCGAAGTCCTGGCTTCCCGCCCCCAGGCTGATCCCCACCACCCGCTTCATGGCCGCCCCTTTGTGTGCAATGCACAAAATGACCCCGAATGGCCCCCGGGCATTTGATCCAAATCGACAAATCCCCTCTTGGGAATGGCCCCGCGGCGGCGTTTGCGGCATTCTGGCCGGGACAGCGGGAATGTTGCGGAGCACAAAGATGATCGGGATGCCGGGCTTCGTGGGCGGGGTGGTGCGTTCCGTGGGGCTTTCCACGGCGATGAAGGCGGCCGGCGTGGTGACGGGGATGCTGCCCATCCCGACGCCGGTGCTGCTGGTGGGGCCGAAGTCCAGCTTGCGGCTGGGCCAGGCGCTGGCCGGGTTCGGCCACCGGCGCATCCTCATCGTGACCGACGCCCAGGTCGTGAAACTAGGCCTCCTCAAGGGGTTCACGGCCGCGCTCACCCGGGCCGGCGCCGAGTACGTGGTGTTCGACGCGGTCACGGCGGATGCGCCCATCCCGGTCGTCGAGAAGGGAATCGCGTTCTGCCAGCGGCGCGGCTGCGACGCGGTCGTCGCCTTCGGCGGCGGCTCGCCCATGGACGCGGCCAAGGTGATCGCCTACGCGGCGGCCAACCGGAAGGCGCCGCGCAAGCTCGTCGGCTACTTCAAGGGGCTGCGCGCGCCCCTGCCCCTCTACGCCATCCCGACGACGGCCGGGACGGGCTCGGAGGTGACGGTGGCCGCGGTGATCTCGGATCCCGACGCAGGCCAGAAGCTCGTCATCGCCGACACGCGGCTGGTGCCCGCGATGGCGGCGCTGGACCCCACGCTCATGACCGGCCTGCCGCCCGCGGTCACGGCGGCCACCGGGATGGACGCGCTGACCCACGCGGTGGAAGCCTTCATCGGCCAGTGGGCGACGGACCACACCGACCGCATGGCGCTCGCGGCCGTGGGGCTCGTCTGCGAGAACCTGCGCGTGGCCTGCCGCGACGGGCGCAACCTCGAGGCGCGCGAACGCATGTCGCTCGCGGCGGCCTATGCCGGGTTCGCCTTCACGCGGGCCAACGTCGGCTACGTCCACGCGATCGCGCACCAGCTCGGCGGGCGCTACCACGTGCCGCACGGGCTGGCCAACGCGATCCTGCTGCCGCACGTGCTGCGCTTCCTCGCCCCCGCGGTGACGAAGCGGCTGGCACGGCTGGCGGTGGCGGCCGGCGTCGGCACGAGCGTCGAGCGGCCCTCCGTGCTGGCGAAGCGATTCATCGAGTCGATCGAGAAGCTGAGCCGAGACGTGAAGATCCCGCGCACCCTGGACGCGCTGCAGGAAGCCGACATACCGGCGCTCGCCCGGGCCGCCTGCTGGGAGGCGGACACCAACTACCCGGTGCCGAAGTACATGTCCCCGGAGGACTGCGAGGGCGTCATCCGCCACGTGCTCGAGAAAGGCAGCCGCAAGCCCAAGCCGGGCGCGCGCCGCCGCGCGACGTAAAGCGCGTCCATAATCGCGGCATGGGAGCAACACGCCTTTCCGGAAGGTCGTCGTGAACGAATCCGCCGCAAGGGAGGTGCTGCTCGTTCGCGCCGTCGAAACCTCCGCGAGCGCCGACGAGCTGCTGTCCGCGGAGGATCGCGGCCACGCCGGGCGCGCCGCCGCCGAACTCGTCCGCTGGCAGGCGGCCGACCAGGCGAGGCAGGCCACCGCGGAGGAGTTCCTCGCAAGGCGCGCGCAGCTCCTCGCGACGAAGCTGGCCGAGCGCTCGCCCCGGGCCTTTCGCGCGCTCCGTGCCCTGCACTGGCGCCCCTGGCTCGGCGTCGCGGTTCCGCTCGCCGCCTTCGCGATCGGCGTGGCGGTGGAGCACATCGCCGACCGGCGGCACGTGAACATCCTCGCCTTCCCCCTGGTCGGGCTGGTCGCCTGGAACCTCGCCGTCTATCTCTGGCTCGCCTTCAGCGGCTCGAAGGCCCTCGTCGCCGGTTCGCGCCCCTCGCCCGGCTGGCTGCACCGGACGATCGCCGGCGCCCGCAGCGGGCTCGATGAGCGCTCCGCGGGCGCGATGGCCGGCGCGTTCTCGCGCTTCGGCCTCGACTGGCTCGAGCGAAGCGCGCCGCTGGTCGCCGCCCGCGCCGGGCGGGTGCTCCACCTCTCCGCGGCGATGCTCGCCCTGGGCGCCATCGCGGGGCTCTTCGTGCGCGGGCTCGCCTTCGAGTACCGGGCCGGCTGGGAAAGCACCTTCCTCGACGCGCCGGCGGTGCACGCGATCCTCTCGTTCGTCCTCGGACCCGCCGCGAAGCTCACGGGCATCGCGCTCCCGGGCGTGACGGAGCTCGAGGCGCTGCGCTGGGGCGGGGGTACCACGGGAGAGAACGCCGGGCGCTGGATCTACCTCTACACCGTCACCGTCTCGCTTGCCGTGATCCTGCCCCGTTTGCTGCTTGCGGCCCTCGCCCGGTTTCGCGAGCAGCGCCTCGCGACCCGGTTCCCCCTGCCGCTCGACGAGCCGTACTTCCGCCGCGTGCTGTCGGGCTGGCGCGAGTCGCCGGCGCACGTGCGCGTCGTGCCCTACGCCTACACGCCGGGAGAGGCGGCCGCCGAGGGCATGCGGCGCGTCGCCGCGCACCTGCTGGGCGATGACGCGCGCGTGCACCTCGCCCGGCCGGTCGCGTTCGGCGAGGAGGACGCGCCCGCCCCGGCGGCCGAAGCCGGGGCGCCCGACCCGGACCTCGTCGTGGCGCTCTTCAACCTGGCCTCCACGCCCGAGACGGAGAACCACGGCGTGTTCCTCGACCGTCTCGTGCCGCTCGCGCGCGGCCGGCTCGCCGTGATCGTGGACGAGTCGCCCTATCGCCTGCGCCTGGGCGCGCAGGCCGGCGCCGACGAGCGGATCACGCAGCGCCGCCAGGCGTGGACGGGGCTCGCCGCGACGCGCGAACTGCACGCGGTCTTCGTGGACCTCGAGGCGCCGAACCTCGCCGCGGCGGCGCGCGAGCTCGACGGGCCGCTCGCCAGCGCGAAGGCGGCGGGCTGAGGCCATGGCGCACCCGCCTGCCGACATCGCGCTGGGCCTCGTCTCGCACACGAACGCGGGCAAGACCACGCTCGCGCGTACCCTCCTCGGGCGCGACGTGGGCGAGGTGCGCGACGCGCCGCACGTCACCGATCTCGCCGAGGCGTACTCGCTGATCGAGACCCCGGAGGGCGACGTGCTGCGCCTGTGGGACACGCCGGGGTTCGGCGATTCCGTCCGGCTCGCCAAGCGGTTGCGCGCAGCCGACAACCCCATCGGGTGGATGCTTCGCGAGGTGTGGGACCGCTACGCCAACCGGCCGCTGTGGTGCAGCCAGCAGGCAGTGCGCGCGGCGCGCGACTCCGCCGACGTGGTGCTCTACGTCGTCAACGCCGCCGAGGACCCGCGCGATGCCGGCTACCTCGCGCCCGAGATGCAGATCCTCGCCTGGATCGGCAAGCCCGTGCTGCTGCTCCTGAACCAGATGGGCCCGCCCCGGCCCGCCGCCGAGGAGCACGCGGAGGAGGAACGCTGGCGCAGGTTCGTGGCGCCCTTCCCCGTGGTGCGAGGCGTGCTGGCGCTGGACGCGTTCGCCCGCTGCTGGGTCCAGGAGGATGCGCTGTTCGGGCGCGTCGCGGAGCTGGTCGCGCCGGACAAGCGCGCGGCGTTCGACCGGCTGGTCGCCGCCTGGCACGCGCGCGGTGTCGCGCGGTTCGAGAGCGCGATGGGCGAACTCGCCGTGCAGGTCATGGCGGCGGTGCGCGACCGCGAGACGATCGCGCCCTCCGCGCAGCCGGGCAACGCGCGGCGCATGCTGCGCGCGCTAGGCTTCGGCGCCGACCCGGCGGACAGCGCGCGGGAGGAAGCCATGGCGCGGCTCGCCGAGCGGGCCGACGAACGCACGCGCGCGGTGACCGACCGGCTCATCGCGCTGCACGGCCTCGAGGGATCGGCGGCCGCGACCGTGCTGGAGCGGCTTCGCGAGCACTACGCGACCACCGAGCCGGTGAGCGAGGGGAAGGCCGCCGCCGTGGGCGGCGTCGTCTCCGGCGCGCTGGCGGGGCTCGCCGCGGACCTGGCCGCAGGCGGGCTCACCCTCGGCGCGGGGCTCATTGCCGGCGCGCTGGTCGGCGCACTGGGTGGCGCAGGCATCGCGCGGGGCCACAACCGGCTCACCGGTTCGGACTCGTCCTGCGTCGCGTGGAGCCCGGCGTTCCTCGACGGCCTCGTGCGCTCGGCGCTGCTGCGCTACCTGGCCGTCGCCCACTACGGCCGCGGGCGCGGCGCGTACGCGGAATCCGAGGCGCCCGCTTTCTGGAAGGACGAGGTCGCGCGCGCCTTCGAGGAGCGCCGCCCCTCGTTCGAGGCGCTCTGGGAGAACGCGCGCACCTCGGACGACGTCGCCCAGGCCGAAGCCGACCTGCGGGCGATGCTCGCCGACACGGCCGGGGAACTTCTCGACCGTCTCTATCCCCGAAAAGGGATCTGACCCTTTGCTGGGACGGTTCTAACAGGAAAAAGTGGGACGGTTCTGTAGAACCGGTCTATTCCGTGATTCCGGGGCACCGAGTCTGCAATTCCTGATTAGACCGGTTCTACAGAACCGTCCCACTTTTTCCTGTTAGAACCGTCCCAATAGGAGAATTGCCATGCCCGCCGTTTCCGTCCGCTTCCCCGGCTCCCTCGGCACCGAACTCGCCGCGCGGCTGGACATGCCCGCGCTTCCGCCGCGGGCGTACGCGCTCTTCGCGCACTGCTTCACCTGCTCGAAGGAAAGCAAGGCCGCGAGCTTCGTCTCCGCGGCGCTGGCCGAGCACGGCGTCGCGGTGCTGCGCTTCGACTTCACCGGGCTGGGCGCGAGCGCAGGCGACTTCGCCGACACCGGCTTCAGCTCGAATGTGGCGGACCTCGTGGCGGCCGCCGACTGGCTGCGCGCCAACCACGGGGCGCCGGCGATCCTCGTCGGTCACAGCCTGGGGGGCGCGGCCGTGCTCGCCGCCGCCTCGCGCATCCCCGAGTGCCGGGCCGTGGCCACGATCGGCGCACCCTACGAGCCCGCGCACGTGAAGGGGCTCCTCAAGTCGTCGGTGGAGGAGATCGTCGCGAAGGGAGAGGCAGAGGTCGACCTGGGCGGGAGAAGCTTCCGCATCCGGCGCGAGTTCCTCGACGATCTCGACGGGCAACCGCAGAAGGACGCCATCGCGGGGCTTCGCCGCGCGCTCCTCGTGATGCACTCCCCCCTCGACGACACCGTGCCGATCGACAACGCCACGGGCATCTTCGTGGCCGCGAAGCACCCGAAGAGCTTCGTCTCGCTGGACACGGCCGACCACCTCCTCACGCGGCGCGAGGATGCGCGCTACGCCGCGGCGGTGCTGGCGGCGTGGGCGGATCGCTTCGTGCCGCTGGCCGATCCGCACCGGATCGAAGGCAGCGCCGGCGAGGTGGTGGTCGCGGAGACGCGCGAGGGAAAGTTCACGCAGGCGATATCCGCCGCGGGCCACTCGCTGCGCGCGGACGAGCCGCAGTCGCTGGGCGGCCTCGGCTCCGCGCCCGGCCCCTACGACCTGCTGCTCGCGGGGCTGGGGGCGTGCACCTCGATGACGATCCGCATGTACGCGGACCTGAAGAAGCTGCCGCTCGAGCGCGTGAGCGTGCGCCTCAAGCACGAGAAGATCCACGCGACGGATTGCGCCGATTGCGAGACGCGGGACGGGCGCGTCGACCGGATCGAGCGCATCGTCACCCTCGAAGGCGACCTCGACGACGCCCAGCGCGCGAAGCTGCTGGAGATCGCGGAGAAGTGCCCCGTGCACCGCACGCTGCACGCCGAGGTCTCGATCCCGACGCGGCTCGGCTAGAAAGCGAGAAAAAGGGGTCAGATCCCTTTATTGGGACGGTTCTACAGAACCGGTCTATTCAGGAACTGGCGCACGTAACTTGCCAATCACGGAATAGACCGGTTCTGTAGAACCGTCCCAATAAAGGGATCTGACCCCTTTTTCTCGCTTTCTAACCCGCCCCGTGGAACTGCAGCGCCGCGAGGTTGGCGTAGATGCCGCCCATCGCCACGAGCGAGGCGTGGGTGCCGGTCTCGACGAGGCGGCCCTCGTCAAGCACGAGGATGCGGTCGGCCTTCTTCACGGTTGCCAGGCGATGGGCGATGACGAGCGTGGTGCGCCCGGCCATCGCCGCCTCCAGCGCGCCCTGCACCAGCCGCTCCGACTCGGCGTCGAGCGAGCTGGTGGCCTCGTCCAGCAGCAGGAGCGGCGGGTTCTTGAGGAGCGCGCGCGCGATCGCGATGCGCTGGCGTTGTCCCCCGGACAGCCGCACGCCGCGCTCGCCCAGGAACGACCGGTAGCCCTGCGGCAGCTTCTCGATGAACTCGTGCGCCGCGGCCATGCGAGCGGCGGCGATCACCTCGTCGTCCGTGGCGTCGACGCGCCCGTAGCGGATGTTCTCCATCGCATCCGCCGCGAAGATCACCGTGTCCTGCGGGACGACCCCGATCGCCCCGCGAAGCCCGTGCAGGGCGAGGCTCCGGATCTCCACGCCGTCGAGCGAGATGCGCCCTTCCTGCGGGTCGTAGAACCTGAGCAGCAGCTGGAAGAGCGTCGTCTTGCCCGCGCCCGAGGGCCCGACCACCGCGACCGTCTCGCCGGGCTGCACCACGAGCGACAGGTGCACGAGCGACGGGGCCTGCGGCCGCGAGGGGTAGTGGAAGCTCACGTCCTCCAGCACGAGGGCGGCCCCGCCGCTCGCGCGCGGCGGCAACGGCAGCGGGTTCTCCGGCGACTGGATGGGGGAGCGCACCGCCATCAGCTCCAGCAGCCGCTCCGTCGCGCCCGCCGCCCGCTGCGCCTCGCCCATCGTCTCCGCGAGCGCCCCGACGGCGCCGGCGACGAGGACGGCATAGAGGATGAACTGCCCCAGCTCGCCGCCCGTCATCGTGCCGGCGATCACCGCGTGCGCGCCCATCCACAGCACGAAGACGATGGAACCGAACACCAGCACGATCGCGACGACGGTCAGCAGCGAGCGCGCCCGGACGCGCTTCACCGCGGTGGCGAACGCGCGCTCCACGGAAGTGCCGAAGCGGTCCGCCTCGATCGCCTCGTGCGTGTAGGCCTGCACCGTCGGCATGGCGTTGAGGATCTCGCCCGCCATGGCCGAGGCGTCCGCGATGCGGTCCTGGGAGTCGCGCGAGAGCTTGCGCACGCGGCGCCCGAACGCGACGATCGGCAGGATCACCACGACCAGCAGCACGACGATGATCGAGGTGAGCTTCACGCTGGTCACGAACATCAGCGCGAGCCCGCCCGCGAAGAGCAGCACGTTGCGGATCGCCATGGAGATGCTGGTGCCGACCACCGCCTGGATGAGGGTGGTGTCGGTGGTGAGGCGCGAGAGCACCTCGCCGCTCCTCGTGATCTCGAAGAACTGCGGGCTCTGGGTCACGACGTGGCGGTAGACGGCATTGCGGATGTCGGCCGTGACGCGCTCGCCCAGCCACGACACCAGGTAGTGGCGCGCCGCGGTGGCCACGGCCAGCACGACGGCCACGCCGAAGAGCGCGAGGAAGTAGCGGTCGACGTGCTCGACGCTGCGCGACCCGGCGGCGCCGAAGCCCAGGTCGATCATCTGCCGGAACGCGTAGGGGATCGCGAGCGTGGCGCCGGCGGCGACCAGGAGTGCCACGCCCGCCAGCGCGAACTGGCGCTTGTACGGCGCGAGGAAGGGCACGAGGCCCCTCAGGGTGGCGAGGCCGCCCTTGCGCGGGTGCCCTTCGGTCGTCTCGGAACCGGTCATACCCGCATTCTCGCCTCTTTTTGCGGGCGCTCCTGCGGTGCTTGGTGCGCGGCGCCATTCGGCACCGCGCGGGCCCGCCTGCAGGCTAGATCTTGCCGAGCAGCAGCAGCACGACGAGGATGATCAGGATCAGGCCTACGCCGCCGCTGGGGCCATAGCCCCAGGATTTGCTGTGACCCCAGGCCGGGATCACGCCCAGCAGGATCAGGACCAGCACGACCAGAAGAATTGTTCCGATGCTCATTTGCCACTCCCGGGACTAGCGCTTCACTGCCACGTAAGGGACGGGCGACCCTGCCGCCGAGCCTTGCCGGCACCGACAGCGGGAACTGATGCGAGGCAGGCAGTCAGGCGAACTACTTCGCCGCTTCCTTCACGGCGTCCTTCACGTCCTGCTTGGCATCGCCGTACTTCGCCTGGGCCTTGCCGAGAACCTTCTGGACCTTGCCCTTGGCTTCCAGCTTCTCGTTGCCGACGAGCTTGCCGGCGGCTTCCTTGATCTTGCCTTCCGCTTCGTTTACGCGGCCCTTGACCTGGTCTTTGTTGACGCTCATGGCTGACTCCCGATGACCCATGCCGACAAGCGGCCGGCACGCTTTCCTTCACGGCCATCTTGCAGCCCGCGCCATGCCCGGTCTGTACGCTGTCGCACGCAGTGAAAGTGGGACGGTTCTACAGAACCGGTCTATTCGGGCGTTTTCGGATCAGCGCATCGAAATATCGGAATAGACCGGTTCTGTAGAACCGTCCCACTTTCATGGTTCCTGGGAACCGTCCCCAAACCGACGTTCTACTTCCGGAGGCGCCAGAGGGAGGTGACTTCGGCGGCGCGGGCGGCGTGCAGCGGGTCGTCCTCGTCGGCGGCCTTGGGGTGGCGCGGCCGCGTGTCGACCCGCTTCTCCACCTTGAGGCCGGCGCCGCGGATCATCGCCATCAGCTCCTCGCGCGTCCTGAGGCCCAGGTGCTCCGCGAGGTCGGACAGGACCAGCCAGCCCTCGCCGTCCGGCAGCAGGTGCTCCCGCAGCCCCGTGAGGAAGCCGCGCAGCATCTGGCTTTCCGGGTCGTAGATCCCGCGCTCGATGGGGGAGCTCGGGCGCGCGGGAACCCAGGGCGGGTTGCAGACGACGAGTGCGGCCTGCCCCTCGGGAAAGAGATCCGCCTCGACGGCCTCCACCTGCTTCGCGAGACCGAGGCGTTCGATGTTCTCGCGGGCGCACGCGAGTGCCCGGGGGTCCTGGTCCGTGGCGATCACGCGCTGGATGCCGCGGCGCGCCAGCACGGCGGCCAGCACGCCGGTGCCGGTGCCGATGTCGAAGGCGAGGCTCGCGGACGACACGGCAGCCGGCAACGGCGCCGCGGCGACCAGGTCCACGTACTCGCGGCGGATGGGCGTGAACACCCCGTAGTGCGGGTGGATGCGGCCGTCGATCGCCGGGATGGAGATGCCCTTGACCCGCCACTCGTGCGCGCCAATGAGTCCCAGCAGTTCCCGCATCGACACGACCGTGGCGCCCTCCCCCGGCCCCCAAGCCTCCAGGCAGGCTTCGCGGACATCGGGCGCGCGGCGGAGCGGGATCGCGTAGGCCTCGTCCATCGGGATCAGCAGCATGCCCAGCGTGCGAGCGCGCTGCGACTGGACCTGGCGATGGCGGTGGAAGGCCTCGGCGGGGGGGCCGGGCGTGGCCGCCTTCGCCTTGCGCGGGCGTCGGTCGGCGCGCTTGGCCATCGCCGTGAGCAGTTGCCTCGCGTTCTGGAAGTCGCCCCGCCAAAGCAGCGCCGTGCCCTGGCAGGCGAGGCCGTAGGCCTGGTCGGCCGTCATGCGGTCGTCGGCGATGGCCATCTGCCTCGGGGGCGGCGCCCCGCTCTCCGAACGCCAACGGGCCGACCGCGCCTCGTCGCCCTCGGTCCAGTCGATGACCGAGTGGTCGTCCATGCTAGAGCTCGGTGTACTTGCGGGCCGTGCCGCGAGACTTCTCGACGGGATACTTCCGCTCGTTGGCGACCATCTTGGCGTGGGCGGCGGCGACGGGGTCGATGCCCAGCTTGTCGCTCAGGCGAACGAGGTAGAGGAGGACGTCGGCGATCTCCTCGCTCGCCGCGGCGAGAAGCTCGGGCGAGGGGCGGCGGCTCTGCTCCTCCGTGAGCCACTGGAAGTTCTCGAGGAGCTCACCGGCCTCGCCGGCGAGCGCCATCGCCAGGTTCTTGGGGGAATGGAACTGGTCCCAGTCGCGGGCGGCGGCGAAATCGCGCAACTGGTCGCGAAGCTTGTCGAATTCGGTCAACGTCGTGCTCCGGAATCGCGGCGGGTCGCCGGGGTTGGATGTGCTGCAGGCAGGTCCCCACACTACCACCGATGTCGCGCTACTGCCGACCGAGCCGGAAGGCGAATGCCGGAGGCGTAACATTCCACTTGCCATGCAAATTTCCCGGCCCCTCCTCGCGCTGATCCTGCTGGTCCTCGGCAGCTGCCTGGCGGAACCGGCCCTGGCGCGCGACGGGAAGTCGGCGCAAACGGATGGCTATGCCGAAGCGCGCCGCGAGATGGTGGCAAGCCAGATCCGCGCGCGCGGCATCGAGAACCCGAGGGTGCTGGCGGCCATGGCCCGCGTGCCGCGGCACGAGTTCATGCCCATGCTCGTCCGCCGCCTGGCCTACGGCGACCACCCCGTGCCGATCGGCCACGACCAGACCATCTCGCAGCCGTTCATCGTCGCCTTCATGACCGAGGCGCTGAACCCGGCGCCGGCGGACCGCGTGCTCGAGATCGGCACCGGCTCGGGCTACCAGGCGGCGGTGCTGGCCGAGCTGGTGGCCAAGGTCTACACGATCGAGATCGTGGCGCCGCTCGGGGAACGGGCGCGCGCCGACCTCGCGAGGCTGGGGTACGGCAACGTGCACGTGCGCGTCGGCGACGGCTACGAAGGCTGGCCCGAGCACGCGCCGTTCGACGCGATCATCGTCACGTGCTCGCCCGAGCACGTGCCCCAGCCGCTGGTCGACCAGCTTCGCGACGGCGGCCGCATGATCATCCCCGTCGGCGACCCGAAGAGCGGGCAGGAGCTCTACCTGCTGGAAAAGCGCGGCACGAAGGTGGTGAGGCGCGCCGTCCTGCCCGTGCGTTTCGTGCCGATGACGGGGAAGGCGCAGCGCCGGTGAGGCGCCTTCCGATGACGGAACCCATGGCATGAAGCAGAAGGTCCACCGCGTCTTTCCGGTGCTGCACGTACTGTCCGTGGCCATCCTGCTCTTCTCGCCGGCGTTTCTCGTGCCATTCACCTTTTCCGTGGCGCTCGCCGACGGGTTCCACGCGGTATTCGCGGTGGGGTTCCTTGCCGCGGCCCTCACGGGGCTCTTCCTCTACTTCCTGACGCGCGGGCGTTACCGCCGCGAGCTGCAGCCCCGCGACGGCTTCCTGCTGGTCACCCTGGTCTGGACCACGGTGCCGACGCTCGCCACCATCCCGCTGCTTCTCGCGATCCCCGGGATGAGCTTCACCGACGCCTACTTCGAGGCCGTCTCCGGCCTCACCACGTCCGGCGCGACGGTGCTGACCGGCCTGGACGGCCTGGCGCCCTCGATCAACATCTGGCGCACCCTGATGGTGTGGCTGGGGGGCATGGGCATCATCGTGCTGGCGGTGGCGATCCTGCCCATGCTCGGCATCGGCGGCAGCCAGCTGTTCAAGGCGGAAAGCCCGGGCTGCATGAAGGACACCAAGCTCACGCCGCGCATCGAGGAGACCGCGAAGGGCCTGTGGGGCGTCTACGCCGCCGTGACCCTCACGTGCATCGCCTCGCTGCACCTGGCCGGCATGACCTGGGTGGACGCCGTGGTGCACGGCTTCTCGACGATGGGGCTGGGGGGCTTTTCCTCGCACGACGCGAGCTTCGCGTACTTCAACTCGGCGACGATCGAGGCGGTGACCACGTTCTTCATGCTGGCGGCGAGCCTCAACTTCGCCATCCACTTCCTCGCCCTGCGTCGCCGCTCCCTGGGCCCCTATGCGGAGGACACCGAGGCGCGCTGGGTCCTCGTGTGGCTGGGCGCCTCCTGCGCGGGCATCGCCGTCTTCCTCCTCGCGAAGGGCACCTACCCGGACTTCTGGACGGCGCTGCGCTACGCCTCGTTCAACGTCGTCTCGATCGCGTCGACCACGGGCTTCGCCTCGGTGGACTTCGCCCAGTGGCCCGTGTTCGCCCCCGTGTGGATGATCTTCCTGTCGAGCTTCGTGACCAGCTCCGGGTCCACGGGCGGCGGCATCAAGATCGTGCGCGCGCTGGTCCTGCTGAAGCAGTCCTTCCGGGAACTGACGCGCATCATCCACCCCAGCGCCGTGCAGCGGATCAAGCTCGGCACGCAGGTAATCGAGAACAACGTGATCTTCGCCGTGCTGGCGTTCATGCTCATGTACGGCGGCACCATCATCACGATGACGATGCTGCTCCTCGCCTCGGGCCTCGACAACATCACCGCCGTCACCGCCGTGATCGCGTGCATCAACAACATGGGCCCGGGGCTGGGCCAGGTGGGGCCGTCGTCGAACTACCAGGGGCTGACGGACTTCCAGACGTGGGTCTGCACCGCGACCATGCTGCTCGGGCGGCTGGAGATGTTCCCGATCCTCGTCCTGTTCACGCCGGCGTTCTGGCGGAAGTAGCGCGGTAGCGGCGCAATGCCGGCGTAAGCACCGCTGCCCGCCTACTTGTAGAACGCCTCGACCTTGCCACGGAGCTTGATGAGAAGCGGGTGGCCGTGGCGGTCCACCTTCTTGCCGACCGCCACCTTGACCCACCCTTCGCTGACGCAGTACTCCTCCACGTCCTTGCGTTCGTTGCCGTTGAGACGGATGCCGATGTCGTGCTCGAGCACGGCGGCCACGTAGTGGGGGCTGCGCGGGTCCACGGACAGGTGGTCGGGAAGGGGCGGGCGTTCGGGGGTGGTGTTCATGGCGTGCTCTGGGTTGCTCGAACCCGTGAATCTATCCCATTGCCGGCCTTCGCGCGGCCCGGCCCCGCGCGAGGATAATGTCGCTTCTCGCCGCAGGAGCCCGGGTGCCGCCATGAAGACGCTGATTCTCGTCCGCCACGCCAAGTCGAGCTGGAGCGAACCCGGGCTGTCCGACCGGGACCGGGTCCTGAACGATCGCGGCAGGCGCAATGCCCCGGAGATGGGCAAGCGGCTGGCGAAGTACCACCTGAAGCCCGACGCGATCCTCTCCAGCCCCGCGGTGCGCGCGGTGGCGACAGCGCAGCTCATGGCCGAAGAGCTCGACTACAGGCGCGCGGACATCCGGGTGGACGACCGCCTGTACGCCGCCGAGGCCGATATCCTGGTCGAGGTCGTCCGCGAACTCGGCGACGGGCCGGATCGCGTCATGGTCGTGGGCCACAACCCGGAGATGACCGACCTCGCGCAGCGCCTCTCGGGGACGATCGACCACATGCCGACCTGCGCCGTCGCGGCCTTCACCTTCGACATCGCCTCGTGGCGGGACCTGCCCGCGGCCGAGGCGCACAGCACCGCCTTCCACACGCCGAAATCGAGGCCCGTTCCATGAAGTCGAATCATTCCCGGCTGGTGCGGATCATGGTCGCCGGCATGCTGGCGGCCCTGCCCCTGGTGGCGACGGCCGCCCTCGTGTTCTTCTCCATCGGCCTGGTCGTCAAGTGGCTGGGCCCGGGCAGCATGATGGGCCAGATCCTGCGCGCCCTCGGCGTCGGCGTGTCCGGCCACGAATGGACCGGATACGTCGTCGGCCTGGGTCTCGTCGCCTTGCTCATCTTCGCGCTCGGCGTGCTCGTCGAGAAGGGGCTGGCCGCCTGGCTCAACACCACCGTCAACACCGTGGTGGGGCGGATCCCGGTGGTGAGGACGGTCTACGAGACGATCCGCAAGTTCGTGGAGGTGGTGTCGCAGAGGGACGAGAACCAGCTGCAGACGATGCGGCCGGTGTGGTGCCACTTCGGCGGCCCCGGCGGCGTCTCGGCGCTGGCGCTGCTTTCCTCGCCAGAGCCCGTCCTCGTGAACGGGTTCCCGTGCTACGCGCTCATCGTGCCCACGGCGCCGGTGCCCATCGGCGGCGGCCTGCTCTACGTGCCCGTCGACTGGATCAGCCCCGCGGATGTGGGGATGGAAGCCCTCACCAGCATCTATGTCTCGATGGGAGTGACCTCCCCGCAGTTCCTCCCGCTCGCCCCGGCGGCTCCCCGGCAACAGCCGTCGGCCTGAGACGACGGCCGGGGTCCGCGCCGCGGCTCTCACGAGAGGTAGCGCGACTCCAGGTGCGCCTTGAAGTGCGCCGGGTTGAGCGCCTCTCCCGTCGCGCGCCGCAGGAGCTCGTCGGTCTCGTAGCGGCTGCCGTGCTGCCAGATGTTCGCCCGCAGCCAGTCGAAGACGGGCCGCAGGTCGCCCGCGCCGATGCGCGCGTCGAGATCCGGCACCGCGCGCCGGATGGCGGCGAAGTACTGGGCCGCGCACATCGCCCCCAGCGTGTAGCTCGGGAAGTAGCCCACGAGCCCGATGGCCCAGTGGATGTCCTGCATGCAGCCGTCCTTGAAGTTGCCGCGCGTGTCCAGGCCCAGGTACTCGCGCATCTTCGCGTCCCACAGCCCCGGGATGTCCTCCGGCTCGATCCGGCCCTCGACGAGCGCGCGCTCGATCTCGAAGCGAAGGATGATGTGCGCCGGGTAGCAGGGCTCGTCGGCCTCGACGCGGATCAGGTCGGGCTGCACGCGCCTGTAGCGGCGAACAAGGTTTTCCTCCGAGAACGCGGGCTGGTCGCCCAGGTGCTCGCGGATCACCGGCGCGATGAAGCGCAGGAACGCGGGGCTCCTCGCCACCTGCATCTCGAAGGAAAGGCTCTGGCTCTCGTGGATGCCGGCGGAGCGGGCACGGCCAACGGGCAGCGTCACCGTCTCGCGCGGGAGGTTCTGCTCGTAGCGCGCGTGCCCCGTCTCGTGGATCACCGCCATGAAGCTTCCCGCGAAGTCGCCCTCGTCGTAGCGCGTGGTGAGGCGCACGTCCTCCGGAACGCCGCCGCAGAAGGGGTGCGTGCTCACGTCCAGGCGCCCGCGCCCGAAGTCGAAGCCCAGGAGCTTCATGACCGCGAGGCCCAGGGCGCGCTGCCGCTCCACGGGGAAGGGGCCCTCGGCATCGATGGCGGGATTCGCCTTCTGGCGCTCGACGGCGTCGCGGATCAGTCCCGGCAGCCAGGCCTTCACCTCGCCGAAGATGCGCTCGACGTCGGCGCTGCGGACTCCAGGCTCGTACCGGTCCATCAACGCGTCGTAGGGGGAAAGCCCCTGCGCCTCGCCCAGCAGTCGAGCCTCGCGGCGCACGAGCGCCACGACCTCGCGCAGGTTGGGCAGGAACCCCTTCCAGTCGTGCTTGCCGCGCTGCTCTCGCCACGCGTGCTCGCAGCGCGAGGTCGCCATCGTCCTCGCCTGGACCAGGTCCGCGGGCAGGAGGTTGGCCCTCTGCCAGCTGCGCCGGATCTCGCGCACGTTGGCGCGGCCCACCTCGTCGAGCGGTTCCTGCTCCGCGGCGCCGATCAGGTCCTCGAGCTTCGGGTCCGTCTCGATGCCGTGGACGAGCAGGCCCAGCTCGGCCATGGCGGAGGCGCGCGTCTCGTTGCCGCCCGGGGGCATGTTGACGGCCCCGTCCCA
>JAMPXV010000061.1 GCA_023700985.1 Lysobacter sp.
AAAACTCACAAAGAATCACATGGATTCCAAGTGAGTACTGCAAAGTGCTTAACTTTCGGCCCCTCGCCTTGCGGCTCAGAACCTCGCGCACCCACAGCACCCACCTCTATCGGCTGTAACTTGTTAAAGAGCGACGGGCGTCCCTTGCCGGGCAAGATGCCGAAAGGGATTTGGTTGCGGGGGCAGGATTTGAACCTGCGACCTTCGGGTTATGAGCCCGACGAGCTGCCAGACTGCTCCACCCCGCGCCCGATTTCGCCGCCGGGTTCCCTTTCAGGAATCAGGCGTCGAGAGGTGAAATTATGGCATCTTGTGGCCCCACGCGTCAACGCAAATACGAGCCGCATCTCCTGTCCGCGCCCAAGACCCGTGAAATCAAGGAACTAGCCCGATGGACCCCGCCGACTGGCAACTGCTTCAGGCCGTGGCCCTCGGGTCGCTCGTCGCCTGGGCGAGCGGCCTGCGCCTCTACCTCGTGGCGTTCGTGCTGGGTCTCGCCGCGCGCCTGGGCTACCTCGAGCTCCCCGCGGGGCTCGCGATCCTCTCGCACGGGTACGTGATCGCGGCCTCGGGATTCCTCCTGGCCGTCGAGTTCCTGGCCGACAAGGTGCCCGGCATCGACAGCGCCTGGGACGCGGTGCACACCTTCATCCGGATCCCCGCCGGCGCCCTCCTCGCGGCGGGAGCGGCCGGCGACGACCTCACGGCGATCACCGTGGCGGCAGGGCTTCTGGGCGGGACGATCACCGCGGGCACGCACTTCGCGAAGGCCGGCGGGCGCGCCGCGATCAACACCTCGCCGGAGCCCTTCTCGAACTGGGTCGCGTCGTTCACGGAGGACGCGTTGGTGCTGGGCGGCATCTGGGTCGCGCTGAACCACCCGGTCGTGTTCATCGCCTCGCTCGCCGTCTTCATGGCCTTCGCGATCTGGTTCGCGATCGCCTTCGCGCGGTTCGTGCGCCGGCGCCTCGCGCGGGCGAACCCGCCGCCCCAGCCGGCGCCCGGCAGCTAGGCCGGGCGGCGCTCGATGAGCGCCTGGGCGAGCGTGCCCGCGTCCACATGCTCGATCTCGCCGCCCACCGGAAGCCCGCGGGCGATGCGCGAGACGGCAAGCCCCTTCCCCGCGAGCATCTCCGACACGTAGTGGGCCGTCGCCTCGCCCTCCACGGTGAAGTTGGTGGCGAGGATCACTTCCTTCACGACCCCGTCGCAGGCGCGCCTCAGGAGCCGGTCGAGGTGGATCTCGCGCGGCCCGATGCCGTCCAGCGGCGAAAGCCGGCCCATCAGGACGAAGTACAGCCCGCCGTAGCTCTGGGTCTGTTCCATCATCAGGAGGTCGCCCGGCGTCTCCACCACGCACAGCAGCGAGACATCGCGCCTGGTCGACAGGCAGATCTCGCAGGTTTCCGCCTCCGTGAATGTGTTGCAGCGCGCGCAGTGGCGGATCCGCTGCAGAGACTCGCCGAGCGCGGCGGCCAGGCGTCCGGCGCCGGCATGGTCGCGCTGCAGCAGGTGGTAGGCCATCCGCGTCGCGGACTTGGGGCCCACGCCCGGCAGGCACCGGAGTGCCTGGATCAGCTCGTCCAGCGAGTCGGGCGTTCGCATCGCTTGGCGCGCCTCAGAACGGCAGCTTCATCCCGGGCGGCAGGTTGAGGCCGGCGGAGAAGCCGGCCATCTTTTCCTGGGTGGTGGCCTCGGCCTTTCGCGCCGCGTCGTTGAAGGCGGCGGCCACGAGGTCCTCCAGCATGTCCTTGTCCTCGCCCAGCAGGCTCGGGTCGATCGTCACGCGCTTCACCGCGTGCTTGCAGGTCATCACCACCTTCACGAGCCCCGCGCCTGACTGGCCCTCGACCTCGACGGATTCGAGGCTCTCCTGGACCTTGCGCATGTTTTCCTGCATCTGCTGCGCCTGCTTCATCAGCGCGCCCAGCCCGCCCTTCATCATGGTTTGCCTCTCCTGTTCTCGTTGGACTCGGGTTCCCTGTCACCCGCGGGCCGGATGGAGGACGGCACGACCTGCGCGCCCATGCCCTCCACGAGGTCGCGCACGAAGGGGTCGGATTCGAGCGCGGCCGTCGCGCCGTCGAGCCGCTTCTGCGCCTCGACCCCGCGCACGGCCGCCACGCTTTTCCCGTTCGTCGGCCCCACCCGCACCGAAAGCCGGAAGCCGGCGCCGAACCGCGGGGCCAGTTCCGCCTTGAGCTTTTCCTGGTACGACTTCTCCGCATACATGCGGTGCGCCTCGGGGACGGCGAGCTGGAGGTGGTTGCCCTCGAACGAATCCAGCTCCCCGTAACGCGCGAGCAGCCCCGCCATGCCGCTGAAGTTCTGGCGATCCACGAAGGCCGTCCAGTCGCCGTCGAAGGCGATGGCGGCCGCCGCGGGTGCCGCGCTTTCCGCGACCGGCGCGGCCTCGCGGGCGACGGGGGCCGGCTCGCGAACGGCGGGTGCCGGCTCGCGGGCCACGGGCGCGGGATTGCGGGCCACGGAAGGCGCCGGGCCGGCCTCACCTCGCGGCGCCGGAACCGCCGGCGCACCGCGCACCGGCAGCGGCTCGCCGGATGCGGTCGTGCCGAAGGAAAGCATGCGCATCACCGCCATGCCGAAGCCGGCGATCTCGTCCGGCGCGAGCGGCAGGTCGCGCCGCCCGAGAACCGCCACCTGGTACATGACCTGGACGCGCCCGGCATCGAGCCGGGAAGCCAGCGCGGCGATGCGCGCCGTGTCGGGCTCGTCGGGCGCGAGCTGCGCGCCGTGCTGGGCCATCGCCACGCGGTGCAGGATTCCCGCGATGTCCTGGAGTGCCTGGTCGCAAGACAGGCCGCGTTCGGAAATGCGCTCGGCCTCCGCCAGCGCGCCCGCCCCGTCCGCCGACGCGATGGCCTCGAGGAGCGGCCAGACGAGGTCGCCCCCGACGGCGCCGAGCATGTCGGCGACCTGGGAGGCCATCACCTTGCCAGAGCCGAAGGCGATGGCCTGGTCCGTGAGGCTCAGGCTGTCGCGCACGCTGCCCGCCGCCGCGCGCGCGAGCATCGCCAGCGCGGCGTCCTCGAAGGGGATGCCCTCCGCGTCGAGCACGCGCTTCAGGTGGCCGGCGAGCGCCAGGGGGGGGAGCGCCTTCAGGTTGAACTGCAGGCAGCGCGACAGCACCGTCACGGGCAGGCGCTGCGGGTCGGTCGTCGCGAGGATGAACTTCACGTGCTCGGGCGGTTCCTCGAGCGTCTTCAGCATCGAGTTGAACGCATGCCGCGAGAGCATGTGCACCTCGTCGATGATGTACACCTTGTAGCGACCCGACACCGGCATGTACTGCGCGGTGTCCAGGAGCTCCCGCATCTCGTCGACCTTGGTGTTCGTCGCCGCGTCCACCTCGAGCATGTCCACGAACCGGCCGGAGTCGATATCCGTGCACGCGCGGCACTTGCCGCAGGGGCGCGAGGACACGCCCGTCTCGCAGTTGATCGCCTTGGCCAGGATGCGCGCCAGCGTGGTCTTGCCGACCCCGCGCGTGCCGGTGAAGAGGTACGCGTGGTGAAGGCGGCCGGTGTCCAGGGCGTTGGCGAGCGCGGTGACCACGTGCGGCTGCCCGACCAGCTGGTCGAACGCCTTGGGGCGCCACTTGCGCGCGAGCACCTGGTACGTCATGGAATCGTCCAGCGGAACGGCCGCGCCAGCGCGACCGATTGAATAGGGAAAGGCGAGCCTGACCCCCGGCACTTGAAGGAATCGACTATGGCTGCTTCGTTCCCGACCTGACCAGGTTCGCCGCCCTTCAATGCGGGGAGGCCCGCCGGAACGGATTATCGCATATCGACTACGCGGCGAGCGCGCAGCTGCGAAATCCGGCGAACACGTCGTTGCGATGGGGAAGGTAGAAGTTGCGCCAGCGGCCGTGGACGAGCCGCGAGCGCGTGGCGAAGCACCCGCCCCGGAGCACGGCGTGCGAGTGGAACCACGGCTCCGAGTACTCCGCGTAGGCGTCCTTCTCGAACCCCGGGTAGGGCGCGAAGTCCGAGGCGGTCCACTCCCACACGCCGCCGATCATCATCTCGAGCCCGCCCGGCACGGGCGCCGGGTCGGGCACGCACGCGGGCCGCTCGAGCCGGTAGTCCAGTGCGAGCGCCCGCGACGGCTCCGCATCGCCCCAGGGATAGCGGTCCCCGCGGCCGCCGTTTCGCGCCGCGAACTCCCACTCGGATTCCGTGGGAAGCCTGCGGCCCGCCCATCGGCACCAGGCCTCGGCCTCGTGGCGGCAGACCTGCACGACAGGCTCCTCCCCGCGCAACGGCACTCGCGAGTCGAACCAGCGCATCGCCCAATCGCCGTCCTCGCGCACCCAGTTGCGCGGCGCCGTTGCGCCCGCGGCCTCGCGCCAACGCCGTCCCTCCCCGGTCCAGTGCTCGTCGCGGCCGTAGCCGCCCTCCTCCACGAACGCGAGGAACTCGCGGTTCGTCACGGGGCGGGAGGCCATGGCGAAAGGCGCGATGCGCACCGGATGCGCCCACTTCTCGTTGTCGAACGCGTGCTCGCCGTCGTCGCGGCGCGCACCCTGCAGGAACTCGCCTCCCGCGAAACGCACGTCGCGGGCCGGGCCGGGAGCGCGCGACGGCAACGGCTCGTGGGCCCGCCGCGGCGGCGCGAGCCCCAGCGTGTGCAGCGTCATGAGGAGCGCCTCGCCGTGCATGTCCTCGTGGTAGAGCGCCAGGCGAAAGCGGTGGCGATCGTCGTCGCGGCTCGCGGCGAGGTCTTCCAGCGTCCGGGCGAGCGTTCCCTCGAGGTACCCGAACACCGCCTCGAGCGGCGGGTAGTCGAGCGTCCAGCGCGAGTCGTGGGCCACGGTGCGCGAATCGAAGAGCGCGTCGGCCCCGGGCAATCGCGAGGGGACGCGCGCGCCCGCGGGGTCGTCGGGCCGCCAGCGCCGGCAGAAGAACTCCTGGAAGAAGCCGATGTGGGCGAGCTCCCAGATCGGCGGATTCACGATCTCCAGGAGCGGGACCTGCCACTGCTCGCCCTCGAGGTGGCCGTACATCGAGAGGGTATACTCGCGGCTCTCCCGCAAGGCGGACGCAAGCGCGTCGATATCGTTCAGCATGGCGAGGTCTTCCCGGTCCCGGCCCGTGGCGTTCATCGTGACGCCCGGCACGCGAGAGGCCAACAACGGCAACTGGCGCACCGCCCGGCGCTGGGCGGGTTTCCTCGCCGGGGTCGCGAAGCCGATTGTACAGAGCGAGTGGGACGGCGAGCCGGCCGATATCGCCATCGCCCTGCACGCGCGGCGCAGCGCCGCCTCCATCGAGCGCCTGCGAAGCGCGCGCCCCGAGGTCCCCCTCGTCCTCGTGCTCTCGGGAACGGACCTGTACCGCGACCTGCCCGCTTCCCCCGAGGCCAGGCGCTCCCTGGAACTCGCGGACCGCATCGTGGCCCTCCAGGAGGACGCGCTGGCCCACGTGCCGCGCGCCCACCTCGGCAAGTGCGAGGTGATCTACCAGTCGTCATCGAGCCTCGCACCCGCGCGCAAGCCCGACGGCCGACTCGACTGCGTAGCCGTCGGGCACCTCCGCGAGGAGAAGGACCCCGGTACGCTCTGGCGCGCCCTGGGCCTCCTCGATCCGGGTCTGCCGATACGCGTGCGCCACATCGGCGCCGCGCTGGACCCCGTGCTGGGAAGGCAGGCGCGCGAGCTGATGGCGTCCGACCGGCGCTACCGATGGAACGGCCCCCTGCCGCACGGCCTCGCGCGCAGCGCCATCCGCGATGCGCACCTCCTCGTCCACCCCTCGGTGATGGAGGGTGGCGCCAACGTCATCGTGGAGGCGATCACCGCCGGAACGCCCGTCGTCGCGAGCCGCGTCTCCGGCAACGTCGGCATGCTGGGGCGGAACTATCCCGGCTATTTCGAGGTCGGTGATGCAGGGGGCCTGGCGCGCCTCCTCGCGGACCTGGTCCACGACCCGGCAGCACTTCGCGCGCTGCGCCAGGCTTGCGGCGAGAGGCGCAAGCTCTTCTCACCGGCCCGCGAGCGCCAGGCCCTTCGCCGCCTCGTGCTGGGGCTGCTGGGCGGCGTCACGCGCTAGAATCCCACGAACGAACACAAATCCGGAGCGAACCACGATGGACATGCAGGTCCGACTCACCCAATTCAGCCACGGCGGCGGCTGCGGCTGCAAGATCGCGCCGGGCGTGCTGGAGAAGATCCTCGCCAAGACCGCCCCCGGGCTGGTGCCGAAGCAGCTCCTCGTCGGCATCGAGACGGCCGACGACGCCGCCGTCTACCAGATCAACGACACGCAGGCGATCGTCGCCACGACGGACTTCTTCATGCCCATCGTCGACGACCCCTTCGACTTCGGCGCCATCGCGGCCACCAACGCGATATCCGACGTCTACGCGATGGGCGGCCACCCGCTCTTCGCCCTCGCCCTCGTGGGCATGCCCGTGGACAAGCTCCCCGTGGAGACGATCCGCCGCATCCTCGAGGGCGGCGAGTCGGTGTGCGCGCGCGCCGGGATCCCGATCGCCGGCGGCCACACCATCGACTCCGTCGAGCCGATCTACGGGCTCGTCGCGATCGGCCTCGTGGATCCGCGCAACCTCAAGCGCAATGCGGGCGCGAAAGCCGGGGACAAGCTCGTGCTCGGCAAGCCCCTGGGCGTGGGCATCTTCAGCGCCGCGCTCAAGACCGGGCGCCTGGGCAAGGAGGGCTACGCCGCGATGATCGAGAGCACCACCAAGCTCAACACGCCGGGCCCGAAGCTGGGCCAGCTCCCGGGCGTCCACGCGCTCACCGACGTCACCGGCTTCGGGCTGCTGGGCCACCTCCTCGAGATCTGCAAGGGCTCGGGGGTCACCGCGCACGTCGACTGGGACAAGCTGCCGGTCCTGCCCGGCGCGCTGGACCTCGCGCGCGAAGGCTTCACCACGGGTGCCTCGAAGCGGAACTTCGCGGGCTACGGCGACCGCATCGCGTTGTCGCCTTCCATCGACGAAGGCGGCAAGGCCCTGCTCACCGATCCGCAGACGAGCGGCGGGCTCCTCGTTTCCTGCGCGCCCGAAAGCGTGGACGAGGTCCTGCGCATCTTCGCCGCCGACGGCTTCGGGCACGCCGCCGTGATCGGCGAGATCGTCGCGGGGCAGCCCGCCATCCGCGTCGACTGACATCGGCGACTCGCCCTCACCCCCGGCCCCTCTCCCAAGGGAGAGGGGAGCAGCGTCTCCCTTCTCCCTTGGGAGAAGGGCCGGAGATGAGGGTGCCACTCAGGCGGCAGCGTCTCCCTTCTCCCTTGGGAGAAGGGCCGGGGATGAGGGTGCCACTCAGGCGGCGTGGTAGACGGAGTACGCCACGCCAGCCGCGTCCCAGCGGCGGATCGACGCGAACCCCGCGTCCGTGAGCACCGCCTCGAATTCCGCGGGGGCGTACTTGTACGAGTTCTCCGTGTGGATGCGCTCGCCCTTGCGGAACACGCGCTCCTGGCCGTCGAGCAGCACGGACTGGTCGCGCACGCTTTCCAGGTGCATCTCGATGCGCCCCTCGGCCTCGTTGTAGAAGCCCGCGTGGACGAAGCCGCCCACGTCGAACTCCAGCCCGAACTTCGCGTTCAGGTGGCGAAGCGCGTTGCGGTTGAAGGCTGCGGTCACGCCCAGCGCGTCGTCGTAGGCCGCGTCGAGCAGGGCCTTGTCCTTCTTGCCGTCCACGCCGATGAGGAGCGAGCTCCCGGGCCTCGCCACGCAGTAGTGGCGGATGCGCGCCAGGAAGGTGCGTGCCTGGGCCGGCGTGAAGTTGCCGATGCTGGAGCCCGGATAGAAAAAGAGCGCGGGCGTCTCGGTGAGCACGTCGTCGAGATCCAGCGCGTGCGAGAAATCGGTTGCGACGCCGACGAGCTCCACGCCCGGGAAGTCCGGCGCGAGCCGCTCCAGGGCCCCGGTGATCTCCGCCAGCGCGATGTCCACCGCCACGTAGCGCGCCGGTGCGAGGAAAGGCAGCCACCCCTTGGCCTTGCAGCAGTCGCCGGCGCCCAGGTCGATGAACTGCCGCCCCTGCCCGATGGCCTCCGCCATCTCGAGCCGCTTCTCCTGGAAGAGGGCCACCTCGGTGCGCGTGGGGTAGTACTCGGGCAGCCGGCAGATGGCACCGTAGAGGGCACAGCCCAGCTCGTCGTAGAAGTACTTCGGCGCGATCGACGCCGGATTGCGCAGGAGCCCCGCCATGAGGTCGCGCCGCTCGGCCTCGGGGTCGAAAGCCAGGCGGTCGATGAGGAGCGGCCCGTCCACGCCGGTCACCTCGACGCCGTGGACTGCCGTTCGCGGGGCAGCAGCGGCACGATCGCCGCCTCGAGCGCCGGCCCCGTGTCGAGTTCGCCCTCCGCGAAGAGGCGCACGCGCCCCGCCGTGTCCACGACGAAGGTCGTCGGCAGTGCGCGGACCTTCCAGGCCCGCGCCACGGACTTCTCGCGGTCCAGCGGCATGGGAAGGTCCAGGCCGGCGCGCTCCGCATAGGCGCTCACGCGTGCGGGCATCTCGCCCTGGTTCACGGCGAGCACCTCGAAGCCGCGGGACCCGAGCCGGGCGCGCAGCCGCGCGAGCGCCGGCATTTCCTCGATGCAGGGCGGGCACCACGTGGCCCAGAAGTTCACGAGCACGACCTTGCCGCGCAGGGCGGCGAGGTCGACCACCTTCCCCGCCGGCGTCTTCAGCACGAGGGGCGGCGCGGCTTCGCCATGCGAGGGAACCAGTTCCTGCGAGGCGGTGGCCGGCACGGCGACGGCAAGCAGGAGCGCTGCCGCGAATGAAGTTGCGGTTGCGAGCATGGAATCGGGGCCGCCGCGAGGCGGCCCCTCCGTCGTCAGATTTCCCGCGAAGTGATCTGGTACTTGAAGTTGTCCGGATCGAGGCTGTCGAGGCGGCCGTCCGCGGTCTCGCACTGCGGGTACATGAAGAAGGGTACCGCCCCCCTCGTCGCGCCCGGGAGCACCACGTCGTGCGCGAAGTTGTAGGCGAGCCAGTTCATTTCCCACGAGCCGAAGAGACGCGCCCGCGCCCTGGTGACCATCTCGTGGCCGACCGGCAGGTTGCCCGGGGGCTCCTCGAGGACCACCTTGCGCACGTCCGCGGGGTCCACGGGCACCCACCCGTATTCGGCGAGGAACACCTCGGCCCGGCAATGCTGGGCCTTGGTGATGTTCTCGGTGCCGGCGCCCAGGCTCTTGTAGCCGTGCTCCGACTTCGCCACGCGGATGCCGTAGACGTCGCGGGCAGGCAGCCCTGCGGCACGCGCCAGCCCGACGTAAAGCGCGTTGAGGTCCGCGCACTTGCCGCTGAGGTTCTTCGTCTCCAGCATGTACTTGATGTCGCCCGTGCCGCAGCCGCGCGTCTCGGGATCGCGAAAGGTGTTGTCGCAGATCCAGTCGTAGATGGCGCGGGCCTTCTCGAGGTCGCCCTTCGCACCCTTGGTGATATCCACCGCCGTCGCCTTCACGATGCCGTCGGTGGGCAGCAGTTCGGTCGCCTTGAGATAGCGCGAGAGCCTCTCGCGGTCGGCCTCGACCTTGCCCGGCTTGCGCAGGTCCACCGCCACGTCGCGCGTCGCGAACCGGCTCACCAGCGTGAATACCGGCTTCCTTCCCGCTTCCCACTCCGCCCATACGACGCCCAGGCCCCAGTCCGGGTCGGCCATCGCCTTTCCGTCGGCTCCTTCGGCATTGAACGAGCTGCCCAGCGCCTTCTGGTATGGCGTGTCGACGGTGAGCGGCGCCGGAAGCCAGACGCGCGTCCGGCCCGCGGGCTGCAGCACCTCGACGCGCGTGGTCACCTCGAAGGTCCGCCAGCGTTCGGCCGGGGATTGCGCGAAGGCGCGGGTGACTGCGGAGGGAAGGACCAGCCCGGAAGTGGAGAGGCCGGCAAGGCGGAGGAAGTCGCGACGTTGCATGGTGGGTTCCTTTCTCAGGCGTGATGACGAGGCGCGCAGACCCGCCGGGGACCGCATCCGCCGCTGTCGATCGGGGCGGACATGAGGCTTCTCTTGGTGCGAGAACGGCTCGGGACGATCATGAAAGCTCCTGGGGAACGGCGTCGGGGACGCCGGCTCGGATAAAATAACCCGTTTTGCACCGCATGGCGCGGGCTTATGTCCCCTCGCCGAGTATGGGAATTCCATGACCGCCCGCTCCGAAAACGCCTCTCCCGCCCTCTCACTTTCCTTCGGATTCCGCTTCGAGGACCTCTACGACGCCGGCGGCCTCGCGCGCCTCGACGCGCGCTTCCTCTCGGCGCTGGAGGCCGCGAACCCGGACGTGTGGGCCCGCCTGCTGGCGGCGCGCGCCGCGCCCGAAGCGCTCGCGACGAAGGAGGAAGCGGAGCTTCTGCTCGCGGTGGCCCCCGTCCTCGACGACTTCGTCGCGGAGCTCTTCGGCATCGTCCCGGAAGTCGACCTCCTGGTGGCCGCCCACACGGAGACGGAGCCGCTCTTCCGCGTGAAGCGCAAGTTCGTGCAGCGCCGCGCGATGCTCAAGATCAAGGCCGACGAGGCCGCGACACTCGACGGCCCGAAGCTCGAGGCCGAGGTCGCCGCCAGGCTGGGCGGCCGGTTCGACGAGCTCGCCTTCGCGCGCGCCGTGCTCGAGTGGCAGGCGGACGAGACCGCGAACGCGGAGGCGCTGGCGCTCGCGGAGCGCTTCTGCGCCTGGGCCGCCCACACGGCCGAGGGCCGCCGCCGCCATCGCGCCGGCGTCCTCTTCAAGCCGCCGCAGAAAGTGGAACCACTGGCCCTCGTGCCGGTTACCACCGACACCTCCGCCGGTTACGCAGTCCACACGCTGCACCACATCCGCCGGCGCGAGGGCTTCGCGCTCACCGACGCGGGCACGAGCCTCGTGGGCGGGCTGGGCGAGGCCCACTACTGCATCATCTGCCACGAGCAGGGCAAGGACTCGTGCTCCAAGGGTCTCAAGGAGAAGCCGGACGAGACCGGCAAGGTGGCGTTCAAGAAGAGCCCCTTCGGCGTGCCGCTGCCCGGCTGCCCGCTCGAGGAACGCATCTCCGAGTTCCACAAGCTGAAGACCGAGGGCGTGGCCATCGGCGCGCTCGCCATGATCACGGTGGACAACCCCATCGTCTGCTCGACCGGGCACCGCATCTGCAACGACTGCATGAAGTCGTGCATCTACCAGCGCCAGGACCCGGTCAACATCCCGCAGGCCGAGACGCGAACGCTCAAGGACGTGCTGGGCCTGCCGTGGGGCTTCGAGATCTATTCGCTCCTCACGCGGTGGAACCCGCTGAGCCTGCGCCGCCCCCTGCCCCGCCCGGCGACGGGGAAGCGCGTATTGATGGTCGGCCAGGGCCCCGCGGGATTCACCACCGCGCACCACCTCATGAACGACGGCCACACGGTGGTGGCGATCGACGGGCTGAAGATCGAGCCGCTCGATCCCGCGCTCTCCGGCGTCGACGCCGACGGCCGCCGCGTGCCGTTCCGGCCCATCCGCGACGTGGATTCGCTTCGCGAGCCCCTCGAGGCGCGCGTGATGGCGGGCTTCGGCGGCGTGGCCGAGTACGGCATCACCGTCCGCTGGGACAAGACCTTCCTCAAGGTGGCGCGGCTCCTGGTCGAGCGGCGCGGCCAGTTCGCCCTGTTCGGCGGCGTGCGCTTCGGCGGCACGATCACGGCGGAGCAGGCGTTCGCGATGGGCTTCGACCACATCGCGCTCGCCGCCGGCGCCGGCAAGCCGACCGTCCTCGACCTGCCCAACGGGCTCGCGCGCGGCGTGCGCACCGCGTCCGACTTCCTCATGGCGCTGCAGCTCACGGGCGCGGCGAGGACCGACACGATCGCCAACATGCAGTTGCGGATGCCGATCGTCGTGGTCGGCGGCGGGCTCACGGCCATCGACACGGCCACCGAGTCGCTGGCCTACTACCCCGTGCAGGTGGAGAAGTTCCTCACCCGCTACGAGATCCTTGCCGCGGAGCTGGGCGAGGCGCGCGTGCAGGCCGCGTGGCGCGAGGAGGAGAAGGAAATCGCCGTCGAGTTCCTCGGCCATGCCCGCGCCATCCGCGCGGAGCGTGCGGCGGCCGCGCGCGAAGGCCGCGAGGCGCGCGTGCTGGAGCTGCTGCAGTCCTGGGGCGGATCCACCATCGCCTACCGCAAGCGAATGATCGACAGCCCCAGCTACACGCTGAACCACGAGGAGATCGAGAAGGCGCTCGAGGAGGGCATCCGCTTTGCGGAAGGGCTCACCCCGATCCGCGTCGAGGTGGACCGCTTCGGCCACGCCTCGGCGCTCGTCGTCCGCGCAGGCGGCGAATCCGGCCAGGGCGAGCACGCGCTGCCGGCGCGCTGCATCCTGGTGGCCGCGGGCACGCAGCCCAACACGGTGCTCGCCCGCGAGGACGCGGACCACTTCGTCCTCGACGGGCGCTTCTTCCGCGCCGTCGACGACGAAGGCAACCCCGTCACCCCCGAGCGCACTTCCAAGCCCGCCACGCCCAACGTGCTGCTGTCCCGGGACGCCGAGGACCGCTACATGAGCTTCTTCGGCGACCTCCATCCCTCCTTCTCCGGAAACGTGGTGAAGGCAATGGGGTCGGCCAAGCTCGGCTATCCGGTAGTGAGCCGCGTGCTGGAGCGCCGCCCTTCCCGGTCCGCGGCCGATTCCGCCGCGTTCCTCGAGAGCATGAACTCGCTGCTGCGCGCGCGAGTTCACCGGGTCGAGCGGCTCACGCCCACGATCGTGGAAGTCGTGCTGCACGCGCCGCTGGCGGCAAGGCAGTTCCTTCCCGGCCAGTTCTACCGCCTGCAGAACTTCGAGACGCTGGCGCCGAAGGTCGATGGCACGCGTCTCGCCATGGAGGGCCTCGCCCTCACCGGCGCCTGGGTGGATCGCGACAAGGGGCTCGTCTCGACCATCGTGCTGGAGATGGGCGGCTCGAGCGACCTCTGCGCCATGCTCAAGCCCGGCGAACCCGTCGTCCTCATGGGTCCCACGGGCACGCCCACCGAGACGCCCGGCGGCGAGACGGTGGTCCTCGCGGGCGGCGGCCTGGGCAACGCGGTGCTCTTCTCCATCGGCGCGGCGCTCCGCGAGGCCGGCTCGAAGGTGCTCTATTTCGCGGGCTACAAGAAGGCGATCGACCGCTACAAGGTGGACCAGATCGAGGCGGCGGCCGACGAAGTGGTGTGGTGCTGCGACGAGGCGCCGGGGTTCAAGCCGGGCCGCCCGCAGGACAAGGCCTTCCACGGCAACATCGTCGAGGCGATGCGGGCCCACGCCGAAGGGCGGCTCGGGGCGGCGTCGCTCGCGCTGAAGGACGCCGACCGGCTCGTCGTCATCGGGTCGGATGCGATGATGGCGGCGGTGGCCGCCGCGCGCCATGGCGTGCTGGCCCCGCACCTCAAGGCCTCGCACGTGGCCATCGGCTCCATCAACTCGCCGATGCAATGCATGATGAAGGAGATCTGCGCGCAGTGCCTGCAGCCGCACAAGGACCCGGTCACGGGCAAGACGAGCTACGTCTTCTCGTGCTTCAACCAGGACCAGGAGCTCGACCGCGTCGACTTCCCGGGCCTGCGCGAGCGGCTGGGGCAGAACTCGGTGCAGGAGAAGCTCACGGCGCTGTGGATCGACCGCTGCCTCAGGCGGCTGGGGGCCCGCGCGGCGACCTGAAACGGGCGGCCGCCCGCTAGCGGCCGGGGGCCTTCGTGACGGGCGGAACCGGGATGGTCCGGCCGTCGCCGGGCGTCCAGTTGACCGTCGCGAGGACGAACGCGCCGAACGCGATCACGATGACGGCGAGCACGACCACCAGCCGCCGTTGGGATCGGTCGCTCGCCTCTTCGTCCGCCTGCAGGCGGTCGACCAGCCCGCGCACGTTGCGCAGTGCGCGCCGCTCCATCACGCGATGCGCATCGTGCGCGTCGGAGTCGTGCAGGGAATCGTTATCGCTCATGGCATCCCGGGACAGGGGCGCAATGAGCCCCTTGGCCAGATCGATCTTACCGCGCGGCAGGCGGCCAGCGGAACCGCCAGGCTCAGCGGGCGTCGATCAACTCGACGTCGAAGACGAGTGTGGCGTTCGGCGGGATCACGCCGCCGGCGCCGCGGGCGCCGTAGCCCATCTCGGGCGGGATGACGAGCGTGCGCTTGCCGCCCACCTTCATGCCCGCAACGCCCTCGTCCCAGCCGCGGATCACCTGCCCCGCGCCCAGGCGGAACTCGAAGGGCGAGCCGCGATCGACGGAGCTGTCGAACTTCTTGCCGTGGCCGTCGGGCTGGGCGGGGTCATGCAGCCAACCCGTGTAGTGAACCTTCACCATGCCGGGGCGCGCCTCGGCGCCGGTTCCCACCACCACATCGGTCTTCTTGAGCTCTGCCATGGCTTCTCCTTGGGTGAGTCGGGCGACTCGTGACGTTCGGGTTTGGTGCGCTGCGCTTGCCGCGCGGCCGGGGGATGACGAGGAATTCTGGCGGAGAGGGCGTGAGCCATGCCCGCTATATGGGGTGCAATTGTGCCCCCGGTTGGCGCCACGTGCGAGGGCAAATTGGGCCACGCTCGCGCACGGCCCCACAGTGCTTCTACTTCTTAGCAACAGCGCTCACGCCACCTTGGCGATGTGCACAAAAAGGGAAGGACGATGAGCGCGGTTTAGCCGGACTTCGCCTTGCCGAACCCTCGATGCTGTCGAGGGGCAAGGCGGGCACACCGACCAACTAACCCATCGTCCTTTGTGTACTTTGCGGCCCCTAAGCACCAATCTGCGTCTTAGGCGCGACGAACACATTTTACTCCTCGTGAGGCAGTCGTCAAGCAAAAACCACTAGATGTGGGGGTAGTGCGAGTCCCCGATCGCAAGCGCTATGCCCGAAGCGCCGAACCGGGGCCGGATTGAAATATCTGGACAGAACGAACGTTCTGCGCTCATTATGACATCTGGGATTGTTGGTCGTGCCGTGCCGCGCCACGTTAAACCGTGCGGTTCTTGGACCGATCATCCAAGAGTCTTTGAGCTCAGAGCCACGACCAACACCCCTGCGGGACTTGCAAGCCGCAGTCGGCGCGAAATCTTGCGCGCGGCAAACGTTCTGTCCTACCCCAAGGGGCGCTCAGACGACCGCGCAATGGTGGGATGCGCCCCCAACACGGCCACGGCATTTACGCGGCCTGTTGAGCGCTCGACAGGCGCAATCGTGGGGGAAACCCGCATGGTTAGCCTGAAGGTGCAGTGGAAGAAGCACGTTGTAATCGAGCTGCGGGTTACTGCGGCGTTGATTATGGCGGCGCTGGCGCTACTGCTATAGAACGGAGGGGGCCGGGGTAACACCCGGCCCTTCTCTTTGGTTCGTTTAGCGCCGCACGGCAGAGGCAATGATTATCGCGCCAATTATCACGGCTGCTCCAACGGGCAACGCGGCGGCGCCTTGGAACACCAAATAGATAGCCCCAATGCCAAGAACTAATGCTCCGACACCAAGGAGCATGCGGGATAGTTCTTTCGCAAGCACGCCAGCTAGGACTACGGCCCCAATCACGAAGAGCCAGGTGCCGAGTTTTACTTCTGGCTTACTCGCCGCCGATATTGCCATCCAGACGAGAAACACGGCGAGAGGGTAACGCGCCCACCAGTGCTGCATTAGCGCGTCAAACTTACTATTTTCAGCATTGATCTGCGCTTGCTTCGCCTGCTTCTGCAATTGTAAATACTGCTCGGCGCTTGGAGTCAGTACGCGAGACTCCGATTCGCGGAAAAACATGTACGCAAAGAACAGTGCCGCTGGCCACAAGGGCCACACGTAGGTCCAATACTGTCGAAGTTGATTCGAGGAGTACTGCACCGCCCATATGAGAATGCTCGCCAGCAGTGTGCTGACCAAGATCAGCCCTGATTTCCGCAATCGGTTTTTAAGCGGAATTGGCGTGACTGTTGCCGCCAAGACAAGCTTCTCCTGCTTGGAATACAGCTTGTAGGCGATCCCACCGCCTATCGCCAAGATCAGAACCGGGCCGGGCCACTCAGTGACGAGGGTGCCCTTATCAAGCGTCTCGAGGAGCCTAATGGTCGCAAGGGGCACCGCCACCAGCAGCGGCAAAACGGCCTTCGCCGCGCGCACCTCTAGCGGAATCGGCACGATGGTGCACGGCGCAGGACTGGTCTCCGCGTCATTGGAGACCACTTCGCTGTCTGTCATTGGAAACCCCGCTGGTCGGTACGCGGAAGTATGTTGCTACGAGCCAGTACCAATGTCACCTCGCTGCAATGCGCGCGACTGGCGCCCGCAGCGCGCTTTCTTACACCGGCCTCCTTCGCAATGTCGCTGTACCGCAAGGCGCGGTCGAGCTTCTTGTCGAGCGCCAGTGCGGCACCTAGCACCCTGCGGCGCGTCTGCTCGGCCTTCGTCTTGTTGGCCTCGGCCCCGGCAAGTCGGGCCTGTAGCTGGGCGGGCGTAAGGGGCATCGGGCCATTCTATCGCCGCGCGCCCCGTTGGCACCTAAAACGCCCCCGCACCCGTAGGGGTGTGGCCCGCACCCCCGCTGCGACCCGCCTGGTCGCGCCTGCGCAGCCCCAGCCCCCAAAAAGGCACCGCCCCGGCAGCGCGTAGGCCACCGGGGCGGTGTGTGGGGTAGGTGCTGGCCGCGCGGGCCTCGACTCCCGCCGCCAGCGCTGCCGCGCGCCCCAATCCGTAGGCGCCGCAGGTGTTCTCGGGCTTGCGAGGAGTCGCGCTCGCCCGAGCTTTCAGGATGACTGCTAGTACCGGAACACCTTTCGAATTGCGATTGGGTTTCCCATCGCGTCAAAGGAAAGGTGCCCCTCTTCCGAGCGGGGACTGAATCCGGCCTTACGCCGTGCCTCCTGCTCCTGCTCGTTCGCGCCCTTCACTACCCCGGTCAGGTAGGCGCAGTACGCTATGCCCTCTTTCAGGTTCGCCAGGCGCACGCTGTGCGTTCCACCGGGGAAACGTATCACGTGCGGCAGTTGCCCTTTCACTACTGCCACAAGTGCTTCCGCCGTTAGGACGGCGAGGTCCGAGTGCAGCATTGAGACGCGAACGCCGGGGGCGTCCTTAAACGTCATTTGCAGTTGCATGGAGGTCTCCCTTAGCCCGCGTTGCTGAGCGTGCCCGTGATGATGGCGCCACTGCGCGCGATGCACAGCGCGAGGCGCTCTTCCACGAGGATGCGGATCAGGTTGCGGATGAAGTCGTCGTTCGTGTGCTCCGAAATGCGCACGGTGGCGTCCTCCCGCGTGGCCACGAATCCGGCACGCGGCGCGTCGAGCACAAGGAACGACCCCGCCGTCATGCTGGCCGTAACCACCACCGGCACGCCCCACAGGCTCGGCACCGTCATCGAACCCGGCGCGCCGAACAGGTACTCGCCCACCGTGGACTTGGCCAGTTGGAAGCTGGACGAGTG
>JAMPXV010000062.1 GCA_023700985.1 Lysobacter sp.
CGGCGGCGTGCCGAGAAACTTCCACGTGTCGGCGTTGCTCACCGATTCGCCCTTCTTCGTGATCGAGGCCGACGAGTACGACACCGCCTTCTTCGACAAGCGCTCGAAGTTCGTCTGGTACCGGCCGCGCACGGCCGTGCTCAACAACCTCGAGTTCGACCACGCCGACATCTTCCCCGACCTCGCCGCCATCGAGACGCAGTTCCACCACCTGGTGCGCATCGTGCCGGCCAACGGGCTGGTGGTCGCCAACGGGGGCGAGGCCGCGATCGGCCGCGTCCTCGAGCGCGGCTGCTGGACGAGCGTGGAGCGCTTCGGGCCGGGGCATCCCTGGAGCACCGGCACGGTGAACCCCGACGACTCCTTCGAGGTGTGCCTGCACGGGGCGCCGCAGGGCGTGGTGAAGTGGGAGGCGACCGGCGAGCACAACCGCATGAACGCACTGGCCGCGCTGGCCGCGGCGCGCCATGCCGGCGTTCCCGTGGCCCTGGGCATCGACGCACTCTCGCGCTTTCTCGGCGTGAAGCGGCGCATGGAGGTGCGCGGCACCGTCAACGGCATCACCGTCTACGACGACTTCGCGCATCACCCGACCGCCTTCGAGACCACCATCGCGGGCCTGAGGAAGCGCGTCGGCCGCGAACGCATCGTGGCGGTGTTCGAGCCGCGCTCCAACACCATGAAGCTGGGCACGATGCAGTCGCGCCTGGCGGCGAGCCTCGGGGGGGCGGACCTCGTGTACTGCTACGCGAGCCACCTCGGCTGGGACCCGGAGAAGGCGCTGGCGCCGCTTTCGTCGCGGGCGGCCATCTACTCGGAGCTCGACCCGATGGTGGAGGCGCTCGGCCTGGTGCTGCGGCCCGGCGACCACGTCCTGGTGATGTCCAACGGCGGTTTCGGCGGCGTCCACGCGAAGCTCCTCGAGAGGATCGCGCGATGAAGGACGCCGACGAACTGGCGCTGGCCGCCCTGCTGGGCTCGCGCTTCCCCGTGATCGTGGTCGAGACCCCGGAGGAGGCGCGCGCGCTGCACCTGGCCGAGCGCGTGGCGAACCTCCAGGAGACGGCGCTCTACGCGTGGAGCGTCACCGGGGGGCTCCGGCGCGTGAACGGGCGCGACGCGACGGCGGGCACCGCCGCGCTCCCCGACGCGCTGCGCCATATCCTCACCACCCCGGCCGCCGGGCTCTACGCGCTGCTCGACCCGCAACCCTTCCTCGAGGACCCGGTCTGCCGGCGCTTCGTGCGCGAGATCGCGATGGGGCACACGCGCTGCGCGCGCACGCTGGTGCTGGTCGGCGCGCGCATCGAGCTGCCGCCGGAGATCCAGCGCATGAGCGCCTCGTTCGCGCTCGCGTTGCCGGCCGCGGCCGACATCCGCCGCATCTTCCGGGAGGAGATCGAGCTCTGGATCGCGCAGCACGACGGGCGCAAGCCCGCCGGCGACCCCGAGGCCGCGGAGACCCTCGTGCAGCACCTGGTCGGCATGTACCAGGACGACGCGCGCCGGCTCATCCGCCAGGCGTTGCGCGCCGACGGCCGGGTGACCTGGGACGACGTCGCCGTCGCGCTGCGGCAGAAGCACCACGCGCTGGAGAGCGGCGGCGCGCTGCAGCTGCAGACGGACATCGAGAAGTTCAGCGCCGTGGGCGGCCAGGTGCGCATCAAGCGCTGGCTCGACCGGCGCCGCGAGGCCTTCGTGGGCGACGCGGCTTCCCTCGGGCTGGACGTGCCGCGCGGCATCCTGCTGCTGGGCGTGCAGGGCGGAGGCAAGAGCCTCGCGGCGAAGGCCATCGCGGGCGGCTGGGGCCTGCCGCTGCTGCGCCTGGACTTCGGCGCGCTCTACAACAAGTACCACGGCGAGACGGAGAGGAACCTGCGCGCCGCGCTGGAGACGGCGGGCGCCATGGCCCCGTGCGTGCTCTGGATGGACGAGGTCGAGAAGGGCCTCGCCTCGGGCGGGGACGGCGACGGCGGCGTCTCGCGGCGCGTGCTCGCCACGCTCCTCACCTGGATGAGCGAGCGCCGCAGCCGCGTCTTCATGGTCGCCACGGCCAACGACATCTCGGCGCTGCCGCCGGAGCTCCTGAGGAAGGGCCGCTTCGACGAGATCTTCTTCGTGGACCTCCCGTCGGAGGAAGTCCGGCGCCAGATCTTCGCCATCCACCTCGCGAAGCGCAGGCGCGACCCGGCCCGCTTCGACCTGGCCGCGCTCGCGTCCGCCTCGGGCGGCTTCTCGGGCGCCGAGATCGAGCAGGCGATCGTGGCCTCGCTCTACGAGGCGCACGCGCTCAGCCAGGAACTCGCCACGGACCTCGTTCTCGCCGAGATCCGCGGCACCAAGCCGCTGTCCGTCGTCCGTTCCGAGGAGGTCGCCGCCCTGCGCGAGTGGGCCGCGGAGCGGACCGTTCTCGCCGACTGAGGAACCCATGCCCAAGCTCGCTTTCCGGATCGTCAACGTCTTCACCCGCGGCGGCCCGCTCACCGGAAACCCCCTCTGCGTCTTCGAGGACGCCGCGGGGCTGGACGAGTCGGCGATGCAGGCGCTCGCGCGCCAGTTCAACCTGTCCGAGACCACCTTCGTGCTGCCCTCGGAGCGGGCCACGGCGCGGGTGCGCATCTTCACGCCGGCCTACGAGATGCCCTTCGCGGGGCACCCGACGCTCGGCACGGCGCACGTGGTGCGCGGGCTGCGCGGCGCCGGGGACGCGATCACCCTGGAAATGAAGGCCGGCGTCATCCCCGTGTCGGCCGAGGGCGGGCGCTGGACGCTCAGGGCCAACGCGCCGCGCTGGCGCGAGGTGGCCGAGCCGCGGGCCGAAATCGCCGCCATCCTCGGCCTCGCGGAGGAAGACATCGCCGGGAGGCCCCTCTGGGTGAATGCGGGCAAGGAACAGCTGCTCGTGCCCGTGGCCACGGCCGGCGCCGTGCGGCGGGCGGCGCCGCGCGCCGACGCATTCGCGCGCCTGAAGAGCGAGGATGGCCACAGCATGGCCTGCGTGTTCGCGGACGAGGGCGACGCGCGCGGCACCGTCGTCTCGCGCTTCTTCTTCCCGGTGGGTGCGGCCGTGCTCGAGGATCCCGCCACGGGATCCGCCTGTGCGAACCTCGGGGGGTGGTTCTGCGCCACGCGCCCCGGCGAGGACGTCGCGCGCACCGTCTCCCAGGGCGACGAGGTGCAGCGGCCCTCGACGCTCTTCCTCGCCGTGAAGGCGGGCACCGTGACCGTCGGCGGCGACGTGACCGAACTCGCCCGCGGCACGGTCGACCTCTAGGAACCCCTTGAAGACCCTCCTCTACCTGCACGGATTCATCAGCTCCCCCGCTTCGAGGAAGGCCGTGATGCTCGGCGACTACCTGCGCGGCCAGGCGCCCGGCATCGAGTACCTCGTGCCCGCGCTGCACCACCGCCCCGCGAAGGCCATGGCGCAGGTCGAGCGCCTGTGCGCGGACAGGGACCCGGCGGGCCTCGTCGTCGTGGGCAGCTCGCTGGGCGGCTTCTACGCCACGGTGGCCGCCGAGCGGACGGGCTGCCGGGCCGTGGCGCTCAATCCCGCCGTGCATCCGCAGGGCCACTTCGGGCGCTACCTGGGGCCGCAGGCGAACCTCTACACGGGCGAGCGCTTCGACCTCACCCGCGAGCACGTCGAGGAGCTGGCCGCCATGGACCCGCCCGCGATCACGCGGCCCGGGCGCTACTGGCTCATCGTGGAGACGGGCGACGAGGTGCTCGATTACCGCGAGGCGGTGGCGTACTACGCCGGCGCCTTCCAGTCGGTGGTGCAGGGCGGCGACCACTCGCTCGCGAGCTTCCCGGAGTTCGTGCCGGACATCGTCGCGTGGGCGCTCGAGGACGGCCCGCCCGTCGCCGGGAGGGCCGCGCCATGAAGCAGCTCCTGTTCGAGGAGGATGGCGCGTTCCGGGTCGGGACGATCCTCGCGGAGGCAGGCGCGGCGTTCCAGGTGGAGGCGGCGCACGGCAAGCGCTCGAAGGTGAAGGCGAACGCCGTGCTGCTGCGCTTCGACGGGCAGTCGCTCTCCCACTTCATGCCCGAGGCCCAGGCGCTCGCCGACGCGCTCGACCCGCAGTTCCTGTGGGAGGTGTGCGGCCCGGGCGAGTTCGGCTTCGCCGACCTCGCGGCGGACTATTACGGCCACGCGCCGGCGCCGCTGGAGGCCACCGCGGTGGCCCTCGCCCTGCACGCGAGCCCGATGTACTTCTACCGGCGGGGGAAGGGCCGCTACCAGGCCGCGCCCGAGGAGAACCTGCGGGCGGCACTCGCGGGGATGGAGAGGAAGCGCCGGCAGCAGGAGCAGGTCGACGCGTGGGCCGCCGCGATCGCCGCGGGCACGGTGCCGCCGGAGCTCGCCGCGAAGCTCGATGCGCTCCTCTTCAAGCCGGACAAGATGTCGCTGGAGTGGCGGGCGCTGGACCAGGCCGCCACGCAGGCCGGCCTGGCGCCGCCGCGGCTCCTGGCGCGCGTCGGCGCGCTCGCGGGCCCCGAGGACTACTTCCTTCGGCGCTTCGCCTTCGAGCTGTTCCCGGAAGGGCTGGGCTTCCCGGAGGTCGCGCCGGTGGCGGCCCCCCGGGGCCTTCCCGCCGCCGCGGCGCCGGCATTTTCCATCGACGACCACGAGACCACCGAGATCGACGACGCCTTCTCGGTCGAGCGCCTGCCCGGCGGCCGGCTGCGCGTCGGGGTGCACATCGCCGCGCCGGCCCTGTTCTTCGGGCGGGAGCACGCGCTGGAGGCCATCGCGCGCGAGCGGCTCTCCACGGTCTATTTCCCGGGCGGCAAGATCACGATGCTGCCCGAGGCCGCCATCGCGGAGGCGACCCTCGGCGAGGGCCGCGAGGTGGCCGCGGCCTCGCTCTATCTCGAGCTGGATCCCGATTCCCTCGAGATACTCGCCACCGATTCGCGGCTGGAGCGCGTCGCCATCGCCACGAACCTGCGCATCGCGGAGCTGGAGACGCGCCTGAACGAGGAGTCGCTCGCGACCGGCCGCGTCGAGGGCTCGCACGGCGAGGACCTCGTGCTGCTGTGGCGCCTGGCGAGGAAGCTGCGCGCGGCGCGCGGCGCCGGCGAGGACGTGGTCGAGGAACGAGCCGGCAGACCGAAAGCCGAGCGGCTCGACTACACCTTCCGCGTCGAGGGCGGGCGCGTGGCGATAGAGCCGCGCCGCCGCGGCACGCCCATCGACGTGCTGGTCTCCGAGCTCATGATCCACGTGAACTCCACCTGGGGGCGCGCGCTCGCCGAAGCGGGCTACCCGGCCATCTACCGCAACCAGCGCGGAATCAAGACGCGCATGGAGACGGAGCCGGGCGCCCACGAATGGCTGGGCGTCACGCACTACGCGTGGTCGAGCTCGCCGCTCAGGCGCTTCAGCGACCTCGCCAACCAGCGCCAGCTCGCCGCCCTCCTGCGCGGCGAGCCTGCGCCCTACTCGCGCGACGAGCTCGCCGCCGCCGCGCGCGACTTCGAGACGGCCTACGAGGCCTACGCCGAGCACCAGCGCCACCTCGAGCGCTACTGGTGCCTGCGCTGGATCGGGCAGGAAGGCCTCGAGGGCGCGGACGCGACGGTCATCCGGGACGAGCTGGTCCGCCTGGAGGGCATCCCGCTCGTCTGCCGGACCATCGGGCTGCCGCCCTGCGCGCCGGGCGAGCGCGTGCGCGTGGCCTTCGGCGAGCCCGACCCCTGGGAGGTGAACCTTCCCTGCCGCTACGCGGGGAAGCCCGGCGCCGGGTAGGCGCTGCTATCATTCCCGCTCATGTTCCGCCTGCCCGAGCGAGCCCGCGCCTGCCGATGCAACTGAGGCAGACTCCCCCCGACGCGCTGGTCCACTTTTCCGACTACCTGCTGGAGCGGTTCGGCCTCGTCGCCACCATGCAGGTGGCGCTCGTCGCCTCCGTCGCCTTCCACGCCTTCGCCATCGTGGGCCTCGGCTTCAAGGTGCCCGACCCGCGCGGTTTCGACGCGCCGCACAACGTCCTCGACGTGGTGCTGGTGAACGCGAAGTCGGCCTCGAAGCCCGACAAGGCCGACGCGCTGGCGCAGGCGAACCTGGACGGCGGCGGCAACACCGACCAGAAGCGGCGCGCCTCGAGCCCCTTCCCGGTCGTGGAGAGCCGCGAGAGCGCCCCCGAGCTCAAGCAGGCGCAGAGCCGAGTCCAGCAGCTCGAACGCGAGGCGGCCGAGCTGATGACGCGCCTGAAGTCGCAGGCCGCCGTGGCCCCCGCCGACCCCGTCGCGGAGAAGAACGAGAAGTCCGACAAGACGGCGCAGGACCTGATCGAGAAGAGCCTCGAGATCCAGCGCCTGGAGGCGCAGATCCGCCGCGACGTCCAGGCCTACCAGGAGCGGCCGCGCAAGAAGTTCGTCGGGGCGCGCGCCTCCGAGTACCGCTTCGCGATGTACGTGGACAACTGGCGGCTCAAGATCGAGCGCGTGGGCAACCTCAACTATCCCGACGAGGCGCGGCGCCGCAAGCTCTACGGGTCGCTGCAGCTGACCGTAGGGCTCAAGCCCGACGGCGAGGTGGAGTCGATCGAGGTCAACCGCTCCTCGGGCCACAAGGTGCTGGACCAGGCGGCGCTGCGCATCGTGCGGCTGGCCGCCCCCTTCGACCGCTTCCCTGACGCGATCCGCGCCGACACGGACATCCTCTACATCACCCGCACCTGGACCTTCACGCGGTCCGACCAGCTTTCCGCGGAGTAGGGGCGCCTTTCCCGAGGACCCGCGCCGCGGCCTCGGCGAGCCTCTCGCCCCGCCCGCTGCCGTCGCCGGCGCGCCAGGCCGCGACGACGCGAATGGCGAGGTCGCCACCCTCGGCGAGCTCCCGGTAGGCCACGCCGCGCACCCTGGTCTCCAGGGTCGCCCCGTTGGGAATCGTCCAGCCCTCGCCGTGCGCGATGCGCTCGAGCGTCTGCAGCTGCCCGGGCTCCACGACGATCGTCTCGGGCCGGTAGCCGATCGAGCGGAAGTAGCGCAGGCAGAAGTCGTGGTAGTGCGGGTTGTGCGAGCGCGGGATCCAGAAGAGCGGCAGGTCTGTCACGTCGAGGAGCGACACGCGCCTGCGCCGCGCCATGGGGTGTCGCGCCGGCAGCGCGGCGGCGAGCGGGCTGGCGTGCACCTCGCGGCTTTCCAGCCCGGTGAGGTCGCCGGGCAGGCCGACCAGGGCAAACTCCAGTCGCCCTTCCTTGAGCGCGGGGATCAGGTCGCGGCTGGGCCCGGCCTCGATGTCGAGCGCCGTGCCGGGCAGCGCCCGTTGCCACGCGGCCGCGAGGCGCTTGCGGCTCGCGACGGTGACGGCGAAGGTCACCCCGATCCTCAACGGGCCGCCGTGCCCCTTCCCCCCCGCGGCAAATGCCTCGCCGAGCTGCTCGGCCTGGACGAGGATCCGGCGCGCGCGCGCCAGGGCCTCCCGGCCGGCCGGCGTGAGCGTCACGCCCGTGGCGAGCCGGTCGAAGAGCCGCGCGCCCAGCGCCCGCTCGAGCTCCTGCACCTGGCGGCTGAGCGGCGGCTGCGAGACGTGCAGGCGCTCGGCGGCCGCGCGGAAGCTGCCGCACTCGGCGACGGCGACGAAGTAGCGCAGCTGGCGCAGGTCGAAGGCGACGGCCATGCCGAAAAGGTATCACGCAAACGGTGTTGGCCGGTTCGGCCCGCGGGCCGCCATAGTGCGGGCCTTCGCGACGCCCGGCCGTCGCGTTTCGTCACGCCGGGCGCGCACTTCGTCGCACGTCCGTGGTGCCCCGGCCGGCATGCCGGCAAGGTGCCGCCTGAAAAGGAAAGGGAAAACGCCATGTCATTCAGGAACCTCCTCGCCGCCTTGCTCGCGGCCGCTTCGCTCGACGCCGCCGCCGGCGAGTACACGGACCTCTGGTGGAACCCGCAGGAGTCCGGCTGGGGCGCCAACATCGTCCAGCAGGGCGAGACGGCCTTCGTCACGCTCTTCGTGTACGGGCCCGACGGCCAGCCCACCTGGTACGTGGCGCCCGCCGCGCGCACGTTCGCCTTCGACGGAGCCGGGCGCCCGGCCTTCCGCGGCACCCTCTACCGCACGCAAGGCCCGTGGCAGGGCGGCGCCTTCGATCCGTCCAAGGTGTCGAACGCGCCGGTGGGGCAGATGATCGTCGAGCCGGTGGCGGACGGCGCGATCGTGCTCGCCTACGACGCCGAGGGCCTTGCCGTCACGAAGCGGCTGGTGCGCCAGACCTTCGAATTGCCCGCCTTCGGGGCCAACTACCACGCCTCCATCCGGCTGCGCCAGGCCGTTCCCGGGCAGGCGCCCTGGGGGACGCGCCAGTACGAGGCGGATGTCCTGCTGCACATCGACGAGGGCCAGGTCTTCCTGCGCGTGGACGAGCCCCAGGGGCGCTGCAACTACCGCGGGCCCCTCGTCCAGGAGGGCAAGTTCGGTCGCATCGCCGGCCAGTACGAGTGCGAGGGGGGCGGGACGGGCACCTTCCAGCTCACGGACTTCGAGGTCACCCGGCACGGCTTCTCGGGCTACCTGCGCACCTTCAGCCCCGCGAACAACCAGTACGGGCGCTTCGCCGCGGCGCGCTACTAGGCGCGCGCCGCCTTGAAGAGGGCCAGCGCCTTCGGGCGCTGCGCCGCGTGGTCGACGACGGGCGCGGGATAGTCGCGGCCGATCACGCAGCCGGCGGCCTGCTGCTCGAGGGGCGGCATCGTCCACGGCGCGTGCACGTAGCGGTCCGGTACCCGCGCGAGCTCCGGCAGGTAGCGCCGGATGAACTTCCCCTGCGGGTCGAATCGTTCCGACTGCGACACGGGGTTGAAGATGCGGAAGTAGGGCTGCGCGTCGCACCCCGTCGAGGCGGCCCACTGCCAGCCGCCGTTGTTGGCGGCGAGGTCGAAGTCGACGAGGCGGTCGGCGAAGTACCGCTCGCCCCGCCGCCAGTCGAGGAGCAGATCCTTCACGAGGAAGGAAGCGACGACCATGCGCAACCGGTTGTGCATGTAGCCCGTCGCGTTGATCTGGCGCATCGCGGCGTCGACGATCGGGAACCCGGTGCGCGCCTCGCACCACGCGGCGAAGTGCCCGTCGGTGCCAGGCCACGCGATGGCGTCGTATTCCCGGCGGAAGGCGCCTGCCGCCGCGTGCGGGTGGTGCCACAGGATCTGGAAGTAGAAGTCGCGCCAGACGAGCTCCGAGAGCCACGTCGCCGCCCCCTCGTCGCGCGCTTTCCAGGCGGCGCGGGCGATCTCCCGGATGGAGATCGTGCCGAAGCGGTTGTGGACGGAGAGGTAGGAGACGCCCTTCACGGCCGGGAAGTCGCGCGCCGCCTTGTAGGCGGCCATCCGCCCGGCGAAGTCCTCGAAGAGCCGCCGCGCGCCGGACATGCCCGCCGGCACCGGCGCGGCCCCGGCGGGCGGCGCCGCGAAGCCCAGGGACTCGAGCGACGGCAGGGGTGTGCCGTCCCCCGCCTTCGCGAGCCGGCCGGCGTGCCGTTCAACGGGGTAGGAGGAGAGGTAGAAGTCGTCGGCCTTGGCGAGCCAGGCGCGTTTGTAGGGCGTGAACACCGAGAAGCTGCCGCCCGACTGCGTGAGGACCTCGTCCTTGGCGAAGACGGCGTGGTCCTTGGCGAGGTGCAGGACGCGGCCGTCGGCGGCGAGCGCCTTCTCGACGACCGCGTCGCGCCGGATCGCCACCGGCTCGTAGTCCTCGTTGGCGAAGACGGCGCCGGCCGACAGCCGGCGGGCCAGGGCCGGGATCTCCTCGGCCGCCCGGCCGTGCAGGACGACGAGCTCGCCGCCCCGCCGCCGGAGCGATTCGCGCAGCTCGGCCACGCTTTCCCTGATGAACGCCACGCGCCGGTCGGGGCCCGCCGGCAACGCATCCAGGATCTCGCGGTCGAAGACGAAGGCGCACGAGACCTGGCGGGACGAGGCCAGGGCGTAGTAGAGGCCGGCGTTGTCGTGGTCGCGCAGGTCGCGGCGGAACCAGAACAGGGATCGGTCGTAGGCGGTCACGGGGCTACCTGGGCGGGGGCTTTCGCTTCCCGTCCGATGGCGGCCGGGGGGCGAACGAATTAGAATATGGGGTCGGTGGCAAATGCAAACGATCAACCTCACGAGCCACTTCCTCATCGCCATGCCCGGCATGGTCGACCCGAATTTTTCCCGGAGCCTCACCTTCGTCTGCGAGCACAACGAGCGGGGAGCGCTGGGGCTGGTGGTGAACCGCCCCACGGACGTCACCCTGGGCACCCTCTTCCGGCAGGTGGAGATCGAACTGGACGACGAACCGCTCGCCGCCCAGCCCGTCTTCTTCGGCGGGCCGGTCCAGCTCGAGCACGGCTTCGTGCTGCACCGCCCGCTGGGCGATTGGCGCTCCACGCTGCCGGTGGGCGAAATCGGCCTCACCACCTCCCGCGACATCCTCGAGGCGATGGCGCGTGGCGAGGGCCCCGGCGACCGGCTCGTGGCGCTGGGCTACGCCGGCTGGGCGCCGGGCCAGCTTGAGGACGAGATCAAGCGCAACGGCTGGCTCACGGTGAACGCGGACCTCGACGTGATCTTCCGCGTGCCCCCGGAGGGCCGCTACGACGCGGCGCTGGGCGCGCTGGGCGTCTCCACCCTGAACCTCTCCGAAGAGGCGGGGCACGCGTGAGCGCCGGGTCCGCGGAGGCGCCGCCGCTCACGGGGACCCTCATCGGCTTCGACTTCGGGGAAAGGCGCCTGGGCGTGGCCGTGGGCGAGACCGCCACGCGGATGGCCCATCCCGTCACCGCCATCGCCGAGGAGGGTACCCGGGCGCGCCTGGCCGCGATCGATCGGCTGGTGGCCGAATGGCATCCCGCCGGCTTCGTGGTCGGCCTGCCGCGCCACGCCGACGGCGGCCCGCACGAGGTGGCGCGTCTCGCCGGCAAGTTCGCGCGGCGGCTCGAGGCGCGCTTCGGGCTGCCCGTGGCCTTCGTGGACGAGACCCTCACCTCGGCGGAGGCCGAGGCGCGGCTGCGCGAGGCGGGCGCCCGCGCGAGATCGAAGGGCGACGTGGACGCGCATGCGGCCACGCTGATCCTGCAGAGCTACCTGGACGAATCCAACCGGAAGAAAGCCCCCCATGGCCGCACCCCTGCCTGATACGGAGCGCCTGCTGGACGCGCTCGTGACCCAGATGAAGCCCGCGACGGGCCCGGAGACGGGCATCGTCGGCATCTACACCGGCGGCGCCTGGGTCGCCGAGCGCCTGCACCGCGCCCTGGGCGTGAAGACCCCCCTGGGCCAGCTCGCCGTGACGCTGCACCGCGACGACTACGGCCGCATCGGCCTGCACCGCGAGGCGCGGCGCAGCCACCTGCCCTTCGAGGTCGAGGGGCGCGACATCGTGCTCGTGGACGACGTGCTGCACACGGGGCGCACCATCCGCGCCGCGCTGAACGAACTGTGGGACTACGGGCGGCCGGCCCGCGTGCGCCTGGCGGTGCTCGCCGACCGCGGCGGCCGCGAGCTCCCCGTGGCGCCGGACTTCACCGGCGCCTTCGTCGAGGTCGAGGCCGGGGAGGAACTGGTGCTCACCAACGAGAACGAGCGGCTGCGGCTCGCCGCCGTGAGGAGGCCCGCATGAGCCCGAGCCTCCAGGTCGACTCCCAGGGGCGCCTGGTCCACCTCCTCACCACCGAGGGGCTGTCGGCGGAGATGATCCGGCACATCCTGGACACCGCGGCGCAGTTCGTGAGCGTGAACGAGCGCGAGGTGAAGAAGGTCCCGCTGCTGCGCGGCAAGTCGATCTTCAACGTCTTCTTCGAGAACTCCACGCGCACGCGCACCACCTTCGAGATCGCCGCCAAGCGCCTCTCCGCGGACGTGATCAACCTGAACATCGGCGCCTCCTCCACCGCCAAGGGGGAAACGCTCCTCGACACCGTCTGGAACCTGCAGGCGATGGACGCGGACATGTTCGTCGTCCGGCACGCCGAGGCCGGGGCGCCGCACCTCATCGCGCGCCACGTGAAGCCCGGCGTGCACGTGGTGAACGCGGGCGACGGCCGCCACGCGCACCCCACGCAGGGGCTGCTCGACATGTACACGATCCGCCACTACAAGAAGGACTTCGCGGGGCTCACGGTCGCCATCGTCGGCGACGTCCTGCACTCGCGCGTGGCGCGCTCGCAGATCCACGCCCTGACGACCCTGGGCGTGCCGGACCTGCGCGTGGTCGGCCCGAAGACGTTGTTGCCGAAGGACATCGAGCGCCTCGGGGTGCGCGTCTTCCACGACGTGACCGAGGGCCTGCGCGGCTGCGACGTGGTGATCACGCTGCGCCTGCAGAACGAGCGCATGAGCGGGCCGCTGATCCCTTCCGCGGGCGAGTTCAACAAGACGTACGGGCTGTCGCCCGAGAAGCTCGCGTTCGCGAAGCCCGACGCGATCGTGATGCACCCGGGCCCGATCAACCGCGGCGTGGAGATCGACTCGGGCGTGGCCGACGGCAGCCACTCCGTGATCATGCCGCAGGTCACCTTCGGCATCGCCGTGCGCATGGCGGTGATGGCCATCCTCGCCGGGAACGCCTAATGAAAATCGACATCCGCAACGCCCGCGTCGTCGACCCGGCCACCGGCCGCGACGAGCCCGCCTCCCTCTTCATCGCCGACGGACGGATCGCCGCGGTGGGCGCCGCCCCCGACGGCTTCCGCCCCGACCGCACGATCGATGCCGCCGGGCTCGTCGCCTGCCCCGGGCTCGTGGACCTCTCCGCGCGGCTTCGCGAGCCGGGCTTCGAGTACCGCGCCACGCTGGAATCCGAGATGCGCGCCGCGGTCGCGGGCGGCGTGACCTCGCTCGCCTGCCCGCCCGACACCGACCCGCCGCTCGACGAGCCGGGGCTGGTCGAGATGCTCAAGCGCCGCGCCGGCAGCCTCAGCGGCTCGCGCGTCTACCCGCTGGGCGCGCTCACGCTCGGGCTGAAGGGCGAGAAGATCGCCGAGATGGGCGAGCTCGCCGAGGCCGGGTGCGTGGCCTTCTTCCAGGCCGACGCCCCGGTGACGGACCTGAACGTGCTGCTGCAGGCCATGAGCTACGCCGCGACTTTCGGCCACGCGGTGTGGCTGCGCCCCCAGGACGTGCACCTCGCGCATGGCGGCGTCGCCCACGACGGCGAGGTGGCCACGCGCCTGGGGCTGCCCCCGATCCCGGAAGTGGCGGAGACGGTGGCGCTGCACACGATCCTCGAGCTCGCCGAGGCCACCGGCGCGCGCGTGCACCTGGCCCGGCTCTCCACGGCCCGCGGCGTGGCGCTCGTGGCCGCGGCCAAGGCCCGCGGGCTCGCCGTCACCTGCGACGTGGGCGTGCACCACCTGCACCTGTGCGACCGCGACGCGGCCGACTTCAACACGCACATGTTCCTCGTGCCGCCGCTGCGCAGCCCGTCCGACCGCGACGCGCTGCGGCGCGCGCTGGCCAACGGGACGATCGACGCCGTCTGCTCGGACCACACGCCGGTGGACGACGACGCGAAGCTCGTGCCCTTCGGCGAGGCCGAGCCTGGCGCGACCGGCCTCGAGGTCTTCCTGCCGCTGCTGCTCAAGTGGGGCGAGGAGATGAAGCTGCCGCTGGCCGCCACGCTGGCCGCGGCGACCTCGCGCGCCGCGGCCGTCCTGGGCGTCGAGGGCGGCACGCTCGCCCCGGGAAGCGCCGCCGACGTCTGCCTGTTCGACCCGCAACGCCCCTGGATCGTCACGCGCGAGGCGCTGGCGAGCCAGGGCCGCAACTCGCCCTTCCTGGGCCTGGAACTCACGGGACGCGTGGTCACCACGATCGTCGACGGCCGCATCGTCTACCCCGGCTGACCCATCCTCCCCCCGCGAACGGATTCCCATGAAGAACCCGCTGACCGACTTTTCGTCCCTTCCGCGCTTCGGGGACATCCGCCCGGAGCACGTGGTGCCCGCCGTGGAGGCGCTCGTCGCCGAGGGGCGCGCCGCGATCGAGACCCTGGCCTCGGCGGGCGGGGAGCCCACCTGGGAGGGCTTCGTCGAGCCCCTGGCGAGCGCCAACGAGCGCCTCGCGCGCGCGTGGGCGCAGGTTTCCCATCTCAACGCGGTCATGAACTCGCCGGCGCTTCGCGAGGCCTACAATGCCGCGCAGCCGCTGGTCACCCAGTTCGCCACCGAGCAGGGCCAGGACCTGCGCCTCTTCGGCCGCTTCAAGGCGCTGGCGGCTTCACCCGGATTCGCCCGGCTGGGCGCCGCGCGGCGCCGGCTCGTGGAAAACGAGCTGCGCGACTTCCGCCTCGGCGGCGCGGAGCTCCCCGAGGCCGCCAAGGGGCGCTTCCGCCAGCTCCAGGAGGAGCTCGCAGCGCTTTCCTCGCGCTTCCAGGACAACGTCCTCGACGCCACCAATGACTTCGCGCTCTTCGTGACCGACGCGGCGCAGCTCGCCGGCATCCCCGCCGACGTCCTCGAGGCCGCCAAGGCGGCCGCGGCGAAGGACGGGCGCGAGGGGTGGAAGCTCACGCTGCACATGCCCTGCTACCTGCCCGTCATGCAGTACGCGGACCACCGGGCGCTGCGCGAGCAGATGTACCGCGCCAACGCGACGCGCGCCTCCGAGTTCGGCAAGCCCGACTGGGACAACGCGCCGCTGGTCGCGAAGATCCTCGAGAAGCGGGCCGAGGTCGCCTCCCTGCTCGGCTACGGCACGTTCGCCGGGGTCTCGCTCGCGGCGAAGATGGCCGGCTCGGCCGAGGAAGTGGTCGCCTTCCTGGAGGACCTCGCGGCGCGCGCGAAGCCCTCCGCAGAGCGCGACATGGCGGAAGTGGAAGCCTTCGCGCGCGCCGGGCCGGGGCTGGACGAGGTCCGGGCCTGGGACGTGGCCTGGGTGAGCGAGAAGCTGCGCCAGAAGCGCTATGCCTTCTCCGAAGAGGAGGTGAAGCGCTACTTCCCCGAGGACGCCGTCCTCGCGGGGCTCTTCCGGGTCGTCGAGACGCTCTACGGCGTGCGCGTGCGGCCGGCGCAGGCGCCGACCTGGCACGCGGATGCGAAGTTCTTCGCCATCGAGGACGCGGCGGGCGCGCTGGTGGGCCAGTTCTACCTCGACCTCTACGCCCGGGAAGCCAAGCGCGGCGGCGCGTGGATGGCGGACGCGAGGAACCGGCGCCTTGTGGCCGGCGGCGTGCAGACCCCCGTCGCCTTCCTCACGTGCAACTTCTCGGGCCCGGTCGGGGGGCGACCGGCGCTCTTCACCCACAACGAGGTGATCACTCTCTTCCACGAGTTCGGGCACGGCCTGCACCAGCTGCTCACCCGCGTGGACGAGCTCGGCGTCTCGGGGATCGCCGGCGTGGAATGGGACGCGGTCGAGCTCCCCTCGCAGTTCATGGAGAACTTCTGCTGGGAGTGGGACGTCGTGTCGCACATGACGCGGCACGCCGACACCGGGGAGGCGCTCCCGCGCGCGCTCTTCGACAAGATGGTGGCGGCCAAGAACTTCCAGAGCGGGATGCAGTTCGTGCGCCAGATCGAGTTCGCGCTCTTCGACATGCGCCTGCACCACGACTTCGACCGCGCGGCCGACACGCCGCTCGCGCTCCTCGAGCGCGTGCGGCGCCAGGTCGCCGTCGTGCACCCGCCGGCCTGGCACCGCTTCCCCAACCAGTTCTCGCACATCTTCGGGGGCGGCTACGCGGCCGGCTACTACAGCTACAAGTGGGCGGAGGTGCTTTCCGCGGACGCCTTCGGCGCGTTCGAGGAGGAGGGCGTGCTCAACCCCGACACGGGCGCGCGCTTCCGCGACGAGGTGCTGGGCGTGGGCGGCAGCCGCCCGGCGCTCGAGTCCTTCGTCGCCTTCCGCGGGCGCAAGCCGCGGATCGACGCGCTGCTGCGGCATAATGGAATGACCGCCACCGCCTGACGGAGGACACGATGCCCGCCCGATACCGCCTGGCCGCGCTTGCCGCGGCGCTCCTCGTCCCGCTCGCCGTCGGCGCCCAGTCGACCGTCTACCGCTGGGTGGACAAGAACGGCAAGGTCCACTACTCGGACTCGCCGCCGGCGCAGGATGCCCGGAACGTGAGCCAGAAGCGCATGGGGACCGGGCAGGGGGAGGCGCCGCAGCTCCCCTACGCGACCCAGCAGGCGATGAAGGCTTCCCCGGTCGTGCTCTACGTGTCGCCGACCTGCGGCGAGTTCTGCGCCGCGGGCCGCGACCTGCTGTCGCGCCGCGGCATCCCGTTCAGCGAGCGCGACGTGAGCAACCCGGCCGACGCCGAGGCGGTGAAGAAGCTGATCGGCTCCCTCGGGGTGCCCGTTCTGGCCGTCGGCGAGAAGGCCATGAAGGGCTACAGCGAGGGAAACTGGCACGGCGCGCTCGACACCGCGGGCTACCCGCGCACCGCGCTGCCCGGCCAGCTGAACCCGATGGTGCCGCCCCCTGCCGCGGCCGCACCCGCACCGCCCAAGGCCGAGGCGGCCAAGGCCGAAGCGCCCGCTGCCGAGGCGCCGTCCGCGCCCGCCAGGTAGGTGCCCGGAACGGATCGCGCCGGGGGCCTGCCCTGAAGCTCGCCACCTGGAACGTGAACTCGCTCAAGGTGCGCCTGCCGCACCTGCTCGAGTTCCTGGCGCGCCATTCGCCCGACGCGGTGTGCCTCCAGGAGACGAAGTGCGAGGACGCCGCGTTTCCCGGCGCCGCCATCGAGGCCGCCGGCTACCGCTGGGTCCACGACGGGCAGAAGACCTACAACGGCGTGGCCATCCTGTCGAAGGACGAGCCGGCCGGCGTCTCGCGCGGCATCCCCGGCTTCGCCGATCTCCAGAAGCGCGTCATCGCCGCGGACGTGGGCGGCGTGCGCGTGGTGAGCGTCTACTGCCCCAACGGGCAGAGCGTCGGCTCCGAGAAGTACGAGTACAAGCTGCGCTGGTTTGCCGCCCTGGCGCAGTGGCTCGCGCGCGAGCTGGCCGAAGGGCGCCAGGTGGCGGTGCTGGGCGACTACAACGTGGCCCCGGAGGACCGCGACGTGCACGACCCCGAGGCGTGGCGCGGCCAGGTCCTGGTGAGCGACGCGGAGCGGCAGGCCCTGGGCGCGCTCGTCGCGCTCGGCCTCGCCGACGCCTTCCGCCTCTTCGAGCAGCCCGAGAAGTCCTTCAGCTGGTGGGATTACCGCATGGCGGCCTTCCGCCGCAACATGGGGCTCAGGATCGACCACATCCTGCTGTCGCCCGCGCTCGCCGCGCGCTGCCGGTCCTGCGCCATCGACGTCGAGCCGAGGAA
>JAMPXV010000063.1 GCA_023700985.1 Lysobacter sp.
AGCGCGCCGACACGATCGGCGTCTTCCAGATCGAGTCGCGGGCGCAGATGTCGATGCTGCCCCGGCTCAAGCCCGCCTGCTTCTACGACCTGGTGATCGAGGTGGCCATCGTGCGGCCCGGCCCGATCATGGGCGGCATGGTCCACCCCTACCTGCGCCGCCGGGAGGGGACGGAGCCCGTCACCTACCCGAGCGAGGCGGTGAGGGGGGTGCTGGAGCGCACCCTGGGCGTGTCCATCTTCCAGGAGCAGGTCATGCAGCTCGCGGTCGTGGCCGCCGGCTTCAGCCCCGGCGAGGCCGACCAGCTGCGCCGGGCCATGGCCGCCTGGCGCCGGCGCGGCGGCATCGAGCCCTTCCGGGAGAAGCTCGTGAAGGGGATGCTCGAGCGGGGCTACACCCTGGCCTTCGCGGAGCAGATCTACCAGCAGATCCAGGGGTTCGGCGAATACGGCTTCCCGGAATCCCACGCCGCGAGCTTCGCCCTCCTGGTCTACGTCTCCTGCTGGCTCAAGCGCCACGAACCCGCGGCCTTCGCCTGCGCGCTCCTGAACAGCCAGCCGCTCGGGTTCTACAGCCCGTCCCAGATCGTGCAGGACGCCCGCCGGCACGGGGTCGAGGTGCGGCCGGTCGATGTCCTGGCGAGCGAGGTCGACAGCACCCTGGAGCCCGGCCCGGGGGGAGAACCCGCCATCCGGCTGGGCCTGGGGAGGGTCAATGGACTTAAAGTGGAATCTTCTGAATCAGTTGCAAAATCCAGAAAAGAAAGGATATTTCATTCCGTTGATGATCTGGCCCGCCGGGCCGGGCTGGACAAGTCCGACCTGTCCTGCCTGGCCCGGGCCGATGCCCTGGCCACGCTCGCCGGGCACCGCCGCGAGGCCCTCTGGTCGACGCTGGCCGTGGACGAGGCGACGAGGCTGGCGCTTCCCGCAGGGGTCGAGGAGGCCCGTGCGGGGCTCGCGCCGCCCACCGAGGGCCAGGAAGTCGCCGGGGACTACGCCGCCCTCGGACTCACCCTGCGCCGGCATCCGCTGGCCATCCTGCGAAGCCGGCTGGAAACGAAGGGATTGCGAACGGCCGAGGAGGTGGCCGCCGCCCGCCACGGCCAGTGGATCCGCACCTCCGGGCTCGTCACCTGCCGGCAGCGCCCGGCCACGGCGAGCGGGGTTCTCTTCGTGACCCTGGAGGACGAGACCGGCTACGTGAACCTGGTGATCTGGAACGACATCGTGGAGCGCAACCGCCGGCCCATCCTGGGTTCGCGTCTCCTTGCGGTGGGGGGGCAGGTCCAGAAGCAGGGGCTGGTGGTGCACGTGCTGGCGGGGCGGTTCGAGGATCTTTCCCGGCTCCTCGGGGAGCTGCGAACGACCAGTCACGACTTCCACTGAAACTTTAAATAAACAGTCCAATATATTGTTTATTATCTACTTTAACAATCAATACTAGAGTCATATCCGTAAGCGCTTGAAGGGGTGAAGCGACATGGCTATTATGGCCATAATGAAATCCACCACGATCTCCGAGCTGAAGAATCGCCTGAGCGCCTACCTCGCCATGGTCCGCGCCGGCGAGCCCGTCCTGGTCCTCGACCGGGATGTCCCCGTCGCCATCATCCAGAAGGTTGCGGCCAGCGCCGAGTCGGATCCGCGCGCCCTGAAGCTCGAGCGCGCCGGCCTCCTGAGAAGGCCGGCCAACGAGGCGCCCATCGATTTCGAGACCCTTCGCCAGCCCGCGCCCCGCGCAACGGCCAGCGTCCTCGACGCGCTGCTCGACGACAGGCGCCAGGGCAGATGAGATTCTGGGACGCATCCGCCGTCGTTCCGCTCATCGTCGACGAAGTGGCGGGCGAGGGGCTGCTGGGGTTGCTCGAGCAGGACCCGGGCATGGTCGCCTGGTGGGGAACGCCGGTGGAGTGCGTTTCGGCGATCGCGCGTCGGGAACGTGAAGGCCACCTGTCCCCCCAGGCAGCCACCCGCGCAGTCTCCCGCCTGCGGATGCTTTCCGGCGCCTGGAACGAGATCCTCGCATCCGACCCGGTTCGCGAAACCGCGCTGCGGCTGCTGCGGGTTCATTCACTGCGCGCCGCCGACAGCCTGCAGCTGGCGGCAGCCGTCGTGGCCGCCGACGGGTCGCCCGCCACACTTCAGTTCGTGTGCCTGGACGAGCGCTTGGCGGTAGCGGCGGAACGGGAAGGCTTTCCCGTCGTCGACCGCATTTCCTGAACCCGGGCTGCTAACCCATAACCTAATACATTACATGAGGTTGTTTACTCAAGCCATTGTAATGGTTATGTTCTATACCGCCTGAAGCCACAGCCCCTTGAGGTACTCGCCCTCCGGGAAATGGATCGATACCGGGTGATCCCGCGAGGCTGCCAGGCGCCCGCGGATCTCGAAATCGGCCCTGGCATCGGCCGCGGCCCCGGCCACGATCTTCTGGAAAAGGTCCGGGCCGACCGCCCCGGAACAGGAGAAGGTCAGGAGATGGCCACCAGGAGCCAGGAGCTTCATGGCCCACAGGTTTATGTCCTTGTAGGCGCGAGCCGCCTTGGGCACGTGCTTTTCCGTCGGCGCGAACTTCGGGGGGTCCAGGACGATGAGCGAGAAGTGCCGGCCCTCGTCGCGAAGCCGCCTCAGCCAGGCGAAGACGTCGGCATGCATCCACTGCGCGCGGGCGTCGTCCAGCCCGTTCAGCGATGCGTTTCGGCGCCCCAGCGCCAATGCATCCTCGGAAGTGTCCACGGAAACGACGCTGCGGGCACCCGCGGCCAGCGCTCCCAGCGAAAAGCCGCCCGTGTAGCAGAACGCGTTCAGCACGTCGGCGCCGGCCGCAAGGGACGACGCCAGGGCGCGGTTGTCCCGCTGGTCGAGGAAGAAGCCCGTTTTCTGGCCGCCGGCCACGTCCACCTCGTAGGTGATGCCGGCCTCCACCATGCGCACGTGCTCCGGCAGTTCGCCCAGCATGGGGCCGGTACGCGGCGGCAGCCCTTCGAGGGTGCGCACCTCCGCATCCGAGCGCTCGTAGACGGTCCGGACGCCTGCCGTGCGCACGAGTGCCTCGGGCCAGAAGTCCCGCCAGCGCTCGGCGCCGGCCGAGAGGATCTGCACGACCGCCACGTCGCCGTACCGGTCCACCACCAGCCCGGGAAGGCCGTCGGACTCCGAGTGGACCAGCCGGCAGGCATCGTGCCGGGCATCGAGCAGCCCGTCGCGGCGGCGCACGGCGGCCTCGAGGCGACCGAGAAGGAAGGCCTCGTCGATCGTGGCGGCCGCGTCGAAGGACCAGACGCGCGCGCGGATCCGGGACTCGGGCGAGTACGCGGCCCAGCCGAGCGGCGCATTGTCGTGGGCCACGACGGCGATGGCGCCGCCGGGTTCGGGCTCGCCCTCGACGCGCTCGATCGCGCCGGAAAAGACCCAGGGGTGGCGGTGGCGCAGCGATTTCTCGCGGCCGGGTTTGAGGACCAGGCGCGGCAGGGCGGTCATGGGAGGTCAACTTGCAGGAGGGATGGGCCATGATAGCCCATGGCACCGGGGATCCTTGGGGCAGGGACCTCCCCTCGGGAAGCAGGCGCCTAGAGATCGAGGACCGTGCCCTCGACACCCGGCGTGACCTGGAAGGCGGGCCTCGTCTCGTCCAGGGCCTCCGCCATCATGCGATCGATGTCGTCGTCGGTATGGTTCGGATCGTGGTGGAACGGCACGAACCGCCTGGCTCCGACCAGCGTCCCGAACGAAAACGCCTGCGCAAGCGAACTGTGACCCCATCCGCAATGGCCGGGATATTCCGCGGCGCTGTATTGGCCGTCGTGGATCAGGATGTCCGAGCCCGCGGCGAGCGTCCCTCCGGAAGTCCACTCCCTGGGCAGGCTGGGAAAGCGAAGCGCTGCGAGCGCGGGTTCGTGGTCGGGAAGGTAGGTCAGGACCTTGCCCGCGGACGAGGTGATGCGGTACCCGACGGTCGGACCGGGGTGGCACACCAGGGCCGCGCAGACGCGGAATTCACCGATGTCCACCTCGCCGGATTGGACGTCGTGAATGGTCAGCCGGCACGGCAATTCCGAAAGGCTCACCGGGAACAAGGGCGGGGACAGGTAGCGCCGCAGGCGCGCCGCCATCCGCTGCGTCGCGCTCCCTGGACCCCACACATGCACGTCCATGTCGGATCGATACAGGGGGGCGAAAAACCCCAGCCCCTGGATGTGGTCCATGTGCAGGTGGGTGAGCAGAATGTCCACGCGCCGCACCGATTCTGGAATGGTCGCCGCCAGCCGACGGATGCCCGTGCCGGCGTCCAGCACCAGCACCGTGCCTTCGCGGCCCACCACGCCCACGCACGAGGTATTGCCCCCGTATCGCGCCGTTTCCGGCCCGGGCGTGGCGAGCGAGCCTCGCGCCCCCCAGAGGGTGACTTGCATCTCAGAGTTCCCAGAAGATCATCTGCGCACCGAGGAACTGGTTTGCCTCGCCCAGGATCGGGAATGCCGTGATCTGCACGTGCCGCCATTCCCCGTACCGGCAACGCATCCACATCGTCCGCGAGATCGGCTTGCGCTCGGTCAGCGCCAGCGTCATCGGCCGATCCTCGAGCCCGATCGGATTGCGGTCCTCGTCCTCGAGGGCGAAAAGCGTGCTCCAGAGCTTGGAGGACATCTCTCCGGTCTCGTCGAAACGCTGATCCAGGATGGCTTCGGCCGGCTCGTTGTAGAAGATCAGCGTGCCCTCGGTATCGACGATGAGGATCGGCATCGCGAGCGTGCTGGCGAACTGCCTGGCGAGGATGATCTGGATCGGCTTGGGCTTCGAATTCACTTTGCCTCGATTCAGTCGGGCTTCGGAACCTGTGGTCATCATGACCGGCCAGTGGGCGCCGGTCGGTCTGCTAACGCACAGGATCGGAAGAATTTGGCCAAGGTTGCGCCTATCTGCGTGGCGCATAATTGGTATTATGTAAAGTGATTGATATGAAGCCGCTTCTCTCCTTGCCCCCACCGGCCAAAGTCCATCACAATAGTTCTTGTTAGAACTATCCCGGACCCCCGATGTCCAGAACCGTCGTGGTGCCCGTGATCCGCGAACTGGCCCGCTGTTACCAGGCCTTCCAGCGCGTCTCGGACGCCAACATCCGCCGCTTCGGGTTGACCCCGCCGCAGTTCGACGTCGTGGTCACGCTGGGCAACACGCCGGGCATGTCGTTCAAGGAACTCGGCAACCGGACCCTGATCACCAAGGGGACGCTGACCGGCGTGGTGGATCGGCTTGCAGCCCGGGGCCTGGTGGAGCGCCTGGCCTGCCCGGACGACGGGCGGTCGACCCTGGTGCGCCTTACGGAGGCAGGCGAACGGATGTTCGGGCAGGTCTTCGAGCCGCATCTCGCCTACCTGGCACCGGCCTTCGAGTCGATCCCGGCCGGCGAGCGGAAGGAACTGGAAGCCCGCCTTCGGCAGTTGCGGGAGGCCCTGGAGAGGCAGTGCAATGACGACGCAAGTCCCGACTGAGTACGGCACGGTTGCCATCGGCCTGCACTGGCTGGCCGCGGCCGCCATCATCGGGAACCTCGCCCTGGGCCTCTACATGGTGGACCTGTCGCTCTCCCCCACGAAGCTCAAGCTCTATTCCTGGCACAAGTGGGCAGGGGTGACGATCTTCCTGCTGTCTGCCGCGCGGCTCCTGTGGCGCCTCGCGCACCCTGCGCCGGCGCTGCCCGACGCGATGCCCGCCTGGCAGCGCCGGGCCGCGAACGCCTCGCACCGCGTCCTCTACCTGCTCTTCTTCCTGGCGCCGCTGAGCGGATGGCTCTTCAGTTCCGCCGCGGGCTTCCAGACCGTGTATTTCGGCGTCCTTCCCCTGCCCGACCTGCTGGCGAAAAACACCGAGGTGGCCGATGTGCTGAAGCTCGTCCACCGCACCGCGAACTACGGCCTGGCCGCGCTGGTCGTGCTGCACGTGGCCGCCGCGCTCAAGCATCACGTCGTCGATGGAGACGGCGTGCTCGCCCGGATGATCCCGTTCCTCAAGCCCCGGACCTGATCCATGAAGACGCCTTTCCTGGCCCTGGCGATCGCCGCCACGCTCGTCATCGCCCCACCCGCCTATTCCCAGGCAACGCAGAAGGTGGTGGCGGAGAAGAGCCACATCCGCTTCGCCTTCAAGCAGATGAACGTCCCCGTCGAGGGCCGGTTCCGCAAGTTCGACGCCACCGTCTCCTTCGACCCGAAGAAGCCGGAGGCCACCCGGGCGGAGTTCGAGGTGGACCTGGGGTCCATCGACCTCGGCAACGCCGAAGGCGAGACCGAGGCGCGCCGCAAGCCCTGGCTCCATGTCGAGGCATTCCCGAAGGCAAAGTTCACCGCCTCCGCCGTGAAGGCCACCGGCCCCGGCCGCTACGAGGCCTCCGGCCCCCTCACCATCAAGGGGGCCACCCTGAACATCACCGCCCCGTTCAGCCTCGTGGACGCGGGCGGGATGCGCACCGTCGAGGGGCAGTTCCCCCTCCGGAGGCTGCAATTCAAGATCGGCGACGGGCCCTGGGCGGACACGGAAACCGTGGCCGACGAGGTCACCGTTCGCTTCCGGTTCGTCATTCCCTCCACCAAGTAAAGGAGCTGCACCCGTGAAACGCCTCGCCCTCGCCGCCGCGATCGCCGGCACCCTCGCCGCCACCCCTGCCCTCGCCGCGGAGACCTACTCCCTCGACGTGCGCCACACCTTCCCCAGCTTCGAGGTCCTGCACCTGGGCTACTCGATCCAGCGCGGGCGCTTCAACAAGACCGCCGGCAAGATCACGCTCGACGCCGCCGCGAAGAAGGGCACCGCCGACATCACGATCGATGCGGCCAGCGTCGACACGGGGCTCGACAAGCTCGAGGAGCACCTGCGCGGCGAGGACTTCTTCAACGTCGGGAAATTTCCGACGATCACCTTCAAGGGCGACAAGTTCGCCTTCGAAGGCGACAAGGTGAAGAGCGTCTCGGGCAACCTGACGATGCTCGGCGTGACGAAGCCCGTCACCCTCACGGCGACGCACTTCAACTGCGCCGAACACCCCATGGCCAAGAAGAAGGCCTGCGGCGGCGACTTCGTCACCACGATCAAGCGCACCGACTTCGGCATGAAGTACGCGGTCCCCGCCGTGGCCGACGACGTGACCCTGCGCATCCAGGTCGAGGCGTTCAAGGACTGAGCGAATGCGCGCCCGGCGCCACGGCGCCGGGCACCCACGCGGGCCGGAAACGGGCTAGCGCCCTCCGGCTCGCCCGTAGAGCTGCGCCAGCAGGTCCTGGAACGCCGACTGGCGTTCCGGTGGCGTTGCGGCCACGACGCCCTCGCGCTGGAATACCGCGATCAGCTTTCGCGGGATGACGCCGTCCTCGCCGACGATTTCAACGTGCCCCGCAGGCACCACGACGTCCGTGGTGCGGGGAGCGCTGGCGACCGGCGGATAGCGCTGCTCCTCGAGGCTGAATATGTGGTCGCTCTCGACGCACTGGCCGTATTCGCCGCGGCGCCTGCACGTGCCGCGTTCGTCGGTGATGACCTTGAGGTGGCCTTGAACCTGCGACGCGAGGCTGCCCGGCTTGCGGATGAAGTCCGAGGCGTACGTGATCTCGTACCAGCTGTCGCCGCTGATGAGCCAGCAGACGAGGTCGTTCACGCCCAGCGTCGCCACGCGCAGGGCCGGCACCGCGCACCCGCGCGCCGCGGCAATTCCGGAAAACGGCGCCGACACCGTCACCAGCCGCACGTCGACCGGGCGGTCCGGCAGCGGGTCGGCACGGTCCGCGACGAGCGCCTTGCGCGCCACGAGGCCACCGAGGCTGTGGCCGATCACGGTGACTCGCGGCTTCTCGAGGTGCTGCGCGAGCGAGGCGACCGCCTGGGCGAGCTGGCCGGAACTCACCATGAGGCTCACCCGGTCGTCGTAGGTGAAGCAGGCGCTCTGCTGGCCGTGGAAGGCGAGCACCTCGGCCAAAGACCGGAACTTTCCGGTGGAGCCGTTGCAGCCATGCACGAGGATGTTGACGGGCCGGCTCGGGTCGATCTGGAGCGTGCCGTCCGTGCCGTCGCTGCAGGGCCGCAGCCCCGGCACGCTCACCGCCCGCTGGGCCGAGGGCAGCCGCCCGGGATCGGGGGCCTCGACGGCGTCAGGGCGTTGGGCGGTCGCGCAACCACCGAGGGCGAGTGCGATCAGCAGGGCATGGAAGGGGTTCATCGTCGGCGGGCCGAATCGGGAGCAGTCGACAGTGTATGCGCTTGTCGCGGCAGGACAAGGCACGCGCGACCGGCGTGCGCGGCTGCCTTCCTTGCGTGCCGGTCGCCAACCGCACAGAATCGACGCCCATGCTGGCCCCGCACTTCTCCCGCTTCTTCTCCGCCAACCCGGGGCTCATGCACTTCGCGGCGCACAGCCACCACCCCTGGCCCGACGTCACGCAGGCCGCCCACGCGCGCTACTGGGAGGATTCGGCGACGCTGGCCGACCGCAAGTGGGCGCACGTCTTCGGCACCGTGGTCCCGGCGGCGCAAGGGCACGTCGCGCGGCTGCTCTCGCTCTCCGATCCGCGGCAGGTGGCCTTCGCGCCGAACACCCACGAGTTCGTGGCGCGCCTCTACTCCTGCCTCGACTGGTCGCGCCCCGTGCGCGTGCTCGCGAGCGCCCACGAGTTCCACAGCTTCCGGCGGCAGACTCGGCGCCTCGCGGAAACGGGGCGCCTGGCGCTCACCGAGATCGCGGCCGAACCCTGGGACAGCTTCGGCGAGCGCTTCGCCGCGGCCGTGGCCGCGGGCGACTGGGACCTCGTCTGGCTTTCCCACGTCTTCTTCGATTCGGGCTTCGCGGTACGCGACCTCGAGACGATCGTCGCCGCCGCACCCGCATCGGCCATCGTGGCGATCGACGGCTACCACGCCTTCCACGCGATGCCCGTGGACCTCTCGCGCCTCCACGCCCGCGCCTTCTACCTGGCCGGCGGCTACAAGTACGCCATGTCCGGCGAGGGGGCGTGTTTCCTGGCGATCCCGCCGGGGTGCGAGCTGCGGCCGGCCGACACGGGGTGGTTCGCTTCCTTCGACTCGCTTTCCGGCAGGCCCGGCGAGGTGGTGCCCTACTCCGCCGACGCTTTCCGCTTCTGGGGTTCGACCTTCGACCCGTCGGGCCTCTACCGCTTCGTCGCGGCCATGGACTGGCTTGCCGGCCTGGGCGTCACGGTGGCCGACATCCATGCCCACGCCGTGCGCCTGCAGTCGCGTTTCCTCTCGGGACTCGCCGCGCTGGAGTTGCCCGGGCTTCCGGTCGCGAGCCTCGTCCCGCCCGCCGCCACCCCGCGCGGAAACTTTCTCGCCTTCGAAGTGGATGCGGCCGATCGCGCCCACGAGCGCCTGGCCGCCCACCGGGTCTACATCGACCGCCGCGACAGGCGCCTTCGCTTCGGCTTCGGGGCCTACCACGACGAGGCCGCGGTGGATGCCCTGCTCGAGGCGGTGAAGGGGGCGCTGCGATAGAATCGAAGGCATGAAAACCCCCAGACTCCTCGCCGCCGCGGCCCTCGTGGCCCTGGTACCCCTGGCCGGCGTTGCCGCCCAGCCCTTCCCCGCCAAGCAGATCCGCTTCGTGGTCCCCTACCCGCCCGGCGGGCCGCTGGACACCGTCGCCCGGCTCCTCGGGCAGAAGGTCGCCGCGAGCATCAAGCACCCGGTCGTGGTGGACAACGTCCCGGGCGCGGGCGGCAACATCGGCGCGGGTGTCGTGGCCCGCGCCGCGCCAGACGGCCACACGATCCTCATGGGCGCGGTCGCCACCCACGCGATCAACCCGACGCTCTATCCGAGCATCCCCTACAACGCCGAGAAGGACTTCATCGCCGTCACGCAGGTCGCCTCCACGCCCAACGTGCTGGTCGTGAACCCGGCCGTCGAGGCGACGACCGTCGCGGAATTCATCAAGCTCGCGAAGTCGAAGCCCAACAAGCTCAACTTCGGCTCCGGCAGCACGGGCAGCGCCGGGCACCTCGCCGGCGAGCTCTTCAAGACGATGGCGGGCGTGGACATGGCGCACATCCCGTACAAGGGCGCGCCGGCGGCGATGCAGGACCTGATCGGCGGCCGCGTGGACCTCATGTTCGACAACTTCGCCTCGTCGCTCGCGCAGGTGAAGGGCGGGCGCGTGCGCGCCCTGGCCGTCACCACCGCGAAGCGCTCGGCGCTGGCGCCGGAGCTGCCGACGATCGCCGAGTCGGGTCTGCCGGGCTTCGACATCAGCACCTGGTTCGGGATCTTCGTGCCCGCCGGCACGCCGAAGGCCGCGGTGGACCGCCTCCACGACGAGTTCGCCAAGGCGCTCAACGCGCCCGACGTGCGCGAGAAGATGTTCGCCCTCGGCGCGGAACCCGTGGCGAGCCGCCCGGAGGACTTCGCCGCCTTCGTGAAGGCCGAGGCCGCCAAGTACGCGAAGCTCGTCAAGTCCTCGGGCGCGAAGGTCGACTGAGCGCGGCACCCATGGTCCGGCGCCTGGCATGGTTCCTCACCCTGGCGGGCGTCGTGCCCTTCATCCTCGCGACCGGCGCGCTCTTCGCGTCGGACGCCTCCAGCGTGCGCGTGCCGGCCATCACCGCGCTCGTGACCTACTCGGCGGTGATCCTGTCCTTCCTGGGCGGGATCGAGTGGGGGCTCGCGATCCGCGACGACTCCGGCAACGAGGCGAGCCGCGCGATCGCGCTCGGGCTGAGCACGGTGTCATCGCTTGCGGCCTGGGCGGTGCTGTGGCTGCCTTCGGCGACCTGGCAGGTGGGCGCGGCGCTGGGCCTCTTCGTCGCCGTGTGGGCCGCCGACCAGTGGATGGCGAGCCGCGGGCTGCTGCCGGCGTGGTTCGTCGACCTGCGCACGGCGATCAGCGCGCTGGTCTCCGCCATCCTCGCGCTCGCCCTCTTCCGGCTCTAGCCCCGCCTCACTTGCGGGCCTTGCGCCCCGACCGCGAGCCCGCAAAACGCTCGAGCCAGGCGAAGAACTCGCGGTACCAGAGGCGCGAGTTCTGCGGCTTCAGGATCCAGTGGTTCTCGTCGGGGAAGAACACCAGCCGCGCGGGCACGCCCTTCGCCTTGAGGGTGTTGTAGTAGGCGAGACCCTGCGCGTCGGGAACCCGGTAGTCGAGCAGCCCGTGCATCACGAGCGTGGGCGTCTTCATGCGCTTGGCGCGCGCGCGCGGGCTCTGCCCGTCCACCTTCGCCGGGTCGTCCCAGTAGAAGGCGCCCAGCTCCTTCGGCGTCCAGTACCAGACGTCGTCGGCGAACATCGCCGTCCAGTCGAAGCAGCCCGCGTGGCAGACGTAGGCCTTGTAGCGGTCCGTGTGGCCGTTCATCCAGGCCACCATGTAGCCGCCGTAGCTCCCCCCCGCCGCCAGGAGGCGGTGGCGGTCGATGTAGCCGGTGCGCAGCATGTGGTCGGTTCCGGCCTCGACGTCGGCCAGCTCGCGCTTGCCCCACTCGCCCGTGATGGACTCGAGGAAGCGCTGCCCGAAGGACGACGAGCCGTGGTAGTTCACGCAAACGACCACGTATCCCTGCGCGGCGAAGACGTGGTTGTTCCAGCGGAAGTGGAAGTTGTCGCCCCAGCTGCTGTGCGGCCCGCCGTGGATGTTGTGCAGGAGCGGCCACTTCTTCCTCGGGTCGAAGTGCGGCGGATGGATGATCCACATCTGCACCTTCTCGCCGTTGAAGCCGCGGATCTCGGTCTCGCGGACCTCCCCGAGGGGGATGCCCGCCATCACGTCGTCGTTGAAGCGGTCGATGCGCCGTTCGCCTCTCTCCGGGTTCGTGCAGAAGACGGCGGGCGGCGTGCTCATGGTGTTGCGGACGTAGGCGACCGTATCGCCCGCCACGGCGAAGTCGGTGACCGTGCCGCCCAGCGCCGCGACCTCGGGCATCTTCTCGCCCAGGCGCCAGCGGAAGGCGTGGACCCGCGCGCGGTCCTCCGCCAGGAAGAGGACGGACGAGGAATCCCCGGACCACGCCACCGGCGCGTGCACGCTTCGATCCCAGGAGGTCGGCAGGGGCACGAGCTTCGCCGTGCGCCGGTCGAAGAGGGCGATCCGCGTTTCCGCGAGCGAGCTGCGGCGCAGGTTCCGCGTCAGGATCGCGATCGATTTTCCGTCGGGCGAGTAGGCCGGGCTGTCGTGGTCGAGTCGCGAGCCCTTCGTGAGGGTGCGGAAGCGCTTCGCCCGCAGGTCGAGTGCCACGATGTGGTGCTCGTGGTCGAGGCGCTTCTCCCCGGCCGGGTCGAACGTGAAGGCGATCTCGTGCCCGTCGGGCGAGACGTCGTAGTGGCTCGCGCCCGGGTCGGCGCACGGCAGCTCGTAGGACATGCCGGCGAAGAGGTCGGTGATGCGCTGCGTGCGCACGTCCACGACGAAGAGCCGCGGCACGCGGCCGTCCGAGAGCCAGTGGTCCCAGTAGCGGTAGGACTCGTGCTCCACGACGTGGGCCTTCACCTTGGAGTCCTTGTGCTCCCGGTAGCGCGCCGCCAGCGCCTTGTAGCCGACGGCGTCCGGCCAGACCCAGGAGATGAACGCCACCCGGCGCGAATCCGGGAACCACTTGATGCCGGAGACGCCGGTGGGCATGCGCGTCACGCGGCGCGCCTCGCCGCCGTCGGGCGCGATGAGCCAGAGCTGCGGCTCGTCGTCCTTGTCCCGCTTGGCGACGAAGGCGATGCGCGTGCCGTCCGGCGACCAGCGCGGCTCGCCGTCCTTCTCGCCGGCTTCCGTCAGCGGCCTGGGCTCGCCACCGAACGTGGAGAGGAGCCAGAGCTTGGTTGCGCCCTTGTTCTCCTCCATGTCGTAGGTGGAGACGGACACGCACGCCTGCGCGCCGTCGGGTGAAAGGGTGGGCTGCGCGGGTCGCGCGAGCCGCCAGAGGTCTTCGGCGCAGAGCCGGCGGGTGGAGGTGGCCATGGGCGGCGATTCTACCGGTGAGCGGCGGTAGAATGGTCGGCAAATTCCGGAGAGACCATGAAAGCAACCGACGCCAAGCCCGTTTTCCAGTGGGACGACCCCCTGCTCCTCGAGGACCAGCTCACCGAGGAGGAGCGCATGGTGCGCGACAGCGCCCGCGCCTACTGCCAGGGGAAGCTCAAGCCGCGCATCACCGAGGCCCACCGCCACGAGCACTTCGACCGCGCGATCCTGAGCGAGATGGGCGAGCTGGGCTTCCTCGGCTCCACCATCGAGGGCTACGGGTGCGCGGGCGTGAACCACGTCTGCTACGGCCTCATCGCGCGCGAGGTGGAGCGCGTCGACTCGGGCTACCGGTCGGTCATGAGCGTGCAGTCCTCGCTCGTCATGTACCCCATCCACGCCTACGGCACCGAGGCGCAGCGCCGGAAGTGGCTGCCGAAGCTCGCCACGGGCGAGCTCGTGGGCTGCTTCGGCCTCACCGAGCCCAACCACGGCTCCGACCCCGGCGGCATGGTCACGCGCGCGCGCAAGGTGGACGGCGGCTGGAAGCTCTCGGGGTCGAAGATGTGGATCTCCAACTCGCCCATCGCCGACGTGTTCGTCGTGTGGGCCAAGGACGACGCCGGCGACATCCGCGGCTACGTGCTCGAGAAGGGCATGAAGGGGCTCTCCGCCCCCAAGATCGAGGGCAAGTTCAGCCTGCGCGCCTCGATCACGGGCGAGGTCGTGATGGACGACGTGTTCGTCCCCGACGACAACTACCTCCCGAACGTGAAGGGGCTCAAGGGGCCCTTCGGCTGCCTCAACAAGGCGCGCTTCGGGATCTCGTGGGGCGTAATGGGCGCAGCCGAGTTCTGCTGGCATGCCGCGCGCCAGTACACGCTCGACCGCAGCCAGTTCGGCCGCCCGCTCGCCGCCAACCAGCTCATCCAGAAGAAGCTCGCGGACATGCAGACCGAGATCACGCTGGGGCTGCAGACGGTGCTGCGCGTGGCGCACCTGCTCGACGAGGGCCGGGCCACGCCGGAGATGATCTCGCTCGTGAAGCGCAACTCCTGCGGCAAGGCGCTCGACATCGCCCGGGTGTCGCGCGACATGCACGGCGGCAACGGCATCGCCGACGAGTACCACGTGATCCGCCACGTGCTGAACCTCGAGGCGGTCAACACCTACGAGGGCACGCACGACGTGCACGCCCTGATCCTCGGGCGCGCGCAGACGGGTATCTCGGCTTTCTGAGCGGCGGGGCCGGACGGCCCCTAGTGGACCTTTTCGTCGAGGGCGAGCCCGGCAGGCAGGGGCACCGCCTCGATGCCCTCGTCCACGAGTTCCACCGCCTCCTGGGGGGTGACGCGCCCGCGGATGCCCCGCTCGGTCTCCTCCCCGTAGTGCATCCGGCGCGCGACCTCGGGGAACTTCCGGCCCACGTCCTCGGTGTTGGCGAGGACATGCGCCTTGAGCGCCGCCAGCACCGCCGCGAGGTCGGGGCCCTTCGGCCCGGCCGGCGCGACCACCGGAACCGCCTCGCCGCCGCGCGCGCCCGTGTTCACGTACGGCGCCGACGGCAGCTTCGTGATGCGGCTCTCCGCGCACACGGGGCACGCCACCTCTCCGGCGGACTGCTGGCGGTCGAAGGCCTCCGACGAGGCGAACCAGCCCTCGAAATCGTGGCCCCGGGCGCAGGAAAGGCGGAAGACTCTCATCGTGTGGAAGTGGGGGGCGTGCGAGGGAATTTCAACGGGACGGGGGAAGGGCCGCTCACGCGCCCGCCTGCCCCTCCGCGATCCGGGCCTGCCGCTCGACGGCCGAGGAGCAGACCGCGACATGGCGGTTCACGTAGCTCTCGTGGTTCCTTTCCACGTCGTCGAGCGCGTAGACGTAGTTCACCATCATCCCCAGCGACTGGCGCAGCCCCCTGGGCGAGGTGTCGGCGAGCCAGTTGATGCGCTCCAGGCGCGCGCCGTTGCCGAGGTGGAAGCGCGCCACCGGGTCGAGCACGTGCCCCTCCTCCCATTGGCGCGCCAGATAGCTCGCGGCGAGCGCCTCGAGCGGCTCGCGAAACTCCTCGGCGGGTGCGTGCGCGGGATCCGCCTGGGCCAGCGCGCGGATGGGGGGCGCGGAGGCCAGGCCGCCACCGCTCTCCTGCCGGCGCAGCCACGCGCGGAACCCGGGGACGGGCGAAAGGGTCGCGAACAGGCGCAGGTTGGGCAGCTCCTCGTGCAGGTCCTGCGCCACCTGCTTGATGAGGAAGTTCCCGAACGAGATGCCCTTGAGTCCCGGCTGGCAGCTCGTGATCGAGTAGAAGACCGCGCAGCGCGCCTTGCGCGGATCGCCGACGGCGCTCTCCATCGCGAGGATCGGGGCGACCGACGCGGGCAGCTCGTCCACGAACGCGACCTCGACGAACACCAGCGGCTCGCCCGGCAGCGCCGGGTGGAAGAAGGCGAAGCAACGCCGGTCGCGCTCGAGCCGGCGCTTCAGGTCGGGGAAGCCGTGGATCTCGTGCACGGCCTCGTAGGTGATCAGCTTCTCCAGGATCGAGGCGGGCGTTCCCCAGTCGATGCGGCGCAGCTCGAGGAAGCCGCGGTTGAACCACGACCCGAAGAGGTGCGTGAGGTCGTCGTCCACGGCGGCGAGCTTCGGGTGGGTGGCGAGGCGATCCTGCAGGACCTTGCGCATGCCCACCAGCACCGCGGTGCCGCCCGGCGCCATGTTCATGCGCCGGAAGACCTCCTGCCGCGGCGGTTCGGCCACCCGCTGCAGGCGCGCCAGAGTCGCCGGCGAGGGATCGTCGCGGTAGGCCTGCGCCGTGGCCACCACCTCGTCCGGGTCCGGCGAGAAGTCCCTGGCAAGGAGCTCGAAGAAGAGGTCGCGCCCCTCCTCGTCCAGCCCGTTGTAGAGCGCGACGGCGCGCCGCGCCATGAGCGCCCCGGACGATTCCCCGCGCTCGGAGATGAGCGTGCGCAGCAGCTTCGCGAGGCGCACGGCCCGGCGCTCGCCGCGCGTGCGCGTCGCCGCGGCCAGCGTGCCCACGAGGCGGTCGATGAAGGCGCGCGTTCCCGGCACGGTCAGGCCCCGGGCGTGGCGTAGCGGTCGCGAAGCACGTTCTTCTGCACCTTGCCCATGGTGTTCCTCGGCAGCTCCGCGACGACGTACACGCGCTTGGGCACCTTGAAGTTCGCGAGCCGCGACCGGAGCCAGGCGATGACTTCGGCCTCGGTGGGCGCCGCACTTCCGGCCCGGGGCACGACGACGGCCGTGACCGCCTCCCCGAAGTCGGGATGCGGCACGCCGACCACGGCGGATTCCGCCACGGCGGGCAGTTCGTCGATGGCGAGCTCGACCTCCTTCGGGTAGACGTTGTAGCCGCCGGTGATGATGAGGTCCTTGGAGCGCCCGACGATGGCGAGGTAGCCGTCCGGCGAGAACGAGCCCACGTCGCCCGTCCGGAACCAGCCGTCGGCGGTGAACTCCTCCTTGTTCTTCTCGGGCATGCGCCAGTAGCCGGGCAGCACGTTGTCGCCCTTCACCTGGATGTGGCCGATCTCTCCCGCGGGGCGGTCCCGGCCCTCGTCGTCGACCACCCGCACGCCCGTGCCCGGCAGCGGCAGGCCCACGGTGCCGGCGCGGCGCTCGCCCGCGAGCGGGTTCGAGGTGAGCATGCCCGTCTCCGTCATCCCGTAGCGCTCGAGGATGCGGTGCCCGGTTCGCTTCTCGAATTCCTCGTGCGTCTCGGCAAGGAGCGGCGCCGAGCCCGAAATGAAGAGCCGCATGCGCGCGCAGGCCTGGCGGTCCAGTCCCGCCTCGGCGAGAAGGCGCGTGTAGAAGGTCGGCACGCCCATGAACACGGTGCTGCGGGCGAAGTCCTCGAGCGCCCGCAGCGCGTCGAACTTCGCGTGGAAGCGCATCGCCGAGCCGTTCATGAGCACGCAGTGGCAGGCGACGAAGAGGCCGTGCACGTGGAAGAGCGGCAGCATGTGCACGAGGACGTCGCCCGGACGGAACCCCCAGAAGGCGTGCAGCACCGTCGCGTTGGAGGCGAGGTTCCGGTGCGTGATCATCGCGCCCTTCGAGCGCCCCGTCGTCCCCGAGGTGTAGAGGATCGCGGCAAGGTCGTCGGCGCGGCGCATCACGGTCGCGAAGGCTTCCGGCGCGCCGCGCGCGGCCTCCACGAAGCTGCCGGCGCCGTGCTCGTCGAGCGAGAAGACGTGCCGGATGCCCAGGCGCGCGGCCAGCGGC
>JAMPXV010000281.1 GCA_023700985.1 Lysobacter sp.
GCGGCAAGATCCGCTTCATGGCGGACGGCAGCGCGGACTACACGAAGAAGCTGGGGCTCGAGCTCGACCTCACGGCGCGCGGCCTGGGCATGCGCTGCAACCGCTTCTCCATGTACGTCGTCGACGGCGTCGTGAAGTCGCTCAACGTCGAGGGGCCGGGCAAGTTCGAGGTCTCCGACGGCGCGACGATGCTCAAGCAGGTCGGCTAGCCGGCAACGACAAGACAAAAGGGGTCAGAGTCATTTCCACGGAAATGACTCTGACCCCTTTTTCATCGCCCCCCGGCGACCAGGACGAGGACCAACAGGAGAAGCACCCCGAGCGCCAGGAACGCGATCTTCCACCACGACTTCGGGCTCTCGCCGGAGACTTCCCCGCTCTGGCCGTTGATGAGGAAGCGGAAGGCCTTGTCGCGGTAGCGGTAGGCGGAGATCCACGCCGGCAGCAGCACGTGCTTGAACTTCACCTCGCTGTAGCGGGTGGAGACGGAGTGGATGCGCTGCTGGTCGCCGCCGATGTCGCGCCGGATGAGGGCGCGCACCGCCTCGTCGATCGACTGCTTCGCGATGGGGAAGCCGTCGCGCAGCGTCACCTGGTAGGCCTCGGCCTGGAAGCCGCTCACGAATTCCGGCTGGTAGGGCACCAGCCCCTTGAGGTCGAAGCGCATCACGGAGCCGGTGATGCGGGCCGGCAGCGTCTTCGACGCCATCACCAGCACGTCGTCGTGGAAGCGCTCCACGTGCCCCGCGGCGGGCGTCCAGCGCGTGTGCTTCACGCGCTTCGTCTGCGTGACCTCCTGGCCCGAGGCGTTGCGCGTGGTGTAGGTCTCGGTGGTGTAGTAGTCGTCGCCGCGCTCGCCCGTGTAGTCGCTGGCCGTGCTGCAGTCGTAGGTCCAGTAGGGCAGGTACACGCCGGTGAGCCCCGCGTCGCTCTGCGCGTACCGCTTCAGGTCGTTGGGCGCGAGCCACAGGCCCCTTACCCAGCGGCGGAAGGCATCGGCCGCACGCTCCCGGTTCACCTGGAAGGGCACGATCGACCTGGGCTTGATGCGCCGGCTCGCGTAGCTCTTCGAGACGATGGCCGCGCCGCAGAAGGTGCAGTGGCCGGCGAAGAGGTGCCCCGCCATCGACTGCTCCGCGCCGCACTTGTCGCAGCGGACCTCCTCGATCTCCTCTACCTCCATCTTGCCCTCGAGGGCCTTGAGGTAGGTGTCGAAGTCGAGCTCCTCGATGCGCGCGTCGTGCTCGGGAATCGCGTTGGTGGTCCCGCAGAACTCGCACTGCAGGTCGCGCGTGCCCGGCGCGAACGAGAGCTTCGCCCCGCACCCCGCGCAGGGGAAGGTCTTCACGAAGGCGTTGTCGTGGCGCGTGGGCTGTAGGTCGGCCTGTTCCATGGACCAGTAAGGAAAAAGGGGTCAGAGTCATTTCCGGGGAAATGACTCTGACCCCTTCATGCAGGTTACGCGGAGGGCGGGACGGGAGGCGGGACCTGGGCGAAGAGGGCCGCCAGCTCGGGCACGTCGCCCGCCTTGACCCATTGCGCCATGCCCGCCTTCCAGACAAGGGAGGCGCGCGTGAGGCCGCCGCCCGCCGCCTGCTGCTGGAGGGCCGCCAGGTCGAAGGGACCCGTCTGCTGGCCGTTCACCGCGACGTGAAATGCCGCCCCGCCCGGGATGGGCGGCGGGGTCGCCGCGGCGGCCGCGCCGCCGATGCCGCCCGCGCCGACCCCCATGGAGTTCATCATCTGCGCGCCCATCGCCACGCCCGCGCCGATGCCCACGGCCGCGCCGGCGGCGCCGCCCGGGTTGTTGGCCGCGTCGCGGATGGCGGAGGCCGACTCGTACTGCGAGTAGGCCTGGAGGTTGCCGATGGCGGCCATGGCGCCGCGCTTGTCGATCGCCTTCTCCACTTCCTCGGGCAGGCCGATGTCCTGCACCTGCACCTCCACCAGCTCGATGCCCATGCCTTCGAACTCCGGGCCGAGGCGGTCGCGAAGGCGCGTGCCCAGCTCCGTCACCTTGGCCTCGAGGTCGAGCACGGGGATGCCCAGCTCCGGCATCACTTCCTTGATGCGCAACCCGATCTTGCCGCGCAGGTTCTCCTGGATCTCGTCGGTGGTGAAGCGCCCGTCGGTTCCGACCAGGTCCTTCACGAAGATGCCCGCGTCCTTGACCCGGATCGCGTAGATGCCGAACGAGGTCACGCGCACCATGCCGAAATCGGCGTCACGCATCATCGCCGGGCCCGGCGTGCCCCACTTGAGGTCGGTGAACTTGCGCGTCGAGCAGAAGTAGACCTCGGCCTTGAACGGGCTGTTGAAGCCGTACTTCCAGCCCTTGAGGGTGGCCAGTATCGGCAGGTTCTGCGTCGTCAGCGTGTGGGTGCCGGGCTTGAAGACGTCGGCGAGCTGGCCCTCGTTGATGAAGACCGCCACCTGGCCCTCGCGGACCACGAGCTTCGCGCCGTACTTGATCTCGTTCTGGTAGCGCTCGAAGCGGTAGGCGAGCGTATCGTTGCTGTCGTCGAGCCACTCGACGATGTCGACCAGTTCGCCCATCAACTTGTCCCAAAGCGCCATGGCGTCCCCTTTCAGGTGTGGATTGCTGCCGGAACTCCCCCGGCCGGGACGGGTAAAGTAACCCCCTTCTCCCCCCAATTCAATCCTGGCGCCGCCATGACCGTCACCGTCACCCGGCTGAACGTCTACCCCGTCAAGGGCCTCAAGGGCATCGCGGTCGCCTCCGCCCTCGCCACGGCACGGGGGCTCGCCCACGACCGGAGGTTCATGGTGGTCGACGCCGAGGGCCATTTCCTGTCGCAGCGGGAGTTTCCGCGCATGGCCACGGTGTGGACCGAGATCGCCGGCGGCGAGCTGCGGCTCGCGGCACCCGATCTCGACGAGGTGGCCGTTCCCCTCGAGCCGGTCGAGGGCGAACCGCTGCGGGCGACCGTGTGGGACTTCGAGTCGTTGGCGATTGCGCCCTCGCGCGAGGCCGACCGCTGGCTCACCGAGGCCCTCGGGCGGCCCTGCCGGCTCGTCTACATGCCGGACACCACGCGCCGGGAGTCGAGGCCGCGCCAGGCCGGTCCCGGCCACCTCGTGGGCTTCGCCGACGGCTACGCGCACCTCGTGATCTCGGAAGCCTCGCTCGAGGCGCTCAACGCGCGGCTTGCCCACCCCGTCCCGATGGAACGGTTCCGGCCCAACATCGTGGTGCGCGGCTGCGGGCCTTTCGCCGAGGACGGGTGGACGGACTTCACGGCGGGGGCGGCGGCGCTGCGCATGGCCAAGCCCTGCGGCCGCTGCCAGGTCACCACGACGGACCAGTCCACTGGCGAGGTGACGGGACCCGAGCCGCTGGCCACGCTCTCCGCGTGGCGCATGAGCCCGGACTTCGGCGCGATGTTCGGGATGAACGCCGTGACCGTGCGCCCGGGCGAGATCCGGGTCGGCGACCCGGTCGTGCCTGTTTGAGCCGAAAAGGGGTAAGCCAGAAAAAGGGGTCAGATCCCTTTATTGGGACGGTTCTACAGAACCGGTCTATTCGGAAGTTGAAA
>JAMPXV010000064.1 GCA_023700985.1 Lysobacter sp.
ACGTGTCCCGGGACGATCCAACCATCCACACGAACACCGTTGAGGGATTCTTCTCGATCTTCAAGCGCGGCATGAAGGGCATCTACCAGCATTGCGCCGCAAACCACCTCAACCGCTATGTGACGGAGTTCGATTTCCGCTATAACAACCGTGCCGCGAACGGCGTTGACGATCAGCAACGAGCCGAGATTCTTCTTCGTGGCGTGGTCGGCAAGCGGCTTACCTACAGGACAGTTGCTTGCTGAGTTCAAACATCGAAAGCGCAAGGTAACTGCCGATGCCAGCAAAACCAACGAAGCCCCCCGCCAAGAAGAAGCGAAAGACCCGGACGACCGACCCGGAGCAATCGGCTCGCTTTTTGGAAACGGCGAAAAAACTTGACGCCGATGAGACCGGCGAAGCATTCGAGCGGGCGATGGATGTTGTCGCGCCGAAGTCGAAGGGAAGGTAGGGACGCGCCATGAGGACATGACGCAGCGGCTCGCGGTTACATTGCCACCGGACGCGGGCCCAAATGGAAAACGGCCCATACAGTTCCACCTTAGCGGGGACAGGACTGTACGGGCCGGGAGTGGCACTACCTCAACTGCAACATCAATTCCGAAAGGAAATCGTAACATGGCAACTCGTAAACCTGAAACTACCGGCCCCAAGGCCGCATCCGCAGCAAGCCGAGTCCTGAGCGATCCGAGTTCCACGGCTCGCGAGCGGTCGGCGGCAGCAACCACGCTCACGCAGGTTCGCGCTCGCAACGAAGAAACGCGAGCGGCGGCGGCGAGTGCGGCAAGTGCAGTTCTGCGTGATCCCACGTCTACCGCCCGCGAGCGGAGCGCCGCAGCCTCGGCGCTGACGCAGGCTCCACCGAAGAAGAAGCCGTAAGCGTTTGAAGTGAAGTTATGGCGGCGGTGGGTATGACGAATACCCCCGTCGCCTGCATCTCGTCGCCGTCGTCCGCGATGCTGGCCGCCAGGATCGTTGCCTGCTTGTCCTGCCGCAGCAAAATGCCGACTGACACACAGCGGCACTCGCTCAAGTAGTCCAAGTCGCTGACTCGCTGCCAAGCACGGGTCGGCTGGCGGCTATCTACCCACTCAACCCGGACCTGCTTAGGGGCGGTCATTCGGCCCCACCTGGGTACGGCAAAGCCAATAACGCGAAAAAAAGGGGTCGGTGGTCTCAACCGGTCGTTGCAATACTGGCTTGTAGCGCTTCGGCGGGCGACTGCCAACCCAAGGTCTGGCGTGGTCGGCCGTTCAGGCGCGCGGCGACTGCGTTCAGGTGAGCCTGGCTGCAGCCCGAGAGGTCGTGACCTTTCGGGAAATACTGGCGAAGCAGCCCGTTGGTGTTCTCGTTACTGCCTCGCTGCCACGGGCTTCGTGGGTCACAGAAGTAGACGTTCACGTCGGTGGCGATGGTGAAGTCCTTGTGGGCGGCCATCTCGGTACCCCTGTCCCAGGTCAGCGACCGCCGCAGCTCGGCTGGCAACCTGCGGATCTTCTTGGCCAGCGCCTTGGCGACGACCTCGGATTCCTTGCTGTCGATCTTGACCAGCATGACGAACCTCGTTCGGCGCTCAACGAGCGTGGCGATCTGGCTGCTCTTGCCGCCCATCAACAGGTCGCCCTCCCAATGCCCCGGCACGGCCCGGTCCTCGACCTCGGCAGGCCGCTCCCGGATTGAAATGGCGTCCGGGATCTGGCCCTGGCCCTGATACCGGCTGATCCCCTTGGGACGACGAAGCTTGCCGGCGCGACGCAGGTGCGCAAGCAGCTCCTTCTTGAAGGCACCGCGCGCCTGCACGAACAGGCTGCGGTAGATCGTCTCGTGGGAAACCTGCATGGATGGCTTGTGAGCATACCGGTGCTTGAGCCATGCCGACACCTGCCCCGGCGACCACTCCAGCTGCAGCTTGCGCGCCACCACCCGATTGAGCGCGGTGTTTGCCGCCAGCCGCACCGGCTTGGGACGCTTGGCCCGTTCCCAAGCCGCCGCATCGGCCTGCGCCGCCCGGTACTGTTGCCTGCCCCCATGGCGCGCAATCTCCCGCGATACCGTCGAGGGCGCGCGACCGAGCTTCGAGGCCATGCAGTGCAGCGACAGGCCCGCGGCGACGCCCCGCGAAATCTCCTCGCGCTCGGCCAGCGACAGCGCCCGCGAAGACCTGCGCCGTGGCTTCGGCCCGATACCGCCCTGCCGCGAAACCACCCAATAGATCGAGGTGGCTCGCTTGCCCAAAGCCTCCCCAATCTGCGTCAACGACTGCCCCTTCGACCAGCGCAGCCAGAGCTCTGCCCGCTGGACGTCCGACAAACCCCTTGTCCCGTTCACGGTCATCTAAAACCTCCCTACCCAATTGAATCAGAAGGTGTTGCAATGACCGATTGAAACCGCCGACCCCTTTTTCTAGATCCAGGCGCGCGGATCGACCCGGTAGAAGCGGCTCAGCTCGCCGTACAGGGCCGGGTGCCCGGCCGCCATGCGTCCGGGCTGCTCGAAGAAGACTTCCGAGCAGACCGCGAAGAACTCCGCCGGGTCCGTGGCGGCGTAGGGGTCGAGGAGGCTTGGCTCGTGGTTGAGCAGCCGCTCCTGCAGGGCGCCGTACTCCTGCCCCAGCACGCGCGACCAGCGCGGGTAGCGCTGGAAGCCGGCGAGGTCCGGCGCCCCGTTGGCGTGGCCCTTCTCCTGGTCGAGCTGGTGCGCGAATTCGTGGATCGTCACGTTGCGCCCGTCGTCCGCGGCGAGCGCGCCCTCGAGCACGTCCTGCCACGAGAGGATGACCTGCCCGTGCGACCACGACTCGCCCGTGAGAACGCGCTCCTCGTCGTGCAGGAGCCCGATGCCGTTGGTCCGCTCGCGCCGGACGACGAAGGGACCCGGATAGACGAGGACCTGGTGCAGGCGCGGGTAGTAGTGGTCGGGGCGATTGAGCAGCAGCAGGCAGGCCTGGGCGGCGATCGTGACCCGCATCTCTTCGGTGACGGCGAGTCCGTCGCAACCGATGAAGGACTTCTCGGCGAGGAACACCTGGATGTGCCCGCGGAGCTGGCGCTGCAGTTCCGGCGGCAGCCGGCCATGGAGGGGCACGTTCCGGCGCAGGATCGCGCGCCATGCAGCCGGGAAGGGGCGGTTGCGGATGTGCCGGCGGCGCAGCGCCGTGAGCCTCGGCTGCAGCAGCAGCCACGCGGCAACCAGCAGGATGGCGCCCGTGACAACGAAGAAATACATCGCGCTCCCCGGCTAGACGGTCAGTCGGGATCAGGTGGGGGGCGCCCGGGCGTCCTTCAAGGGCGCGCAGTTGCTAGATCGCGCCCGCCTTCTCGAGGATCTTCGCGACCGCTTCCGCCATGCGCTTGTAGCCCTGGGCGTTGGGGTGCACCAGGTCGCTCTTGTACTTGTTGGAGCTGAGCACGTCGGCCAGCACGTCGGGCTCCACGGGGATGGCGAGCTCCTTCGCGATGTCCTCGTAGAACTTCACCTTCGAGGCGCCGAAGCCGGGCTTCGGGGTGGCGATGAGCATCACCGCCACGCCCTGCTCCTTCGCGAGCCGGATCATCTCGCGCACGTTCCTCGCGGCGGCCTCGTCGCCGGTGCGGCGCAGGAAGTCGTTCCCGCCGTGGCAGAGGATGAGGAGCTGCGGCTTCACTTCCTCCAGGAGCGCGGGCAGCCGCTGCAGGCCCTGCTCGGAGGTCTCGCCGGGCACGCCCGCGCCGACCACCTTGCGCCCGATGAGGCGGCCGAGCACGGTGGGATAGGCCTCTTCGCGCCCCGCGCCGGTGCCGTAGGTGAGGCTGTCGCCGAAGGCGAGGATCACTGCCCCGCTGTCCAGCTTCGGCAGCTTCGGCACCGACGGGCCGCAGGCGGCAAGCAGCAGCGCCGCGAGCGCCAGCCCGAAGGCGCGCCGTGCCGTCACGGCCAAGCCTTCCGGATCACCGGCTCGATCGCGAGCGAAACGGCGTCGTCGGCGAGCCAGACGTGGCCGTCCTGGATCGTGCACTGGAACTTCATGTTCCGCGCCGCGCGGGCGGCCATGGCACGCGTCGACTCCACCGGCAGGTCCACCACGCAGACGTTGGCCAGGCGCTCCATCGCCGCGGCGTTCTGCCTCCACCACAGCTCCGCGCCGGTGCCGTAGATGTAGACCGCGACGCGATCGGCGCGCCCCGAGGCCTTGCGGATCTCGCGCTCCTCCGGCAGCCCCACGTCGACCCACAGGTCGATGGCGCCGGTGAGGTCGGTGAGCACGAGGTCCGCCTCGCCCTCGCTGGAGAGCCCGCGCCCGAAGGCGAGGCGCTCGTCGGCGTTCAGCGCGAAGGCGAGGAGGCGCACCATCATCCGCTCGTCGGTTTCCGACGGGTGGCGCGCGATGGTGAGCAGGTGGGTCTCGAAGTGGCCGCGATCCAGGTCGGAGACGGTCAGCTCCGCCTTGAAGATGGTCGCCTTGAGGGCCATGGGTGCCGCTACTTCTTCGCGGCCAGGCCCTTCTTCAGCAGTTCCGCGACGGTCTCGTTGAGGCCGGTGCCGGAAGCCCTCGCGCGCTCGTTGAGTTCCTTCACGAGGTCGCCGTGCAGCTTGCAGGCGAAGGGCACGAGTCCGGCGGCCGCGTCGAGCTTCCTCTGCTCCTTGCGGTCGGTGACCTGGGACACGCCGCTGCCGTAGCGGTCGGCCACGCCGCCGCGCCGGGCATCGCCCTCGATCTTGAGTCCTTGGTTCTTGTGCAGGTCGGTGAGCTTCATGGTGGGGTGCGCTTCGTGTGGCGGGGAGCCGACATTCTACGCGCCCGGAGGCTACAGCACGGGCGAGGAGAGCCGGGCGAGGGATTCCAGCATCGCCTGCACCCGCGACCCCTCGCGCCGTCGCCGCCGGAAATCGGTGCTCGCGGCCCGGTCCTCGGCGAAGCGCGCGGCCAGTCGCGCGACGATGACGGGGTCGTAGAAGGCGGCGGCCACCTCGAAGTTGAGCCGGAAGCTGCGGTTGTCGAGGTTGGCGGTGCCCACGACGGCCACGGTGTCGTCGATCACCATCGTCTTCGCGTGCAGCATCGGCGGGCCGTACTCCAGCACGCGCACGCCGGCGCGGGAAAGCGCCTCGCAGTAGGTCCGCGAGGCCGCGCCCACCAGCCACGAGTCGCCCTTGCTCGGCACGATCACCTGCACGTCCACGCCGCGCAGCACGGCGATGCGAAGGGCGCTCTCCAGCGGCTCGTCGGGGACGAGGTACGGCGTCTGGATCCACGCCCGCTTGCGCGCGACCGAGAGTGCGGCGAGGAAGAACGCGTGGAGGGGCGCGTCCTCGTCGTCGGGGCCCGAGGCGAGCACCTGCACGGGCTGCCCTGCCGCGGCCTCGGCGGGCGGGAAGTAGCGCCGGGCCGACTCGAGGTCGATGTCGAGCTCGCCGCCGGCGTACACCCAGTTCTCGAGCACCAGGCGCTGCAGGCGCCGGACGGGCTCGCCCGCGATGCGCGCGTGCACGTCGCGCCACGCCGAGTCGCCGCACAGGGCGGCGCTCGCGCTCTCGTGCAGGTTGTTGCCCCCCACGAACCCGATGCGGCCGTCGACGACCACGATCTTGCGGTGGGTGCGGAAGTTGGCGAAGTTCAGGCTCGCGACCGACAGGCGCACCGGGTTGAAGGCGCGCTCCCGGCCGCCGGCGGCCACGAGCGGCGCCCAGAACGCGCGGTCGGTCGCGCGCGATCCCAGCCCGTCGTGGAGGGCGAGAACGGCCACGCCGCGCTGCGCGGCCGCGACCAGCGCGTCGCGCACGCGCGTGCCCACGCGGTCCGGCTCCCAGATGTAGTACTCGCAGTGCACGTGGTCGGTGGCCGCGGCGATGGCGCGCTCGATCGCCTCCAGGCAGGCGTCGCCGTCCTCGAGGATCTCGGCCTCGTCCGCGACCGTGGGGCCGCCCTGGCCCAGCCGGGCGATCACGCCGGCGATGGCGGAGGCCTCGGGCGACAGGACGGGCGGCGTGAGGCAACAGGAGGCGCGCAGGTAGCCGGCCACCTCGCGGGCGAGCGACCGGCGTGCGATGCCGTAGCGAAGTTTCCGCCGGCGCATGCGCCGCGGGCCGAACACGAGGTAGTAGACCCCGGAGACGACCGGAAGGGCGGCGAAGGCGAACAGCCACGCGAGCGTGGCGGTGGGCGAGCGGCGTTGCGTGAGGAGCGTGGCGGAGGCGACCACGACCCAGGCGAGGTAGAGGAGGACGGCGATCTCGGTCCAGGGCAGCGACGGCATCGGGCTAGCATACCGGGCGGGGCGGCGGCCGGGAGTAAAATGCATGGTTCCCGACGCCACGGATCGAACCCCCATGACCGCACGACCCGCCATTCCCGCCATTGCCAGCGCGCCGCTCGCCGCGCGCATCGAGAAGCAGTGGGACGACGACATCGTCCCGCAGCTCGTCGAGTACATCCGCGTCCCGGCGAAAAGCCCGCACTTCGACCCCGACTGGGCGGCCAACGGCCACCTCGAGGCCGTGGTCCGGCAGGCGGAGCGATGGGTGAAGGCGCAGGACGTGAAGGGGCTGGCGGCGGAGATCGTGCGCATCGACGGGCGCAGCCCCGTGCTCTTCTTCGACATCCCGGCCAGCGGCGGGCTCGCGGCCGAGCGTACCGTGCTCTTCTACGGCCACCTCGACAAGCAGCCCGAGATGACCGGGTGGCGCGAGGGGCTGGGCCCGTGGAAGCCGGTGATGGAGGACGGCAGGCTCTACGGCCGCGGCGGCGCGGACGACGGCTACGCGGTCTTCGCCGCGCTCTCCGCGGTGATGGCTCTCGACGCCGAAGGTGTCGCGCGGCCGCGCTGCGTGGGCCTCATCGAGACCTGCGAGGAAAGCGGCAGCTACGACCTGCCAGCCTACCTCGACGCGCTCGCGCCGCGCATGGGTGACGTGCAGCTCGTGGTCGCGCTCGATTCCGGCGCCGGCAACTACGACCAGCTCTGGGTCACCACGTCGCTGCGCGGGCTCGTGAACGGCTCGCTGGAGGTGAAGATCCTCGAGGAGGGCGTGCACTCGGGCGACGCGGGCGGCGTGGTGCCGTCGTCGTTCCGCATCGCGCGCCAGGTGCTCGACCGCATCGACGACTCGCGCACGGGGGTGGTCAGGCCCGCGGCGTTCAACGGCGAGATCCCCGCCGACCGCCTCGAGCAGGCGAAGCAGGCGGCCGCCATCCTGGGTGATGCGATGTGGAAGCGCTTCCCGTGGGCCTCCTCGTGCTGCGACGACCAGGCCACGGCGTCGATCTTCGCCGAGCCGGTCACGAAGGACCCCGTCGAGATCGTCCTGAACCGCACCTGGCACGCGGCGCTTGCGGTGACCGGCGCCGACGGCCTGCCGCCGACGCAATCCGCCGGCAACGTGCAGCGCCCGTCCACGACGCTCAAGCTCTCGCTGCGCCTGCCGCCGCTCGTGGAAGCGTCGAAGGCCGCGGCCACGCTCAAGCAGCTGCTGGAGGCCGACCCGCCGTACAAGGCGCGCGTGACCTTCTCCTACGACCAGGCCGCGCAGGGCTGGAACGCGCCCCCCGTCGCGCCCTGGCTCGGCGCCGCGCTCGACGCGGCCTCGCAGGCGAATTTCGGCCGGCCCGCCGCCTACATGGGCGAGGGCGGGACGATCCCCTTCATGGGGATGCTGGGCGCCAAGTTCCCGGATGCGCAGATGCTCGTGACGGGCGTCCTGGGCCCGAAGTCGAACGCGCACGGCCCCAACGAGTTCCTGCACGTCCCCTACGCGAAGAAGGTGACCGTGGCCACGGCGATGGTCGTCGCGGCCGTTCGCTGATGCGCCCGCTCGTCGCGGCCGGCTTCGCCGTCGCCATCGTCGCCGCCTCCGTCGGGGGCTGGTGGCTTTCGCGGCCGGAAAAGGCGCCGCAGGCGGCCGCCAAGGGCGGCGGCGCGGCGGTGCCGGTGACCGCGGCGCTGGTCGAGCGGCGCGACGTGCCCGTGCGCCTGCGCGCCAACGGCACGGCCGTGGCCCTGCAGTCGGTGGAGGTGCGCGCCCAGATCACGAGCACCGTGCGCGAGGTGCACATCCGGGAAGGGCAGTCGGTGGCCCGCGGGGACCTGATGTTCTCCCTCGATTCGCGCGCCGAGGAGGCGAACCTGAAGAAGGCCGAGGCGCAGGTGGAGAAGGACCGCGCCGACCTCGCGAACGCGCAGCGCACCCTCGAGCGGCAGCGCCAGCTCTTCGAGCAGAAGTTCATCTCGCAGTCCGCGCTCGACGCGGCGCAGAACCAGGTCGAGACGCTCAAGGGCCAGCTCGCCGTCGACCTCGCGGCCGTCGAGGGCACGAAGGTCGCCCTCGGCAACACGCGCATCCACGCCGCCTTCGCCGGGCGCACCGGCACCATCGGCGTGCGGCCCGGCAGCCTCGTGCAGCCCAACGGGGCGGTGCTCGTCACCGTGACGCAGACGGACCCCATCCAGGTCGGCTTCACCCTCCCCGAGAAGGAGTTCACCGGCCTGCAGCGGGCGCTGGCGGCGGGCCCCGTCATGGTCGAGGTTTCCCCCGACGGCGGTCGCGAGGTCCTCAAGGGGCGCGTGAACTTCCTCGACAATGCCGTGGACACGGTGACCGGCACGATCCGCGTGAAGGCGGAACTCGACAACCGGGCGAGCCGCCTGTGGCCGGGGATGTTCGTGAACGTCCTGGTGTCGCCGCGCACGCTCGGCCAGGCTTCCGTCGTGCCGGTGCAGGCGGTGCAGACGGGGCCGGAGTTCCGCTTCGTGTTCGTGATCGGGGAAGACCGCAAGGTGGCCCTCCGGAAGGTCGGGCTGGAATACATCGACGAGGGGATCGCCGTGGTGACCGGGATCGAGCCGGGCACGAAGGTGGTCGTCGAGGGCGCGCAGAACCTGCGCCCGGGAACCCTCGTCTCCCTGGGCGAGCGCGCGCCGGGCGCGGACCGCGGCAAGGCGGGCGGCAAGGCGGGCGGCGGCAATGCGCCGGGCGCGAAGTCCGGGGCGGCATCGTGAACTTCTCCGAGCCGTTCATCCGCCGGCCGGTGATGACGGTTCTGCTGTCGGCCTCCTTCGTGGTGGCCGGCCTCCTCGCCTACGACGAGATCCCGATCGCGGCACTGCCCCAGTTCGACACGCCCACCATCTCGGTGAGCGCGAACCTGCCGGGGGCGAGCCCGGAGAACATGGCTTCCTCGGTGGCCACCCCGCTCGAGAAGCAGTTCGCCACGATCTCGGGCGTGGACGTGATCACCTCGTCCTCGACGCTCGGCAACACGCAGATCACGCTGGAGTTCGACCAGGACCGCGACATCGACAAGGCGGCGGTGGATGTCCAGGCCGCGCTCCTGCGCGCGCAGCGCGCCCTGCCGGCGGAGATGACCAACCCGCCTTCGTACCGCAAGGTGAACCCGGCCGACGCGCCGATCCTCTTCGTCTCGCTCACCTCGCCTTCGATGGCCCTTTCGGACCTCAACAGCTTCGCCGAGAACCTCATCTCGCCGTCGCTCTCGACGCTGCCCGGCGTGGCGCAGGTGAACATCAACGGCCAGAAGCGCTTCGCGGTGCGCGTGCACGCGCGCCCCGACGAGCTGGCGGCCCGCGGACTCACGCTCGAGGACCTGGCCACCGCCATCCGCTCGGCCAACGCCAATTCCCCCGTGGGCACGCTGGACGGGCCGCGGCAGACGCTCACCATCCAGGCCAACCGCCAGATGACGAAGGCGGCCGAGTTCGCCCCCCTCATCGTGGCGACGCTGCCCGGCGGGCAGGTGGTCCGCCTGCAGGACGTGGCCGACGTCGAGGACAGCGTGGAGTCGGTGAAGACGGCGGCCTGGACCAACGGCGAGCGCGCCATCACGCTCTCCGTGCAGCGCCAGCCGGACGCGAACACCGTGGCCACCGTGGACGAGATCCGCGCGGCGATCCCCAAGCTCCTCGCGCAGATGCCGGCCTCGGTGCGGCTGAGCGTGCGAAACGACCGCTCCGTCCCCATCCGCGCCGCCATCCACGACGTGAAGGTGACGCTCGGCATCACCGTCGTGCTCGTGGTGCTGGTGATCTTCCTCTTCCTGCGCCACCCGACGGCGACGATCATCCCGGCGCTGTCGCTGCCGATTTCCCTCCTCGGCACCGTCGCCATCATGAAGTGGATGGGCTACACGCTCGACAACGTCTCGCTCCTCGGCATCACGCTCGCCGTGGGCCTCGTGGTCGACGACGCCATCGTCATGCTCGAGAACATCGTGCGCCACGTGGACGCGGGCGAGTCGCCGATGCGGGCGGCCCTCCGGGGGTCGAGGGAGATGGGCTTCACCATCGTCTCCATCTCGCTGTCCCTCGTGGCCGTGTTCATCCCGATCTTCTTCATGCCGGGAGTCATCGGCGGGCTCTTCCACGAGTTCGCGGTGGTGGTGTCGCTCGCGATCCTCGTCTCGGCGCTGGTGTCCCTCACGCTCATCCCGATGCTGGGCTCGCGCTTCCTGCGCCGCCACCGCGAGGACGAGCCCGCCCTGCGCTGGACGGCGTGGTTCGAGGCCGGCTTCCGCTGGACCCTCGCGCGGTACGCGGCCGCCCTGGACTGGTGCCTGCGCCGGCGCGCCGTGGTGATGGGGGTCGCGGTGGGCTCGCTCGCCGCCTCGGTGGCGCTCTTCGTCGCGATGCCGAAGGGCTTCTTTCCCACGGAGGATCTCGGCCAGATCATCGTGGTCGCCGAGGCTGTGGAGGACATCTCGTTTCCTGCGATGACGGACATCCTGCAGGAAGTGAGCAAGCGCATCGGCGAGAACCCCGCCGTGGAGGCGGTGACCGTGTTCGCCTCGGGCTCCAACACCGGCCGCATCTTCCTCAACCTGCGGCCGCGGGGCGAGCGCGAGCCCATGGAGAAGGTGCTCGACGAGCTGCGGCGGGAAACGCGGCGCATTCCCGGCGTGAGCGTGTTCTTCACGCCGCTGCAGAACCTGCGCCTCGGCGGGCGCATCAGCAAGGCGCGCTACCAGTTCGTGTTGAGGAGCGTGGGCGAGGGCGAGCTGCAGGACAGCGCAACGCGCATCATGGCGCTCATGCGCGCCGACCCCGCCTACCGCGACGTGACGAGCGACTCGCAGCTGCGCGGGCTGCAGGCGAGCCTCACGATCGACCGCGACAAGGCGAGCGCCCTCGGGGTGCAGATCCAGGACATCCGCAGCGCCCTGTACTCGGCCTTCGGCGAGCGGCAGGTGTCCACGATCTTCACGGCCGTCGACGCCTACCAGGTGATCCTGCAGGCGGGCGACCCCGACCGGCGCGACGAGAGCGCGTTCGCCAAGATCTTCGTGCGCGCCAAGGGCGGCACGCTCGTGCCGCTGTCGTCCATCGCGTCGGTCGAGCGGCGCGTGGGGCCGGTGTCCATCAACCACCAGGGGCAGCTCCAGTCCATCACCATCTCGTTCAACCTCGCAGGTGGCGCCTCGCTCGGGGAGGCGTCGAGGAAGCTCGAGCGGTTCAAGGCCGAGGCGAGGCTGCCGCCGTCCGTGCTCACCGGATGGGGCGGCGACGCGGCCGCCTTCCAGGCCTCGCAGGCGAGCCAGGTGTGGCTCATCGTGACGGCGCTCCTCGTGATCTACGTGCTGCTGGGCGTCCTCTACGAGAGCTACATCCACCCGATCACGATCCTGGCTGGGCTGCCGTCGGCGGCCGTGGGCGCGCTCGTCACCCTGTGGATCTTCGGCATGGACCTGTCCATCATCGCGGTGATCGGCATCCTGATGCTCATCGGCATCGTGAAGAAGAACGCGATCATGATGATCGACTTCGCGCTCGATGCGCAGCGCAACCACGGGATGGCGCCGGCGGAGGCGATCCGCGAGGCGTGCCTGCTGCGCTTCCGGCCGATCATGATGACCACGTCGGCCGCGCTCATGGGGGCGGCTCCGATCGCCCTCGGGCTGGGCGCGGGCGCGGAGCTGCGCCAGCCGCTCGGCCTCGCGGTCGTGGGCGGCCTCCTCCTGTCGCAGGCGGTCACGCTCTTCATCACGCCCGTCATCTACCTCGCCCTCGACCGCTATTCGGGGCTCGGGCCGGTCACCGCGACATTCGAGGGCGGGGAAGGCGCGCGGGCCGACTAGGGGCGTTGACGGGGATCATCGGCCCGCCGCGCGGCCGTGCTATATACCGCTCATCGGCCCCGCCACCCCGAGGAAGAGGCATCCATGCCGTCGAAGCGCCCGGTCATCGCCCGCAGGAAGGTCCAGCCCGTCGTCCCCGCGAAGCCCGCGGCGAAGCGGCGGAAGCGCCCGCCGGCGCGGGACGCCGTCCGTCGCGCCGATGCCGGCGACACGGCGCCCGTGCTCGAGCCCGATGCCATCGAGGAGTTCACCGCCGACCAGGCCGGGGCCGCCGCGGACGAGGTGACGGCGGGGGCGATCCGCGACCTGCTCGAGGGCGTGAACCCGGGCGACGCGGCCCGCATCCTGCAGTCCGTCCTGGAGCAGCAGCGGGGGCTGGACAAGCTGGCCCGCACGCACGCCGACCGCGAGCTCGCGGACGACTGGCAGAAGGGGGGCTACCCCTACAAGAACCTGCTTTCGCGCAAGACCTACGAGCGCCAGAAGTACCGCCAGCAGGTGGAGCTCCTGAAGCTGCAGGCCTGGGTGAAGGAGACGGGGCAGCGCGTGGTGGTGATCTTCGAGGGTCGCGACGCCGCGGGCAAGGGCGGCACGATCAAGCGCTTCATGGAGCACCTGAACCCCCGCGGCGCGCGCGTGGTGGCGCTCGAGAAGCCCACCATCGAGGAGCGCGGGCAGTGGTACTTCCAGCGCTACGTGGAGCACCTGCCCACGGCGGGGGAGATCGTCCTCTTCGACCGCAGCTGGTACAACCGCGCGGGCGTGGAGCGCGTCATGGGCTTCTGCACGGAAGGGGAGTACCAGGAGTTCATGCGCCAGGCGCCCGAGTTCGAGCGCATGCTCGTGCGCCAGGGCATCCACCTGTTCAAGTTCTGGTTCTCGGTCAGCCGCCGCGAGCAGCGCCGCCGCTTCAAGGAGCGCGAGGTGCACCCGCTCAAGCAGTGGAAGCTCTCGCCCATCGACAAGGCGTCGCTGGACAAGTGGGACGAGTACACGGCGGCCAAGGAGGCGATGTTCTTCCACACCGACACGACCGACGCGCCGTGGATCGTGATCAAGAGCGACTGCAAGAAGCGCGCGCGCATCAGCGCCATGCGCTACCTGCTGCACAGGCTCCAGTACACCAACAAGAACGCCGAGCTCATCGGCGCGCTCGACCCGCTCATCGTCGGCCGCGCGCAGGTGGTGTTCGAGCGCGGCGAGCACGTCACGTAATCAGATTAGTTTTTCTAATCTGATTACGCCTTCCTCTAGAATCCGGATTCCCGATCCGGCCAACCCCAGGCTTTCCCGATGAAATCCCTCACCTGCAAGGCAATCCTCACCGGCCAGTCACCCGCCGGCGAACCCGTCACCCTGCGCGGCTGGGTGCGCACCCGGCGCGACTCCAAGGCCGGGCTCTCCTTCGTCCACCTCTCCGACGGCTCCTGCTTCCACCCGGTGCAGATCGTGGCCACGAACACGCTGCCCAACTACGCGACCGAAGTCGTGCACCTCACGGCCGGATGCGCCATCGAGGCGGTCGGCACCATCGTGCCCTCGCCCGCCAAGGGCCAGCCTTTCGAGATGCAGGCCGCGGAGATCCGCATCGTCGGCCGCGTCGACGACCCCGACACCTATCCCATCCAGCCCAAGCCGCACACGATGGAGTTTCTGCGCGAGGTCGCCCACCTGCGCCCGCGCACCAACGTGATCGGCGCCTGCTCGCGGGTGCGCCACACGCTCGCGATGGCGATCCACCGCTTCTTCCACGAACAGGGCTTCCTCTGGATCAACACGCCCATCATCACGGCGAGCGACGCCGAGGGGGCGGGGGAGCTCTTCCGCGTCTCCACGCTCGACCTCGCGAACCTGCCGCGCGACGGCGCCGGCAGGATCGACTTCACGAAGGACTTCTTCGGGAAGGAATCCTTCCTCACCGTCTCGGGGCAGCTGAACGTCGAGAGCTACTGCATGGCGCTCTCGAAGGTCTACACCTTCGGGCCGACGTTTCGCGCGGAGAACTCCAACACCAGCCGCCACCTCGCGGAATTCTGGATGATCGAGCCGGAGATCGCCTTCGCCGACCTCGGCGACGACGCCACGCTCGCCGAGGCGCTGCTCAAGTACATCTTCCGGGCGGTGCTCGACGAGCGCGCCGACGACATGGCCTTCTTCGAGGAGCGGATCGAGAAGGGCGTCATCGCCAAGCTCGAGTCCATGGTCGGCGCCGAATTCGTGCGCATGGACTACACCGAGGCGATCAGGGTGCTCGAGGGAACGAAGCAGAAGTTCGAGTTCCCGGTGAAGTGGGGCATGGACCTGCAGAGCGAGCACGAGCGCTTCCTCGCCGAGAAGCACGTCGGCAAGCCCGTGATCCTCATGAACTACCCCAAGGAGATCAAGGCGTTCTACATGCGCCTGAACGAGGACGGGCGCACGGTGGCGGCCATGGACGTCCTGGCGCCCGGCATCGGCGAGATCATCGGCGGCTCGCAGCGCGAGGAGCGCCTGGACGTGCTGGACGCGCGCATCGCCGCCTCCGGCCTCGATCCGGCCGCCTACGGCTGGTATCGCGACCTGCGCCGGTACGGCACCGTGCCGCACGCGGGCTTCGGGCTGGGCTTCGAGCGGACCGTCGCCTACGTGACGGGGCTGGCGAACGTGCGCGACGTGATCCCCTTCCCGCGCACGCCGGGCAACGCGCGGTACTGATCGCCGGGGCGATTGCTTGCTCTGGCGCAAGGAGCCGCGCCCCGCGACGCGTGAAAATGGCCTCCGGAGACCGTGACCGTGGCCATGAACGTGGATCACCTGCGCCTGCAACTGGACGACCTCGAGCGCCGCGTGGAGGAGACGCGCGACCCGATGGAGAGGCGGCGCATCGGCATGGAGTGCACGGTCCTCGAGCGCACGGTGGCGATCATCGAGGAGGACCTTGCGCGCGACATCTCGATGCTCGAGACGCTGCGCAACCGCCTGCGCCGCCTTCGCGCGCGGGCCTGACGCGTCCTAGAAGACTCCGGAGGCGAGGCCCGCGGCGAGGAGCGCGCCCGCCTCCGCACAGCGCGCCAGGTCGCCCCCGCCGATCGTCTTGGGCGCGAGGATCGCTTCCGGCGTTTGCGCGTTCGTGATCACCAGCACCGGTTCCGCGACGCGCCTCAGGCGCAAGCCCGTCGCGATGCGCTCGGCCTGCCGGATGGTGCCGTGGCCGTCGGAGCCCGCGCAGACGAGGAGCGTCCAGGGCCGGCCGTTCACGCGGTCGAGGCACGGGTAGTAGACGCGGTCGAGGAAATCCTTCATCGGCCCGGCCATGGAGCCCAGGTGCTCGGGCGTGGCGAGGAGAAGCGCGTCGGCGGCGAGGACGTCGCCGGGGCCCGCTTCGCCGGCCGCGAGCCTCGCGACCTCGACGGCGTCGCCGGCGGCGAGCGACTCGCGGGCGCCGCGCTCGGCGGCCTGTGCCATCTGGCGCGTCCCGCCGGTCGTGGAGCACCACACGATGAGGAGCTTCTTCACGCGGCCGATTATGCGGCAGAATGCCGCCACCCTTCCCGTGGAGACCGCGATGCAGCTCATCGGCATGCTCGACTCGCCCTATGTCCGTCGCGTGGCGGTCTCGATGAAGCTCATGGGCCTGCCCTTCGAGCACCAGCCCGTGTCGGTGTTCCGCCACTTCGAGCGCTTCCGCGAGGTGAACCCCGTGGTGAAGGCGCCCACGCTCGTGTGCGACGACGGCACGGTGCTCATGGACTCGACGCTCATCCTCGACTACCTCGAGGGGCTGGTGCCGCCGGAAAGGCGCCTCATGCCGGCCGGGGGGGCGGCGCGGCTCGAGGCGCTGCGGCTCACGGGCCTGGCGCTCGCCGCCTGCGACAAGGGCGTGTCCCTCCTCTACGAGCGCGACCAGCGCCCGCCCGAGAAGCGCCACGGCCCGTGGATGGAGCGCAGCCTCGCCCAGGCGATCGCGGCGTACTCGGCGCTGGAGGACGCGGCCGGGCGCGCCGACCCCTGGCTGCAGGGCCTCGCCGGCCCCAACGCGGCGGACGTGGTGACCGCAGTCGCGTGGCGCTTCGGCCAGTACTACAACGCGGAGCTGGTGCCGGCGTGGAAGTTCCCCTCGCTCGTGAGGTTCGCCGCGCGCGCCGAGGAGCTGCCGGCCTTCGAGTCCACGCCGCTCGACTGACGGGGCTTGAAAGCGGCGGGCGCGGCCACGATCTTCCGGGGGTCCCCCTTGCCGGAATGCCCACCATGAAGAAGCCCGTCCTGATCCTCGCGGCGGCCCTGTCCGCCGTCGCGGCGCTCGCGCCCTGGGCACAGAAGGGCGGCACGCCGGAGCCGCGCGCCGTGGCGCCGCGGGGCCCGCTCCTGCCGCACGAGCAGGCCCTCGCGGGCCTCTTCGAGTCCGCCGCCCCATCCGTCGCCTACATCACCACGGAGCGGTTGCAGCGGACCGGGCTCTTCACCGCGGGGCTCGCGCAGGGCGCGGGAAGCGGCTTCGTGTGGGACCGGGAGGGGCACGTCGTCACCAACTTCCACGTGCTCGCGGGCGCCCGCAGCGTCTCCGTGAGCCTCGATGCCTCCGGCAAGCCCCTGGCCGCGAAGGTGGTGGGCTACGCCGAGGACTACGACCTCGCCGTCGTGAAGCTCGTCGACCCGCCGAAGAACCTCAGGCCCATCCCGGTCGGCACGTCGCGCGAGCTGCGCATCGGCCAGTCGGTGTTCGCGATCGGCAACCCCTTCGGGCTGTCGCGCACGCTCACCACCGGCATCGTGAGCGCCCTCGACCGGCACCTCCCCACCTCGGAGTACCGCGAGATCGCGGGCGCGATCCAGACGGACGCGGCCATCAACCCC
>JAMPXV010000282.1 GCA_023700985.1 Lysobacter sp.
GAGCAGGTCGCTCTTGATGAACTGCACGCGCTGCAGCTTCATCCGCGAGGCGCCGATCGCGGTCGGCGGCTTGTCCAGCTCGTCCGTCTTCCACACCAGGATCACGCGGTCCTCGCCGCGCGCCTCGATCGCCGCGAGGTGCCTGCCGTCGGGCGCTATCGTGAAGCTCGCCATCCGCGGAAAGGCGGCCAGCTGCGCGATCGAGGGCGCCGCGGGCTTCGCGTGGGCCGCGCCCACTGCCAGCGCGAGAAATACGAGGGCCGCCCTCCAAGGGCGGGACTTGGTCAGCATGATCGACCTCCTGAAAGAAAAAGCGCCACGTCACCGGGTGGTGACGTGGCGCGCCCTGCGGATGCTAGAACCGGTACGTGCCGCTCGCGAACCACGTGCGGCCGACGTAGTCGAAGCCGCTGTAGAGCGCGGAGTTGCCAATGCGGTTGTAGACGCCCTGCGAGATGGGCGGCGGCTCCTTGTCGGCGAGGTTGCGCACGCCGACGATGACCGACCACTTGTCCTTCTTGAATTCCGCCGACAGGTTGTGCCGGGTGTAGCTCGGCGTGTCCAGCTTGTAGGTGCTGGTGTCGGGGTCCTCCCCGTAGTAGAAGTAGCTCGACATCCTGTCGATCCACTCCAGCCCGTAGCGGAACTGCCACTCCTTCCACTTGTAGCTGAAGTCGAAGACGCCGGTCAGCTTCGGCGCGCCGATGTTGCCGTTGAAGCTGTCGAACGGATCGTCCGGGAACAGCTTGTTGGCCTGCTCGGTGTAATGGGTGATGACGCCGTTCGCGCGGAACTGGCCCGGCCCGATGTTGCGGACGTAGCGCAGCGTGTAATCGTAACCCTTCACGGAGTCGGAAGACACGTTCACATAGCTGTTGTTGACGCTAAGCGCGCGGTTGGTGCCCGCCGGCGCCCGCGTAACCAGCCGGCAGTACTGGGAGCTGAAGTTCGGCTGGCCGTAGCACAGAGTCAGGATGTTGGACGTCCCGATGCGGTCGACCCCGTTGTCGACCAGGATGTCGTAGTAGTCGACGGCGAACGAGAAGTCGCCCCAGCCCGTGGGCATCTCGGGCTGGATGATGACACCGAACGTCTTGTTCTTCGAGGTCTCGGCCTTGAGGCCCGCATCCTTCCCGCCAATGGTGATGCTCGCGATGCTGCTCGTCGAGGTAAAGTCGGGCGGCAGGCCCTCGCTCTCGCAGTTCGCCCTTCGGGTCGCGTTCGTGCTCACGCCCCAGTTGTTGCAGGGGTCGCCCTGGCTGCTGAGGAACCCGCTGGTCGCGCCGACGTACTGCTCGAAGAGCGCCGGGGCGCGATAGGAGGTGCCCTGCGCCGCGCGGAACGTCAACGCCCGCACCGGCGAATAGAGCGCGCCGATCTTGTAGGTCGTGTCGCCGCCGTAGGACTTGTAGTCCGTGTAGCGGCCGGAGATGTTCACCGTGAGCTCCTCCGCGCCCGGCAGGCCCCGGAGCAGCGGCACCTCTGCTTCGCCGTAGATCTCCTTCACCGAATCCGAGCCCCGCGTGATGGCGGCGGACGTGAGGTTGTACAGGTTTCCGTTTTGCGAGTCGATCGACGGCGTGTCGTCGATCTCCGCCCGGCGGTACTCCGCGCCGATGGCGCCGCGGACGGCGCCGTGCTTCATCTCGAACAGCGTCCCGCTCGTGTTGAGGGTGGTGGTGGTTTCCTTGTACTTCGTCGAGCCGGTGTCGTTCACGAAGGTCCAGTTCACCCAGTCCTGCGGCAGCACGCCGCCGATGACGGCGGCGCTCAGCGCGGGTCCCGCGACGCAGCCGTTCGAGGCGTCCCGGCAGGAGAAGGTCCCGTTCGCGTTCGCGACCACGTCCATGCTTTGCGCGAGGCGGCTGGTCAGCCACGTCTGGCGCGAATAGGTGGCATCGGAGTTTGCGTAGGTGACGACCCCGTCGTACTTCCAGTCGGCCCAGGGCAGGTCGCCCTTCAGGCCGCCCAGCACCTTGGTGTAGTCGATGTCCTGCTCGCTCCTGTCGTTGCCGAAGCCTATGAACGCCCGGATCTGCAGTGGCTGCCTGTAGGTGAGGACGGTTGGCGCGCCCTGCAGGTTCGGAACGCCGCGCAGGCTGGCCGGGATCAGCGGGCTGCCGCGCGCGTAGTCGAGCGAGAGCTGGCGGTACCCCGTCTGGGAAGACTCGCGGCGGCTCAGGAGCGCCTCGCCGTAGAGTTCCGCGTTGCCCAGCACCCCCGTGTCGTACCCGCCCTGGAAGAACCCCGTGGCCACCCGGGCCGGCGAGATCAACGACCGGTTCAGCATCCGCGGGTCGAACGTGTCGCGCACGTTCAGGTTGTTGGCGCCGCCGCCCACGCCCTCGAAGCCTGCGAGGCCCGTGGTGATGGCCGCGTTCGGGCGCCAGCGGTTGAACGACGTGCCGACCGACCCCGGTGCGCCGACGCCCGCCAGGCTGCCCGTGCCCATGGTGTTGATGGTGACCCCATCGTTACCGGTGCCGCTGATCGTGTAGCACTTGGGCTGGCCCGTCCTCGGGTCGATGAAGTCCGCGCTGCCCCACTCGCCGGGAACGCCGTTAGTGACCCGCCGGCGATAGTCGGTCTGGCAGTCCATCCAGTCGCGATCGCCCCACTTGAGTTCCTTGCGGTCGTAGAGCTCGAGCGAGCCGCTGAAGTAGCCCTTGTCGCCGACGAAGCCGAAGGTGGCCGACGCACGCGTCTCCTCTCCGCCGCCGTCTTCCGGCGCGTTGTACTGTGCCTCGAGCGTGACGCCCGTGATGTTCTTTTTCGTGATGACGTTGACCACGCCCGCGACCGCGTCCGAGCCGTAGATCGACGAGGCGCCGTCCTTCAGCACCTCGATCCGGTCGATCACCGAGGTCGGAAACACGTTGAGGTCCGCCGTGCCGACGGAGCCCCGGGTACCGGCCGGGGCAACGCGCCGGCCGTTGAGCAGCACGAGCGTCCGGGTCGCGCCCAGGCCGCGAAGCGAGATGGTGTTGGCGCCCGGGCCACCGTCGGTCACGAAGCCGCCGAAGGCGTTGTTGACCTGCGCGCTCCCCGCCGTGACCCCGGTGCCCTGCAGGGCAGCGGTCGTCGAGTTGAACCCCGACATCATGGTCTCGTCCCGCGTGATCACGAGGACGGGAGACGTCGAGTTGAAGGTGTCGCGCGCGATGCGCGAGCCGGTGACCGTCATCTTCTCGACGGCGGTGGTTTCGAGCGCCACCCGGGAATCGACTCCCGCGGCCACGACGACATCCTGCGTCACGCCGTCGCTCGACACCTTGTAGGCGCCGGGCGCCAGCTTCGGAAAGGTAAAGGTACCGTCGGGCTGCGCCTTGGCCTGGGCCGACTTGCCCCCGGGACCCGTCAACGTGACCGTCGCACCCGCCTTCGCCTTGCCGAGGATGTTCCCGTCGGCGCCCTGTGCGTGCACCATGCCCGCGATGCACATCCCGATGGCCACGGAAATCGCGGTGCGACGGAA
>JAMPXV010000065.1 GCA_023700985.1 Lysobacter sp.
ACCTTCCGCGGCGTGGTGATCCAGATCGCCATCATCGACATCATCTTTTCCCTGGACTCGGTCATCACCGCGGTCGGCATGGCCGACCAGCTCTGGGTGATGGTGACCGCGGTGGTGTTCGCCATGATCATCATGATCATCGCCTCCAACCCGCTCGCGAACTTCGTCCAGGCGCACCCGACGGTGAAGATGCTGGCCCTCGCCTTCCTGCTCCTCATCGGCGTGATCCTCATCGCCGACGGCCTCGGCCTGCACGTGCCCAAGGGCTACATCTACTTCGCGCTCGCCTTCTCGGTGGCCGTGGAGACGCTCAACCACTTCGTCCGGCGCCGCCGCAGGCGCCTCAAGGGCGCCTGACCGCCGGGAGCCCCCATGAAGACCCGCATCGACCCCCGGGCGCTCACCCGGGAGCTGCTCGCCTTCAACACCATCAACCCGCCGGGCATGGAGCGCGCGTGCGCCCGCCACCTCGGCGCGATCCTCGAGGCCGCGGGCTTCCGCACGGCCTACCACGAGTTCGCCGAGGCGCGCACGAGCCTGGTGGCCGAGATCGGCGGCGACCCGGACCGCCCGCCCATCTGCTTCACCGGCCACATCGACACCGTGCCGCTGGGCGCCAAGGCGTGGACCAGGGACGCCTTCGCGGGCGAGACCGACGGCGACCGCCTGTACGGCCGCGGCTCCACCGACATGAAGAGCGGCATCGCGGCGTTCGTGGCCGCCGCCGTGGAGCTCGCGCCGCGGCTCGCGAGGAGCCCGGGCGTGGTCCTCGTGATCACCGCCAGCGAGGAGGTCGGCTGCGAGGGGGCGAAGTACCTCGCCGACTCGAACCTCCTCGGCCGCGCCGGCGCCATCGTCATCGCGGAGCCCACGGCCAACTACCCCTACGTGGGGCACAAGGGGCTCGCCTGGTTCGAGATCGAGACCACCGGCGTGACGGCCCACGGCTCGATGCCCGAGGTGGGCGACAACGCCATCAACAAGATGGCGCGCGTGATCGGCGACCTCGAGGGCTTCCGCTTCCCCGTGGAGTCGCACCCGGTGATGGGAAGCCCGACCCTCAACGTGGGCACCATCCGGGGCGGCCTCAACACCAATTCCGTGCCCGACTCCGCGAAGATCACCGTCGACGTGCGCACCGTGCCCGGCATCGACCACGGCCACCTGTGCCACTCGCTCGAGACCCTGCTGGGACCGCGGGGGGCGCGGGTCTCGAAGATCGTCGACACGCCCGCGCTCTACACGGAGCCCGCGGACGCCTGGGTGCAGGAAGTCTTCGAGGTGTGCTCGACCTTCCTGGACGGGCGGCCGGCCCCGAGGACGATCACCTTCTCCACCGACGGCGCCTGGCTCAAGCCCGGCTACGGCGGCCCGCCCGCGGTCATCCTGGGCCCCGGCGAGCCGAAGCTCGCGCACCAGACGGACGAGTGGTGCTCGGTGTCGCGCATCGAGCAGTCGGTGGACGCCTTCGCCACGCTCATGCGCCGCTGGTGCGGCGTATAGGGCGCGGGGGCGCCCGATGAGCCCGGCTGCCGGCGCGCCGCTTCGGCTGGCGGTCGCGTTCCTCGCGGCGACGCTGTTCGTCCTGCCGTTCTCCTCGAGCGTCGCGCTGCGCAACAGCTTCATGGCCCTCGCAGCGGCGAGCGTGCTCTACGCCCTCGCGACGAAGGGCCTGCCGGCGCCGCGCCTGCCGCCCCGGCGCGTGCTGGTCCCGATGCTCGCCTGGGGCGCGTGGTGCATCGCCTCGCTGGCGTGGAGCATCGAGCCCGCCTACTCGCGCGGCGAGCTGCGCCCCGAGCTCCTGTACCCGTTCGCCGCCTTCCTGCTCTTCTTCGTCGTCACGACGGACGCGCGGGCCCTCGACCGCTGGGCCTGGGTCCTCTCGGCGGGCCTCGCCACGCTGGCCCTCCTCGCCATCGCGCAGGCCGCCGGCCCGGGCGAGTGGAACCCGAAGCGCTGGCACGGCGACATCGGCTCCTTCGCCACCCACGTCGTCCTCGCGCTGCCGCTCGTCGCGTGGGCCTTCGTGCGGGCGCCCTCGGAAGCCCGGCTCCTGCGCGCGGCGCTGGCCGCCGCCGCCCTGCTCACCCTCGTGGTGACCGCGTGGAACGACAATCGCATCGCGTGGATCGCGCTCGCCGGCATGACGCTGCTGGCCGCGCTCCTCGCCGGCCTGGCGTCCAGCCCGGCGCGCCGCAAGCGGCTCGCCCTTGCCACCGTCGTCGCGCTGGCCGCGTTCGCCGCGCTCTTCGCCCTTTCGATCCAGAACCGCACCGAGATGCTGGCTGGCACGGAGCGCGAGGCGGAGGCGCAGATGCGGCACGACCCGCGCCTCGCCATCTGGCGGTTCGCCGCGCGGAGCGTGGCCGATTCCCCCTGGGTGGGGCACGGGTTCGGCCGAGGCATCCTGCGCCGGGAGTTCCGCGCGGGCTCCGTGCCCGGCGTGGACAACCCGCTCTACACGCACGGCCACAACACCGTGCTCAACGTGGCGCTGCAGGGGGGGCTCGTCGGGCTGGCACTCTTCGCCTGGATGGTGGGCGCCGTCGTGCGCGAGATGGCCGCGGGGCTCCGCGAGGCGCCGCCGCGCCGCTACGTCGCGGCGCTGGGCCTCGTCCTCGTGGCGGGCTTCGCCGTGCGCAACATGACCGACGACTTCCTCGTGCGCCACAACGCGCTCCTCGCGTGGGCGCTCGCCGGCGCGGTGCTCGGGGCGCTGCGGCCTACTTCCGCCAGAACGCCGGGGTGAAGAGCACGATGATCGCGAAGAGCTCCAGGCGCCCCAGGATCATGGTCGCGGTGCACACCCAGGTCTGGAAGTCCGTGAGCGGCGCATAGGTGGACGCCGGCCCGACGAGACCCAGGCCGGGGCCGAGGTTGTTGATCGAGGCGAGCACGGCCGAGACCGCGGTCACGATGTCCAGCCCGCTCGCCATCAGCAGCATCATGGTCGCGATGACAGTCGCCCCGTACATGAGCATGTAGGCGAGCACCGCGAAGATGAGGTTGTTCTCGATCACCCGGCCCTCGACCTTGACCTGGACCACGGCGCTGGGGTGGACGATGCGCGTGAGCTCGCGCACCGCCTGCTTGAACAGGACCACCGCCCTGATCATCTTGATGCCCCCGCCCGTGGAGCCCGCGCTCGCGAGGAAGCAGGACAGGAAGAGCATCAGCGCCGGCGCGAGCACGGGCCACTGCGCGTAGTCCGCCGACGAATAGCCCGTGGTCGTGCCCACGGAGACCACGTGGAAGACGGCGTAGCGCATGGCGGTGGCGAGGTCGTCGTAGGTGCCGTGCCCCCACAAGTGGAAGCCGATCATGAACGTCGCCGCCCCCGCCCAGAAGACGACGCGGCGCGCCTCGGGGTCGCGGGCATAGGCGAGGAAGCTGCGCCCCCGGATGGCGAGGAAGTGGACCGTGAAGTTGACCGCCGACAGCAGCATGAACACCACGGCCACGGCCTCGATGAGGGGCGAGTCCCAGTACGCGTAGCTCGCGTCGTGCGAGGAGAATCCGCCCAGGCCGACGGTCGTGAAGGCGTGCATGAGCGCATCCGTCCCGCTCATGCCCGCCAGCCAGTAGGCGCCCGCGCACGCCGCGGTGAGCGCGAAGTAGACGAGCCACAGCCCCTTCGCGGTTTCCTCGATGCGCGGGGTGAGCTTCGTGTCCTTCATCGGCCCGGCCATCTCTGCCCGGAAGAGCTGGCTTCCCCCCACGCCCAGGAGCGGCAGGATCGCCACGGCGAGGACGATGATCCCCATCCCCCCCATCCAGATCATGAGGGACCGCCAGAGGTTGATCGAGACGGGCAGGGCATCGAGCCCGGTCAGCACGGTCGCGCCGCTCGCGGTAAGCCCGGACACGCACTCGAAGTACGCGTCAGTGAACGACAGCCCGGGAATCTGGGCCATGAGCGGCACCGTGGCGAACGCGGGCAGCACCGTCCACACGAGCGCGACCAGGAGGAAACCGTCGCGCGGCTGGATCTCGCGGCGATGGCGCCCGCGCGTGCCGAGAAGCAGGGCGAGGCCGGCCACCAGCGTCACCGCGATCGACTCCCCGTAGGCGCCGTGCGCCCCGTCCTCCAGCAGGCGGGAAGCGGCGAACGGAACGGCCATGCTCGTGCCGAAGATCATGAGGACGACGCCCAGCACGTTCAGGACCGGCGCGATCCGGTCGAACAGGGTGAAGCGTCGCGGCGCCGGGGCGGCGGCTGGCGCGGGTACCCGTTTCGCGGCCATCACCGCGCCTTCAGAAGAAGCCCACGCCGACCTCGAAGAGCTTCTCCACCTTCGGGATCATGCGCTTCTGGGTGAGGAAGATCAGGACGTGGTCGTCCGGCTCGATCACGTGCCCGTCGTCCTCGGCGACGATGGCCTTGTCGCCCCGGATGATCCCCACGATGGTGGCCCCCGGCGGCAGGTCGATCTCGCGGATCGCGCGGCCGACCACCCGCGAGGTCTTGCGATCGCCGTGAGCGATGAGCTCCAGAGCCTCGGCCCGGCCGCGCCGCACGCTGTGGACGGCCGCCACGTCGCCGCGCCGCACGTGCTCGAGGAGGCTGCCCAGCGTGGCCTGGGCCGGCGAGATGGCGATGTCGATCTGGCCGCCCTGCATGAGGTCGCCGTAGGCCCGGCGGTTGATGAGCGCGATGACCCGGCGCGCGCCCATCCGCTTGGCGAGCAGCGCCGACATGATGTTCGCCTCGTCGTCGTTGGTGACGGAGACGAAGAGGTCGGTCTCGTCCACGTTCTCGTCGCCGAGCAGGTCCTCGTTGCTCACGTCGCCGTTGAGCACCAGCGCCGAGCCGAGCTGCCCCGAGAGGTACTCGCAGCGCCGCTTCGAGGACTCGATCACCTTGACGTTGAGCCTCGCCTCCAGGGCGCGCGCCAGCCGCAGGCCGATGTTGCCGCCCCCGGCGATGATGACGCGCTGCACCGGGCGGTCCATCTGCCGCATCTCCGCCATCACCTCGCGGATGTCGCCCGCCGCGGCCACGAAGAACACCTCGTCGCCCGCCTGCACCACCGTGTCAGGGGCGAGCGCGAGCGGCCGGTCGTTGCGGTATATCGCGGCCACCTTCACGTCGGTGGTGGGCAGGCGCTTCTCGAGGTCGCGCAGCGGGTGGCGGACGATCGGCCCGCCCTCGATGGCGCGCACCGCTACGAGGTCGATCTTGCCGCCGGCGAACTCCGCCACCTGGAGGGCCTCCGGGAACTCGATGAGCTTGCCGATGTACTCCGTCACGATCTGCTCGGGACAGATGGCGTGGCTCACCGAGAAGCAGTCGCTCTCGAGGAGCTGCGGGTGGCTCTGGAACCAGGTCGAGCGGATCCGGGCGATGCGCGTCGGGATGTTGAAGACCGCGTGGCCCACCTTGCACGCGACGAGGTTGGTCTCGTCGCTCGCCGTCACCGCGAAGAGCATGTCCGTGTCGGCAGCCCCGGCGTCCGCCAGGATCTCCGGGTGGGCCGCATTGCCGGTGACGGTGCGCAGGTTGAAGCGCGACTGCAGGTCGCGCAGGCGGTCGGCGCTGGTATCGACGACGGTGACGTCGTTCTTTTCCGACACCAGGCTCTCGGCCACGCTGGCGCCGACCTGGCCGGCACCGAGAATGAGGATCTTCAAGGTAGGGGGAATCCGTCGTGGTGACCGCGCGAATCTTACGCCGGGTCGGGCCGTCCTGCTGCGGGTTGCGTCACAGCGCGGTGATGAGCTTGGCCGCCAGGGCCAGGAGGAAGACGGCGAACACCTTCTTCAGGATGCCCACCGGCAGGCGGTGCGCGAGCCGCGCGCCCCACGGCGCCACGAAGACGCTCGTGACCGAGATGCCCACCAGGGCCGGCACGTACACGTAGCCCACGGTCCAGGCCGGCAGCGAGGGCACGGTGAGCCCCGCGGCCACGTAGCCGATCGTCCCCGCGACGGCCACCACGAAGCTGATCGCGGCCGAGGTGCCGATGGCGGACCTGAAGGGCACGCCCCACATCGTCATGAAGGGCACCGAGATCATCGCGCCGCCCACGCCCGCCAGGCCCGACAGGCCGCCGATCAACGCGCCCACGCCGAAGAGGCCGGCGCGCGCCGGGACGGGGCGGCTGCGCGTGGGCTTGAGGCCGAAGAGCATCTGCGTGGTGACGTAGAAGACGAAGGCGAGGAAGAAGTACTTGAGGAAGGCCACGGGGGCGGCGCGCGCGATGGCCCCGGCGGCCAGCCCCGCCGCGACGATGCCCGGGACGAGCCCGCGCACGATGTCGCCGCGCACCGCGCCGTGCTGGTGGTGCGCGCGCGCGCCCGAGGCGGTCGCGAGGATTATCGCCGCGAGCGACGTGCCAAGCGAAAGCGGCATCACCTGGTCGGGCGGGAATCCGAAGGCAACGAACACCAGCCCGAGAATGGGCACGATCATCGACCCGCCGCCGATGCCTAGCAGCCCCGAGAAGAACCCGACGAAGACGCCCAGGCCGGCGTAGGTCAGCCAGGTGAGCGCGTCACCGGGCATCGGGCGCGAGAAGCCTGGCGATCGCCTTCCACTCGGCGGAAGTGACGGGCGTGACCGACAGGCGGTTGCCGCGCTTGAGTATCACCATGTCCGCGAGCGCCTCGTGGGCGCGCAGTTCGTCGAGCGGGAGGAGACGCGTCTTCCTGGCGAGCTTCACGTCGACCAGCATCCAGCGCGGGTTCTCGCGCGTGGCCTTGGGGTCGAAGTACGGGCTCTTCGGGTCGAACTGCGTCTCGTCGGGGTAGGGCGTGCTGGCGACTTCCGCGAGCCCCGCGATGCCGGGCACGGCGCAGCTGGAGTGGTAGAACAGGACGCCGTCGCCCACGCGCATCGCGTCGCGCATGTAGTTGCGGGCCTGGTAGTTTCTCACGCCGAACCAGGGCGTGGTCTTCCCCGGTGCGCGGACGAGGTCGTCGATCGAGAACTCGTCCGGCTCCGACTTCATCAGCCAGTAGGACATGGGAGGCGCTTCCTAATCAGATTACTTTTCGGGGCTCGAACAGAGTCGAGATCCGAAAAGTAATCTGATTGGAACGATTTCCTGCGGTGTTCGTCCGGGCCGCACGCTCGAACCCACAGGTTCAAGGCGGTTGCCTACCGGGTGCCGTAGGTACATCCGACTTGGGACGCGCACAAAAGCACCACATTGGCGGGCATCCAGGCTGGCAAGATTATCGGCTCGAAGATGTAAGCCCGGACGAACACCGCAGGAAACCGGCACGCCGGTCGCGCGGCGTCGGGGCGCCGCTAGAAGAGCTTGTCCTGGTCGGCGGCGAGCGCCGAATCCAGCGTCTCCTGCATCGCGGCGATTCTACGCCGAATGTCCGCACCGTCAACGGAAGCCGCGCCCTTCGCGGACTTGTGCGAGAGGAACTCGTGCGCGATGTTGAGCGCGGCCATGATGGCGACGCGCTCGTTGCCGGTGACCTTTCCCGTGTCGCGCAGCTCCTTCATGCGGTGGTTCAGGTACTCGACCGACGACTGCAGCTGCTTCTCCTCGCCCTCGGGGCAAGCGACCCGGAACTCGCGGCCGAGGATCTGGATGGCGAGCCCCTTGTCGCGGGCCCTGGCTTCGTCGCCGCTCATGCCTCGGTCTCGGGAATCTGCTTGAGCAGCGCCTCGATGCGCGCCTTGGCCGCCGCGAGCTTCTCCGTGAGCCGCGCGTTCTCGTCGGTGCGCGCGGCCAGTTGCTGGCGCAGCTCGCGTCCCTCCTCGCGCAACTGCTTGAGCTGCGCGACCGCCTGCTCGACCTTCGCCTCGAGGGCGGAAAGCTCGGGTTCCATGGCCGGAAGACTATTGGAAAAACATTTCCCCGTCAATGCGTAAGCGCTTATTTTGAAAGTGATTTCGAATGTAACGGTAGGCCTTTCGGCCTCCCGGGGAGTATGATGAAAGCCGCATCCAGGTGTACGGGAAGCCGGTGAAATGCCGGCGCTGCCCCCGCAACGGTAAGCCAGTGTGGATCTCCTTCCAGCCACTGCCGCCCTCGGGCCGCGGGAAGGCGGAGATCAAGTCTGGCGAGCCCGGAGACCGGCCCGGACGCGACGGCCTTCGGCTTGGGGACGGTTCCTGAGGACGGTTCCTAAAAGAGTTGGTTCCTGACAAACGCGTCAGGATTCTTTTAGGAACCGTCCTCAGGAACCGTCCCCAAACCGGAGGGTTACCCACCTGGGGGCCTGCGGGGACGCTGGCCTCACGCGGACCTAAGGACCCTTCATGAAAACCAAGCCCCTCGCCGGCCTCGCCGCCGCGATGGCATTGGGCGCCCACGCCCAGCAACCCTCCCCCCCGCCGAGCCTCGCCTTCGCCCCCCTGGAGACCATCGTCGTCACCGCCGCCCGCGCGCCCCAGCGCGCCGGGGATGCACTGAGGGACGTCACCGTCATCACGCGCGACGAGATCGAGCGCGCCGGGCCCGTCTCGCTGAACGAGCTGCTGCAGCGCGTGGCGCAGGCCGAGTTCCGCGGAACCGGCGGCCCCGGGCAGCCGGCGGGACTCTTCCTGCGCGGCGCCAACGCCGGGCACACCCTCGTCCTCATCGACGGGATGCGCGTGAGCTCGGCCACCGTGGGCACGACCTCCATCGAGAACCTGCCCCTCGAGATGATCGAGAGCATCGAGGTCGTGAAGGGGCCCCTGTCGAGCCTCTACGGCCCCGACGCGATCGGTGGCGTGGTGCAGATCTTCACGCGCGCCTCCGCGAAGCCGCGCTTCTTCGCCTCGACGGGCTTCGGCACCGACTCGGAACTCAACGGCGCCGCGGGCTTCACCGCCGTGGAGGGGAACACGACGGTCTCGTTCACGGCCGGGGGGCGCCGGGTGGACGCCGCGAGCGCCACCAACGAGCGCGCCTGGTGCCACGACCCGGACCGCGACCCCTACGAGAACGCCTTCGCCAACGCGCAGGTCGTCTCGCGGCAGATGAACGGGGAGACGATCACCCTCTCCGGGTTCGTGAGCCAGGGCAAGGCCCGCTTCGACGGCTGCCCCGACGCGTCGGGGCGCTTCGCCGACGACCTCAACAAGCAGACCCTCACGGGCGCGCGCCTCTCCTCGTTCATGTTCTTCGCGCCGTGGTGGTCGAGCCGGTTCACGGTGGGCGAGGGCCGCGACGAGCTCGACATCCAGGGCAACGATCCCGCGCGCTTCGAGACCCGCCAGTTCCAGGCGTCCTGGCTGAACGAGTTCGGCACGAAGCTCGGCACCGTGATGGCCGGCCTCGAGACGCTGCGCCAGGAGGTGCTCTCCCCCACGGCCTTCACGCAGACGCGCCGCGACACCAACTCGGGCTTCCTCGCGATCAAGGAAAGCTGGCGCGGCCAGCGGCTGGAGGCGTCGGTGCGCCGCGACGAGGACGACCAGTTCGGCGGCCGCAACACCGGCACCGTGAGCTACGGGGCGGCCTGGCCCGGCGTCGGCTACCTCGTCTTCACCGAGGGCCGCGGCTTCCGCGCGCCGACCTTCTTCGACCTCTACGCGCCGTCGTCCGACTTCTACGTCCCCAACCCGGACCTGCGCCCCGAGTGGAGCGACAGCACCGAGATCGGCGTGCGCAGCGATCCCAAGTCCCCGTGGCCGTGGCGCCTCACCTGGTTCGACAACCGCATCGAGGACCTCATCACCTACACCTACCCCACGATGGAGAACGTGCGCCGCGCGCGCATCAAGGGCGTGGAGGCTTCCGTCGAGGGCGCGGCCTGGGGCGTGGCGCTGAAGGCCTCGGGGACGTTCCAGCGGCCGCGCGACGAGGACACGGGCTTCCTCCTGCAGGGCCGGGCCGAGCGCTTCGGCCGCGTAGAGGCCTCGCGCCGGTTCGGGAAGTGGTCGGTCTCCGGCGGCGTCACGGCGAGCAGCGAGCGGTTCGACTCCGCCAACGAGGCGCCCGGGTCCCGGTTGCCCGGCTACGCCATCGCCGACGCGGCCGTGCGCTACGCCGCGGACAAGAGCTGGACGCTGGAGCTCACCGCCGCGAACCTCTTCGACAAGCGCTACGAGCACGCCGTGGGGTACGACGCCCCGCGCCGCGGCTTCCTCCTGAGCGTGCGGTTCACGGGGCCGTGAGCGCGGCCGCCCCCCCGGTGTGCCCGCGCGTTTGCTAATCTGGCGGCCATGGTCCCCGACCCGATAGGCGTCGACTCGCTGCGCCGCGTGCTGGTGGTGAAGCTGCGCCACCACGGCGACGTGCTGCTCACCTCGCCCGTCTTCAGCGTGCTGGCCGCGCGCGCGCCGCAGGCCGAGATCGACGCGCTGGTCTACGCCGACACGCGCGACATGCTCGCCGGGCACCCGGCGGTGTCGCGCATCCACGCGATCGACCGCGAATGGAAGCGGCAAGGCCTGCTCCTGCAGGCGCGGCGCGAGGCGGCGCTGCTTTCCGCGCTGCGCGAGCGGCGCTACCAGCTCGTCGTGCACCTCACGGACCACTGGCGCGGCGCGTGGCTGGCGCAGCTCCTGCGGCCGCGCTGGTCGGTGGCCCCGGCGCGGGCCGGCTGGGCGTGGAAGGCGAGCTTCTCGCACCGCTATCCGCTCCCGAAGGCGAGCCCCCGCCACACGGTCGAGTCGAACCTCGACGCCCTTCGCCGCCTGGGGATCTACCCCGAGGAGGAGGAAAAGCGCCTCGTGATGGTTCCCGGCCCCGAGGCGGAGGCGAAGGTCGATGCCCTCCTCGCGCAGCACGGCCTCGCGCCCAAGGGGTTCCTGCACGTGCACCCCACGTCGCGCTGGCTCTTCAAGGCGTGGACGGACGAGCGCAACGCCGAGCTCCTGCAGCGCCTGGCCCGCGACGGCCACCGGATCGCGCTCACCGGCGCTCCCAACGCGCGCGAGCAGGCCATCGTCAAGCGCATCCTAGAGCACGCCGGCATCGAGGTGGCCGACCTCTCGGGGCAGCTGACGCTGCGCGAGATGGCGGCGCTGACGGCGCGCGCGCGGCTCTTCTTCGGCGTGGATTCCGCGCCCATGCACATCGCCGCGGCCATGGGCACGCCCGTCGTGGCGCTCTTCGGGCCCAGCGGCGAGCGCGAATGGGGCCCGTGGAGGGTGCCGCACCGGGTGGTCGAAAGCGGCCACACCTGCCGGCCCTGCGGCAACGACGGCTGCGGCGGCGGCAAGGTGAGCGAGTGCCTCACGCGGCTGCCCGTCGACCGCGTGCACTCCGCGATCAACGAACTGCTCGCGCTGCCGTGAGCCCGACCGTCCGGGGGCAAGGCACCGGCGGTCCCCGGGTGGCGCTCGTGCGCAGCCGCTTCGACGCCTTCGGCGGCGCGGAGCGCTTCGTGCAGTCGGCCATCGCCGCGCTCTCCGCGCAGGGCGCCGTCCTCACGCTGGTCACCCGCCGCTGGCCGGACAACGACGGCACCGCCATCCTCCTCGACCCGTTCTACGTGGGGAGCCTCTGGCGCGACCGCGGCTTCGCGCGCGCCGTGTGCGCGGAGCTCGCGAAGCGCCGCTTCGACCTGGTGCAGTCCCACGAGCGCATCGCCTGCTGCGACGTCTACCGCGCCGGCGACGGGGTGCACGCCGAGTGGCTCGCCCAGCGCGCGCGCATCCAGTCGCCGCTCTCCTGGCTCGCCACCTCGCTCTCGCCACACCATCGCTACCTCCTCGCGGCCGAGCGCGAGCTCTTCACCTCGCCCCGCCTCAAGGCGGTGATCTGCAACTCCGAGATGGTGCGCGAGGAGGCCCAGCGGCACTTCGCGACCCCCGCGGAGAAACTGGTCCTCATCCGCAACGCCGTCGACGGCGCGCGCTTCCATCCCGGCCTGCGCGCGGAGCACGGCGCGGCGGTCCGCCAGCAGCTCGGCATCCCGGCCGATGCGACGGTCTTCGCGTTCGTCGGCTCGGGTTTCGAGAGAAAGGGCGCGGACCCGTTCCTGCGCGCGCTCGCCCGGCGCAGGGAGCCCGCCTGGGCCATCATCGCCGGCAAGGACAAGCGCGCCATGGCCTACGGGCGCCTCTCGGTGCGCCTGGGCGTGGCCGGCCGCGTGCGCTTCGTGGGCGGCGTCTCCGACGTGCGCCCCTTCCTCGCCGCCGCCGACGCCTTCGTCCTGCCCACGCTCTACGACCCCTTCCCGAACGCGGCGCTGGAGGCGATGGCCTCGGGCCTGCCCGTGGTGACGAGCACCAAGTGCGGTGCGGCCGAGATCGTACGCGACGGCGAGAACGGCTTCGTCCGCGACGCCCTCGACGTCGGTGGGCTCGCGCAGTGCCTGGACCGCCTCGACCCCGCCACCGCCCGGGGCATGGGCGAGGCGGCCCGCGACGCCGTCGCCCCACTGACCCCCGAGGCCATGGGTCGCGAGTACCTCGGCCTCTACGAGAGGCTGCTCGCGGGCAAACTGGGATAATGCCGGGATGACCGACCCGCAGCCCGACGGGCGCGCCCTCTACCGCCGGCTCCTCACGCACGTGTGGCCCTACCGGGCCGCGCTCTTCGCGGCGATCGCCGCCATGGTGGTGGGCGGGCTCTCGGACGCGGCCCTCGTGAAGCTCACCGGGCCGCTCGTGAACGAGCTCTTCGTGAACCGCAACCGCGAGCTCGCCATCCTCATTCCCCTCGGCGTGGTGGCGGTCTTCCTCGTGAGCGGGCTGGCGAGCTTCGCCTCGGGCTACCTCATCCAGTGGGTGAACAACAAGGTGATCCTGGACCTGCGCGCGGCGATGTTCGCCAACGTGCTGAGGCTGCCGCCCGCGTTCTTCGACGAGGTGCCCACCGCGCGCTTGGTCTCGCGCTTCACCCATGACGTGACGCAGATCGCCTCCGCCTCCACCAGCGTGCTGGCCACCCTGGTGCGCGACACGGTGACGATCGCGGCGCTGCTGGCGATCCTGCTGTGGTCCAACTGGCGGCTCACGCTCATCACCTTCGTCGTCATCCCGCCGCTGGCGCTGGCCGTGCGCTACTTCAGCCGGCGGCTGCGCGACATGAGCCGCGCCAGCCAGCGGGCGGTCGGAGGCGTCGCCGAGGTGCTGGACGAGTCGATCACGAACCAGCGCGTGGTGCGCGTCTTCGGGGGCCAGCCCTACGAGAGCGAGCGCTTCGCGAAGGCCGCGCAGCTCATCCGGCGGTACAACATGAAGCAGGCCGCGGCCGCGGCCGCCACCGTGCCGGTGACGCAGCTCCTGGTGGCCTGCGCCGTGGCCGCCATCATCTACTTCGCCGCGCAGCTCGCCTTCGAGGGGCAGACCGACGTGGGCCGGTTCGTCGAATTCATCGCCGCGACCGGCATGCTGCTGCAGCCGCTCAAGCGCCTCACGAGCGTGAACGAGCACCTGCAGCGCGGGCTCGCCGCCTGCGAGAGCGTCTTCGGCCTCGTCGACGAGAAGCCCGAGGAAGACCGCGGCACCGTCGCGCTCGGGCGCGCCACCGGCGAGGTGCGCTTCGAGGCGGTATCCCTCACCTACCGCACCGGCACCACGCCCGCGCTCGACGGCGTGACGCTCGACATCCGGCCCGGCGAGAACGTGGCGCTGGTGGGCGCCTCCGGCAGCGGCAAGTCCAGCCTCGTCCACCTGCTGCCGCGCTTCTACCACCCCACCGCCGGGCGTATCACGCTCGACGGGCACCCGCTCGAGGAGCTCACGCTCGAGAGCCTGCGGCGGCAGATCTCCCTCGTGTCGCAGAACGTGGTCCTCTTCAACGACACCGTCGCCGCCAACATCGCCTACGGCCAGGGCGAGCGCGCCGACGAGGCGGCGATCGTGCGCGCGGCCGAGGCGGCCCACGCGATGGAATTCATCCGCGACCTGCCGCAGGGGCTCGCCACCCAGATCGGCGAGAACGGCGCCAAGCTCTCGGGCGGCCAGCGCCAGCGCATCGCCATCGCGCGCGCCATCCTCAAGGACGCGCCCATCCTGCTCCTCGACGAGGCCACTTCCGCCCTCGACACCGAGAGCGAGCGCGCCGTGCAGGCGGCGCTGGAGACGCTCATGCGCGGGCGCACGACCATCGTGATCGCGCACCGCCTCTCCACCGTCGAGAACGCGGACCGCATCGTGGTCCTCGCGCACGGCCGCATCGTGGAGATGGGCACCCACGCCGCGCTCCTCGCCGCGGGCGGCGTGTACGCGGGGCTGCACCGGCTGCAGTTCGCCGGGGCCTGAAACGATGGCCGAGGCGCCCCTTCGCATCCTGCACACGGAATCGTCCCTGGGCTGGGGCGGGCAGGAGATCCGCGTGCTGACCGAGGCGCGCGGCGTGGCCGGCCGCGGGCACGCGGTGGCGATCGCCGCGCCGCCGCAGTCGCGCATCTTCCAGGCCGCGCCGGACTACGGCGTCGAGGCCATCGCGTTGCCGATCGCGCGGAAGTCGCCCGGGGGGCTTTTCGCGATGACCCGGCTCCTGCGCAACCGCCGCTTCGACGTCCTGAACACGCACAGCTCCACCGACAGCTGGCTCGCGGCCGTGGCGAGCTGCCTGCTGCGCCAGGCGCCGCCCATCGTCCGCACCCGGCACATCTCCGCGCCCGTGCCGCGCAACCTCGCCACGCGCTGGCTGTACCGGCAAGCCTCCCGGCGCATCGTGACCACGGGCGAGCGCCTGCGCGAGCAGGTGATGGCGGAGGCCGGTGTCGCTCCCGACCGCGTCGTCTCCATTCCCACGGGCATCGACCTCGATCGCTTCCGGCCCGGCGACGCGGCGAAGGCGCGCGCGGACTTGGGCCTCGCCGCCGGCGGGTCGCTCATCGGCATCGTCGCCACGCTCAGGAGCTGGAAGGGCCACCGCTACCTCCTCGAGGCCCTCGCGGGCCTCGCCGACCGCGGCGCGCGCCTCGTCGTGGTGGGCGACGGGCCGCAGCGCGAGCCCCTGGAGAAGCTCGCCGCCGAGCTCGGCATCGCGGAGCGGGTGCGCTTCGCCGGCAACCAGGCGGACGTGGCGCCGTGGATGCGCGCGCTCGACCTCTTCTGCCTGCCCTCCTACGCCAACGAGGGCGTGCCGCAGGCGCTGATGCAGGCGATGGCCTGCGGCCTGCCCGTCGTCACCACGCCCGTGGGCAGCATCGGGGAGATCGTGCAGGACGGGGAGACGGGGCGGCTCGTGCCGCCCGGCGACGCAAGCGCGCTCGGCGCGACGATCGAGGCGCTGCTCGCGGACGCGCCCCTGCGCGGCCGGCTCGCCGCGCGCGGCCGGGAGGCGGCCCTGCAGCGCTTCGGCGAGGAGCGCATGGTGGAGCGGATGCTCGAGGTGTTTTCGGTGGTCGCGCGCGCGTCCCGGCGCTGACCCGCGGCCAGGACCTGTCGGAGAGGCGGAAGATGAACACGGCGCAGATGACGGAGTACGCGACGGGGCGCAAGTGCCTCGACGTGGGGTGCGGCAGGGACAAGATCCCGGGCTCCACGGGAATCGACATCGCGGTGGCGAGCGAGGCCGACGTGCGCCACGACCTGGGCGTCTTCCCGTACCCGGTGGAGAGCGACGCCTACGACGCGATCTTCTGCCGCAACGTGATCGAGCACGTGCCGAACGTCGTGAAGCTGATGGAGGAGATCCACCGCGCCGCCAAGCCGGGCGCCGAGGTGTTCATCACCACGCCGCACTTCTCCAGCGTCTACTCGTACCAGGATCCCACGCACGTGCGGCACCTGTCCTGGGAGTCGCTCGACTACTTCACGACCAGCACCCGCCACTCCAACTTCTACACCGACCGCCGCTTCGAGATGGTGGCCCGGGAGATGGACTTCGGGAAGTCGTTCCCCTTCTCGACGATCGCGAGGGCGCTCTTCGCCCTCTCGCCGCGCCGCTACGAGAAGCACTTCGCCTTCATGTTCCCGGCCAACAGCCTCTTCTTCCGGCTGCGGGTGGTGAAGTAGGGCGCGCGCGTGTCCTCGCGGTCGCGCACCTGGCTCGCGATCTACGCGCGTGCGCTGCGGCAAATGGCCCGGAGCGGGGCGGCCGGGGATCCGCCGCGGCGCATCCTCCTTGCGCACCATTCGCTGCTCGGCGACACGATCATGCTGGCCGCGGTCACCGCGAAGCTGCGCCACCTCCATCCCGGGGCGCGGATCGTGCACGTGATGCCGGGCGCGTTCGTGCCGCTCTTTTCCCGCCGCCCCTGGGGCGTCGAGGCGGTGGGCTGGAGCGTGCGCGACCCCGCGAGCCTCGAGGCGCTCTGGCGGCTGGGGCCCTTCGACCTCGCCCTCGTCAACGGGGACGCCCGCTACGGCTGGCTCGCGCGGGCGATGGGCGCGCGCCGCGTGGTCGCCTTCGCCGGCGACCGGCCCGCCTACAAGAGCTGGGCCGCGACCGACCTGCTGCCGATGCCCGGCGAACCGATGTCCTGGTCGGACCTCGTGACGACTCTCGTGCCCGGACCGCCCCCGCCGCCCTACGAGCGCGGGCAGTGGGAAGCGCCGGACTGCCGTCCCTACGACCGGCCCGGCGGCCGATACGCCGTCCTGCACATCGGCGCGAGCTCGATGCACAAGACGTGGCCGCCCGAGCGCTGGGCCGGCGTCGCCGCGGCGCTCGAGGCGCGCGGCCTTGCCTGCTGCTGGAGCGCGGGGCCCGGCGAGGAGGCGCTGGTTGCGGCCATCCCCGGCAACGCCGACCACCGTTCCTACGCGGGGCAGCTGGATCTCGCGCAGCTCTGGGACCTCGTCTCGCGCGCGAGCCTGGTGGTGACGGGGGACACCAGCGTGGCCCACATCGGCCGCGCCGCCTTCACGCCCACGGTGGTTCTCTACGGACCGAGCGGGCCTCTGGTGGGCGGGCCCGGCCGCTTCTGGGCC
>JAMPXV010000283.1 GCA_023700985.1 Lysobacter sp.
ATGCGCAGCCGGCGCAGCTCGATGTCGTCCTCCGGGGAGACGACGATCTCGGTGTGCGACTCGAGGTCGCCGTCGCGGCGGCGGAACTCCGCGCGCGATTCGGTGAAGATCGCCTCGTAGCGATCCGCGCGCTTGAGCGTCGGCTGGTGCGCGGCGGACCAGAACTGGCCGCTCGCCGTGTCGCGGATGTAGCAGAACGTGCCCCAGGAGTCGCAGGTGCTGTCCTCGCGCCAGCGCGTGACCGCGAGATCCTTCCACCGCGAGGCGCCGCCGCCGGCGTTCGTGACCATGACGTGGTACCGGCCGTTCGACAGCAGCTGCACCTCCGGGATCGCCGTGTCCGGGGTCGCCAGCACGCGCACCGGCGCCTCCGGCCCGCCGGGGATGGCGGGGACGGCGGAGCGCTCGGCGGAGTGCGGGTGGAGTGCCGCCGCCTTGGGGACGCGCTCCTGCAGCAGGAGCAGCGTCGCCCTGGCGAGGGGGTCCGCCTCGAAGCGCTTCTGCATCGGGCGGTCGAGCAGCAGGTACGCGAGCGACAGCAGGATCATGCCCTCGTGGTGCGCCATGAAGGAGCGCACGACGACGCTCGCCTGCCCGCGCGGCAGCCGCGCCGGCGTGTAGTCGATCGCCTCGTACAGGCCGAACCTCCCGGCCAGCCCGTCGCCGGCCAGGCGCTGCAGGTTCGCGCACGATTCCTCGGGCGCCACCATCAGCGCGAGCGCCGAGGCGTAGGGCGCGACGACGAGGTCCTCCGCGAGCCCGCGCTTGAGGCCCAGGCCCGGCACGCCGAACGCGCGGTACTGGTAGTTGAGGCTCGCGTCGACCGCGTTGTAGCCGCACTCCGAGATGCCCCACGGCACGCCGCGCTGCCTGCCGTAGGCGACCTGCCGCTCCACCGTGGCGCGGCAGGTCTGGTCGAGCAGCGTGTTCTCGTACGCGGGCATGACGAGGAGCGGCATCAGGTACTCGAACATCGAGCCGCTCCAGGAAAGCAGCACCGGCTCGCCGCCCGCGGTCGTGAGCAGGCGCCCCAGCGCGAACCAGTTCTCCTGCGGCACCTGCCCCTGCGCGATGGCCACGAAGCTCGCGAGCCTCGCCTCGGAGGCGAGCAGGTCGTAGTAGCTCGTGTCCCGCGTGCGCTCCGCGACGTTGTAGCCGATGGCCAGCAGGTGGCGCGCCCGGTCGTAGAGGAAGCCGTACTCCATCCGCGCCAGTTCCTCGCACTGCCGCGCCAGGCGATCGATCTTCGCCAGCCGGTCGGTCGCCGGTCCCGCGCCGGCCTCGCGCGTTGCCAGCTCGCGCAGGGTCGGAATCCCCGCCGGCCCCGCGGCAGCGACTTCCCCCTCGGGCACCAGGGTCGCGACTTCCTCCCGCAGCAACCGGCACTGCCGGACGAGGGCCTCGGCCCAGAACGCCGCGTCGCCGGGCGGCGCGGGGTCGGCGGCAGCCTCGGGAACGGGCAGGCCCGCAACCCGGGCGGCGATGTCGTTCGCCGCCTCGGCGATCTTCCCGACCCGCTGCCGCGCGGCCGCGATCGTCGTCGGCGTCGCGTCGCGGGCGGCATCCAGGTCCTCCTGGAGGCGGCCGATCGGCAGCGCGGCGGCCGCCTCGCCCAGCGCGTCGCCGAGCGACTGCAGCGTGTCGCCCAGCCCCTCGAACCAGCGCGGCTCCACGATCGGCTCGTCGACGAGCGCCAGCAGCCCCGGCCGCAGGGTCATCAGGTGGCCGGCGAGGTTGCCGCTGTCCACCGCGGAGACGTAGAGCGGCAGCAGGGGCTTCAGGGTCTGCGTGTCGTACCAGTTGTAGAAGTGGCCTTCGTAGCGCGCGAGGCTCCCCATCGTGTCCATCGCGTGGGCGGTGCGGCGCACCACCTCCCCCGCGGGGATGTAGCCGAAGTCGCGGGCCGCGAGGTTCGCGAGGAGTGACAGGCCCATGTTCGTCGGCGAGGTCCGGTGCGCGAGGGTGGCGACCGGGTGCTCCTGCCAGTTGTCCGGGGGCAGCCAGTTGTCGTGCGGTCCCACGAAGGTCTCGAAGAACGCCCAGGTCCGTCGCGAGAGCTTCCTCAGGAACCGCCTCTGCTCCGCCGTCAGGCGCGCCTCGCGGCGTGCCAGCGGGCGGCTGGTCCACCACGCGATGCCGGGCGAGACCCACCACAGGACCAGGAAGGGCACAGCCGCCGGCAGCGCGTACGGAACCCACAGCGCCAGGACGATGGCCGTCGCCGTGGCGAGCACCGGCGCGCTCGCCATCCGCAGGAACGTGGAGAGGAGCGTGGCGCCCTCGCCGGCGCCGCCGGGGTGCCCCCGGGAATCGTCCGGCACCGACGGGCTCCACTCGAGCCGCCGCCGGTGGGCGACGATCATGCGCCACGCGGTGCGCGCGATCGCATCGAGGCTCATCATCGCCTCGTAGGGCAGGAACGCGAGCGCCAGCGCCGCGTGGGCCGCCTGCCGGCCGGCCATGCCCGCGGCCATCGCGAAATGCTGCCGCACCGTCATTTCCCCGGGCTTGCGCAGCAGTTCGAGGAGGACCGCGCTCGCCCCCGGAAGCACCATGATCGCGACCACGGCGAGCGTCCACAGCCAGGCCTGCGCGGGCACGGTCCAGCCCAGCAGCAGCACCAGCACGAGCGCTGCCGGCACGAGGCTGCGCCGCAGGTTGTCGAAGAGCTTCCATTGCGAGAGCGCCGACAGCGGGTTCTGCAGCCGGCGCCCGCCGGGGCCGGGCACGCGCGCGAGCAGCCACCCCGCGAGCTGCCAGTCGCCGCGGATCCAGCGGTGGCGCCGGCGGATGTCCGCGGCGTAGGTCGACGGGTACTCCTCGTAGAGCTGGACGTCGCTCAGCAGGCCCGAGCGCGCATAGCACCCCTCGAGCAGGTCGTGGCTGAGGATGCGGTTCTCGGGGAAGCGGCCGCCGACGGCGCGCTCGAAGGCGTCGACGTCGTAGATGCCCTTGCCGATGAAGGATCCCTCGCCGAACACGTCCTGGTAGACGTCGGAGACCGTGCGCGTGTACGGGTCGATCCCGGGCTCGCCCCCGTGCAGGCGCGCGTGCCAGGAGCGGCTGGCCCCGGGCACGCTGATGCTCACGCGCGGCTGCAGGATCGCGTAACCGTCGACCACGCAACCGGTGGTCGCGTCGAAGCACGCCCGGTTGAGCGGATGCGCCATCGCGCCGACGAACTGCCGCGCCGAGTCGCGCGGCAGCTGCGTGTCGGTGTCCAGCGTGATCACGTACTTCACGCCGGCGAGAAGCGCCGGATCGCCCACGACGAGCGAGAAGCGCCCCTCCCCGTGCCCGCGCAGCAGAGCATTCAGGTCGGCGAGCTTGCCGCGCTTGCGCTCGTAGCCCATCCACACCCGTTCCTGCGGGTTCCAGCGGCGCGGCCGGTGAAAGAGGAAGAACGTGTCGCCGGCCCGGGGCTCCCCTCCCGACTCGTC
>JAMPXV010000066.1 GCA_023700985.1 Lysobacter sp.
CGAGGTCGCGACCCACGAGGTCGCGGCGAGCTTCGCGGAGATCGAGGCGGCGCTCGCGCGCTGATCTCGGAAAAAGGGGTCAGATCCCTTTATTGGGACGGTTCTACAGAACCGGTCTATTCCGTGATCTGCGAGGTCCGTGCACAAGCTTCTGAATAGACCGGTTCTGTAGAACCGTCCCAATAAAGGGATCTGACCCCTTTTTCTGTAGAACCGTCCCAGGATCAGCGCGCGAGCGCCGCCTCGATCTCCGCGAAGCTCGCCGCGACCTCGTGGGTCGCGACCTCGATCCCGAGGCGCCGGGCGATGTGCGTGGCCGAGAAGAGGCCGCAGATGCGCCTCCCCCCTTCGTCCGTCACGAACGTGTGCTGGCGGCCGGCGCGCTTGAGCGTGGCCACGATGTGGCCCACCTGCGCGTGTACCACCGCCTGCAGGTCGAGCGCCTCGAGGGCGGAGGCCGGCGTCATCAGGTCGGAGACGAGGATCTCGTGGCGGCGCAGGCTTCGCTCGTGCATGAAGCGCACGGGCTTCTCCCCGAGCAGGTCGGTCGCGGTGATGACGCCCAGCACGCGGCGCTGCGCGTCCTCGACGAAGAGAAGGCGGATGGCGCGCGCCACCATGATGGCCTTGCACTCCTCGATCGTCCTGTCGGTGGCGATCGTGCTCGCCGCGACGAGGCGCAGGTCCGTCATGGCCTCCACGGCCGGCGACTCGAGCGCGAGCCGCGGCAGCGGCGGCGGCGAGGCCACCCGCGAGCCGGAGGGCAGGGGCAGGTGGTCGAGGGCGGCGTAGTCGCGCTCCATGGAAGGACTCCTCCGGTGGGTGGGGAAGTAGGACGCGGCCGCTAGCCGGCGAGTTCCGCGCTGCGCCGGAAGTGGCGGCCGGCCTCCTGGGGCTTGCCGAGCTTCTCCATCAGCGCGGCGAGCGTCATGTGCCCCTCGTGCGTGGGCTCCAGCGCGAGGCTCGCCTCGATGTAGCTCTGCGCCTTGCCCCACAGCTCCTGGCGCATGCAGAGCTTGCCGAGCGCCAGCAGCAGCGCCGGGTCGCGCGCGTGCGCGCGCAGCCACTTTTCCGCGCGCTCGATGAGCGGCACGGCGGAGGCCCCGGCGCAGTCGGCGTAAAGGGCCACGAGCCCCGCGTCCCACTCCGCCTCGAGCGCGTTCTCGACGATGGCCTGCGCCTCCGTGGTGCCGCCGAGGGCGAGGTGGTAGCGCGCGGCGGTGGCGGCGATGGCCGAGTCGACGCGCAGCTCCGAGGGAAGCTGCTTCCAGTAGGCGGCGAGCGCGGCGGCGTCCTGCGCCTTGCGGTTGAGGTTCCCCAGGTGCGCGGCGCGGCGCGAGGCGGAGGCCTCGACGGGCGAGAGCCCGCCCAGCTTGGCGAGCGTGGCGGTCGTCGCGAGCACCTCGTCCCAGCGGCGCAGCGCCGTCTCCGCCGCGTGGCGCATGCGCAGCAGCCGGACGTTGCGCGAGTCGCGGCCCGAGAGGTCCTTCAGCACGGCGAGCGCCTCCTCGTGGCGGCCCTGGGAGAGCAGGAGGTCGGCGAGCGTGGTGAGGCGCGCCTGGTCGACCTCGGGTGCGTCACCCCGGGCCTGGTCCAGGAAGGCCTCGCGCTCGGTGAAGCGGCCCAGCTCGTGGGCGCTGCGCGCGGCGATGATCGCGGCCACCGCCCGCGACTCGTCGTTCTCCATGGCGGTGGCGGCCGACTTCTCCGCGCTCGCGTAGCGGCCCTGGAAGAAGGCGAGCAGCGCGTCGTTGAGCGAGGTGCGGGCCCGGGAGCGCGCGCGTTCGGCGCGATAGGCGCGCACGCGCGCGGGGATGGCCACGAGCGTCTCGACGAGGCGCGCGAGCAGGTGGAAGGCGAAGTAGCCGGCGAACACCAGCACCAGGAGGAGGTTGAGGGAGAGCTCGACGCGGTAGGGCGAGGCGACGATGACCACGTAGCCGTCCGACTGGCGCGCGAGCAGCGCCACGCCGACGGCGACGACGGCGAGGATGACGGACCAGATCGCGAAGCGCACGGCCGGCCTACCGCTTCTCGCGGGCCGCGCGGGCGGCGCGCACCGCCGCGAGGCTCGCGTTGATGTCGGGCGGGGTGATCGACACGGGGCTCTCGGCCAGCTGCCTGAGCGTGGCCTGCGCGTTCACGTTCACCTTCGCCTTGGCGTCGAAGTACTTCGTGATCCACGCCTGCGAGGCGCGGATGTCGTCGCGGAAGGAACTCTCGTCGCGGGCGAGCAGCGCCACGCGCGCCGCGAGCAGCCTCAGCTTCAGGTTCTCGCGCAGGAAGTAGGTCTGGGCGGGCGACAGGAGCACCGCCTCGGACGGGGCGATCTCGCGGATGCGCACGAGCCCCTTCATCTCCGCCCAGAAGTCGCGCGCCACGCGCAGCCAGGCGGCCTCCTCGTCCAGCGTGGCACGCGTGCCGGTGCGCGAGGCCGGGAGCGACTCGGCCACGATGAGCGGCAGGGAGTCGGCCTGCTGCACGAGGGCGTCGAGCTTCACGGCGATGCCCACCGTGTCCACGAGCGGCAGCGCCTTCAGGCGGTCCATGTCGCCGTTGAGGGCGCGGCGCAGGTTCGCCACCTGCAGCTTGTCGGCGCGGGCGAGCCGCTGGTCGGCGGCCTGCAGCGCGATGAGCGCGCCCTTCACGTTGCCGGCGAGCTGCAGCTGCTGGCTCGCGAGGATGAGGAGCTGCTCGACCTCGGCGAGCATGCGGTCGTCGGCGCTCCTCGAGAGCTCGCGGTACATCTCCTCGACGGCCACGCGGTTTTCCTGCGCGTCCACCATGCGCGATTCCAGCTCCGCGACGCGCGCCTGGGTTTCGCGCAACGCGACCTGGGCCTGCGCGAGCGAGGTCCTGGACTGGGCGAGCTCGGCCCCCAGGTCGGCGAGCCGGCCGCCGGCCGTCTGCGAGAGCGACGAGAGCGCCTGCTGCGCGTTCCACGCCAGCCCGATGGACACCGCCACCGCCGCGATCGCCACCGCCGCCGCCCAGCGCGCGCCGTGGTCGGCGGCCCGGGGGGGCGCGCGCACCGGTCTCGTCGGGGGCAGCGTGTTCGGTTCGGGAAGCGGAGAGCTCATGACGCCTTTCGCAGGTTGGACAGCGCCTCGACGAGGCCCGCGATGCCGGGACCCGACACCACCGCCCGGGCGAAGGAGGCCGAGAAGGCCTGCCGGGCGATGGCCGGATGCGGCACCACCAGCGCCACGCGCGACCACGATGCCCCGTGACCGGCGAGCGCCAGGAAATTGTCCACTGTTTCGGCGCTCATTGCATGGACCGCGTCGATTTCGCCGCGACCGAGCGCGGCGTGCAGGCCCGCGGGGTCGGTTGCGGGGCGGTCGCGCCGGTAGCACTCGACGTAGCCCACCGTCGCGCCCCGCGACTCGAGCGTGGTGCGCAGGTGCTCCCGCCCGCCCACGCCGCGGAAGATCGCGATGCGCTTGTCCCTCACGAACTGCAGCTCGGGGCAGGCGAGCAGCGACTCGCTGTCGAAGCCCGCGGCCGGGGCGATCACGCGCGCGAAGCCGGACTCGCGCAGGGCGGCCGCGGTGGCCTGGCCCACGCCCGCCACGGCCACCGATCCAGGCCAGGGGCCGGCGCGCCTCGCCGCCGCCACTCCGTGCTCGGCCGCGTTGGCGCTCACGAAGATGGCGATCGAGGTCGAGGGCAGGGACGCGAGCGTCTCGAGGCTCGCGGGCGCCAGGGCCACGGGAACGATGTCGAGCGCCGGGAAAATGATGACGCGGGCCCCGCTGGCCTCCAGCGCGGAAGCGATGGCCTCGCACTGCGCGCGCGGGCGCGTGAGCACCACTCCCAGGCCCGAGAGCGGCCCGGCCGGGGTCATTGCCGCGGTTGCGCGAGGAGCGTGAGCACTTCGCGCCCGCCGCGGGCGAGGATGCGCTCGCCCAACGCCCGGCCGACCTTCGCGGCGTCGGCGGCCGCGCCTTCGGCACGCTCGCGCACCAGGCGCGTGCCGTCGGGCAGGCCCAGGAAGCCCTCGATGACGACGGTGGAGCCGGTCACGGTCGCGTGCCCGCCCACGGGCACCTCGCAGCTTCCCTCGACCACGAGCCCCAGGGCACGCTCGGCGTCGGCCGCCGCGCGGGCGGAGGCGTCCACGAACGGCGCCAGCAGTTCCGCAAGGTCGGCGCGGCCGGCGAGGAACTCGATCGCGAGGACTCCCTGGCCGATGGCCGGCAGCGCCACCTCGAGGGGCAGCAGTTCGCGGATGCGGCTGCCGAAGCCCAGGCGCTTGAGGCCCGCAGCCGCGAGGATGATCGCGTCGTAGTCGCCGGCCTCGAGCTTGGCCAGCCGGGTGTTCACGTTGCCGCGCAGCGGCTTGATGACGAGCGAGGGGTAGGCGCGGCGCAGCTGGCACTCGCGGCGCAGGCTCGAGGTGCCGACCACCGCGCCCTCGGGCAGGGCGGCGAGGGAAGCATGGCGCAGCGACACGAAGGCGTCGCGGGCGTCCTCGCGCGGCCCGAAGGGCAGCATCGCGAAGCCCTCCGGCAGCTCCATCGGCACGTCCTTCATCGAGTGCACCGCGATGTCGGCGAGGTTGTCGGCGAGCGCCACCTCGAGCTCCTTGATGAAGAGCCCCTTGCCGCCCACCTGCGCGAGCGGCCGGTCCAGGATGCGGTCGCCCTTCGTGGTCATGCCCACGATCTCGATGGCGATGCCGGGGTGGCGCTCGGCGAGGCGCGCGGCGACGTGCTCGGTCTGCCACATGGCGAGCTTGCTTTCGCGGGTGGCGATGCGCAGGAGCTTGGGGGTCACGGTCGGGGGCGGGGCAGCGGGGGGCGAATCGGGCCGAAATCCTACCACGGGGGGAGCGGGCGAAAAAAAACGGGCACCGAAGTGCCCGTTGAATTGGCCTCTCTTGGAAACTCTAGTTGTAGGCGGATTCCCCGTGGGCCGTGATGTCCAGGCCCTCGCGCTCCTCTTCCTCGGGCACGCGCAGCCCGACGACCAGGTCGGCGATCTTGAAGGCGATGAAGGCGACCACCGCCGTCCACACCACCGTGAGGCCCACCGCCTTCGCCTGCACCAGCACCTGCGCGGCGATCGAGTAGTCCTTCGCGGCGATCGCCGTGGCCGTCACCCAGTCGGCCGTGAAGCCGGGGCCGCCGAGGTCGGGCGAGTTGAAGACGCCGGTGAGGATCGCGCCCAGGATGCCGCCGAGGGCGTGCACGCCGAAGACGTCCAGCGAGTCGTCCACGCTCAGCATCTTCTTCAGGCCGGACACGCCCCAGAGGCACACGGGGCCGGCGATGAGGCCGATGGCGAAGGCGCCCGGGATGCCCACGTTGCCGGCGGCCGGGGTGATCGCCACGAGGCCCGCCACGGCGCCGGAGGCGGCGCCCAGCATCGAGGGCTTCCCCTTGAACATCCACTCGACGAAGATCCACGAGAGGACGGCGCAGGCCGTCGCGATGAAGGTGTTGATGAACGCGAGCACGGCGAAGTTGTTGGCTTCCAGCGCGCTGCCGGCGTTGAAGCCGAACCAGCCGAACCACAGGAGCGAGGCCCCGATCATGGTCATGGGCAGGTTGTGCGGCGTCATCTTCTCCCTGCCGAAGCCCGTGCGCTTGCCCACCAGGTAGGCGCCCACCAGGCCCGCCACGCCGGCGTTGATGTGCACCACCGTGCCGCCCGCGAAGTCGAGCGCGCCCCACTGCCAGAGGAGACCGGCCTTGGAGGTGAGCTCCTCGACCAGCTTCGCGTCCGTGTAGGCGTCCGGGCCCATCCAGAACCACACCATGTGCGCGACCGGCACGTAGGCGAAGGTGAACCAGATCACCATGAAGATCAGCACTGCGGAGAACTTCACGCGCTCGGCGAAGGCGCCCAGGATCAGCGCGCAGGTGATGCCCGCGAACGTGGCCTGGAAGGCGACGAAGAGGAGCTCCGGAATCGGCGTGGCCTTCGAGAAGGTCGCGCCCATGGCGAACGCGCCGGTCGCGGCGTCGAACGTGCCCTTGAGGAAGAGCCGGTCGAAGCCGCCGATGAAGGCGTTGCCCTCGGTGAACGCGAGCGAGTAGCCGTAGACGAACCACAGCACCGTGATCAGCGAGAAGACGACGAACACCTGCATCAGCACGGAGAGCATGTTCTTGGAGCGGACCATGCCGCCGTAGAACAGCGCCAGCGCCGGCACGCTCATCAGCAGCACGAGCGCGGTCGAGGTGAGCAGCCACGCGACGTCGCCCTTGTTGGGCGTGGGCGCCGGGGCTGCGGCGGGGGCTGCGGCCGGGGCGGCTGCCGCCGGTGCCGGTGCGGGAGCCGCGGGTGCGGCATCCGCGGGCTTGGCGTCGGCCGGTGCGGCCGCAGCGGGAGCCGACGCGGGGGCGTCGGCCTTCTTCTCCTGCGCCAGGGCGTTGCCGCCGAAGGCGAGGGCCGCGGTGACGGCGATGAGGCTCAGTAGGCGTTTCATGGAGGCTTCCCCTTGTGTCCTAGAGTGCGTCCGCGCCGGTCTCGCCGGTACGGATGCGCACGACCTGCTCGAGTTCGAAGACGAAGATCTTCCCGTCGCCGATCTTCCCGGTGTTGGCGCTCTTCTCGATGGCCTCGATGGCCTGGTCGAGGAGCTCCGTCTTGATGGCCGCCTCGATCTTCACCTTGGGCAGGAAGTCGACGACGTACTCGGCGCCGCGGTAGAGCTCCGTGTGGCCCTTCTGGCGCCCGAAGCCCTTCACCTCGGTGACGGTGATGCCCTGCACGCCGATCGCGGAGAGGGCCTCGCGGACCTCGTCCAGCTTGAACGGCTTGATGATGGCTGTGATGAGTTTCATGGTGTCCTCGTGTTTGCCTGTTCGCGCGGGTGGCGACGCGGCCGGTCAGAACGACTTCTTGATGTAGAAGACGCCCCGGTCCTTGGCGGTGTTGTAGCCGTTGAGGTCGGTGTAGAAGGCCTCGGTGGCGTTGTTGCCCGAGTAGTAGGCGCCGATCTCCGCGCCCTTCATGAAGCCGCCGGGGATCACGTAGGCCACGCCGATCTTCCAGTCCTCGTAGCTGGCCTCGGTGGGGCCGCTGCCGTCGTTCTTCACGTCGACGATCCCGTAGTGGGCCACGAGGCTCGCGCCGGAGTCGCCCAGCGGGTAGGCGGCCGACAGGTCGAGGTACCAGGTGCCGTCCGTCTTCTCGCCGGCGGGCCTGGCGCCGAAGTAGTCGTCGAAGTTGTAGCTGAGCTTGGCGCTCAGGAACTTCCAGCCGATCCCGACGTAGCCCTCGAGGGTGTCGGCCTTGACGATCCCGGGGTTGGCGGTGCCCGGGTAGTAGTAGTAGAGCAGGCCCACGTCGTAGGAGAAGTCGTCGGCGAAGGTGCCCTTGTACCCGCCGTAGAAGTCCCACTCGAGGCTCGACTTGGTGTACGCCCCGAAGTCGCCGAGCCAGCTGGCGTTGGAGGCCCAGGTGCCGAGGTAGAAGCCGCTGGAGTGGGCGTAGTCGAAGCCGCCCTGCAGCGCGGGCTTGCCGGCGGTCTGCGAGATGCCCCGGAAGATGTACTCGCTGTACAGGCCGACGTTGCCCGTCAGCGTGTGTTCCGGCGTCGCGGCCGGGGCCTGGGCGTGCGCGATCGGGGCGGCGAGTGCGGCGCTGGTGATGCCGGCGAGGAGAAAGACTTTGGAGGCGTTTCGCATGTTGGTATCCTTCAGGGAGGTGAAAAAGGGTTGCGTCGGATAGGCTTTAGCAGGGAGCGTGCCACCTGTCGCCAATTCGCAACACTCTGTTTATGAAGGTTTAATTTCAGCACCGCGCAAGGCCTGCACCATTGCGGCTCCTTGCTCTGCTGCGGCGCACCAAGGCGGTGCGCGGCCGGTGCCGGTCAACCGAGTCCCCCGCCAGGGAATTGAGATGAGAGAAAAGCTGCTGGGCGAAATCGCCGCCCGCCTCGCCGAAGCCGCCGCGTCCAACCCGGCGCGTGACTTCGAGAAGAACGCCAGGGCCGTGCTGGCCACCGCCTTCGCGCGACTCGACCTCGTCACGCGGGAGGAATTCGACGTCCAGTCGGAAGTCCTCGCCCGGGCCCGCATCCGCGTGGCCGAGCTGGAAGCGAAAGTCGCCGCGCTCGAGGCGCGGCTTTCCGCCAACAAGTAAGGAAGCGCCGCGCGCGAGCAACCCGCCCGGCGCGTCCGGGCAGGGGGTTCCCGCGTTGTCGCTCGCCGTCGTCCTTTCCCGAGCATCCGCAGTGCTACGCCATTGGCGCATAGCCGCCATTGGCGTATAGTGCCCACGCAGTCCGTCGTGTTTCTCGAAACGCCCGTCTTCACGCGACGGATCGGGGAATTGGCCGACGATGAGGACTACAGGCGGCTCCAGGTCCGGCTTCTCCTGGACCCCGAAGCCGGCGACCTCATCGCCGGAAGCGGCGGGCTGAGGAAGGTGCGGATGGCGGTCCGCGGACGCGGCAAGCGGGGAGGAGCGCGTGTGATCTATTACTGGATCGGCGCCCGATCGCGGATCTACATGCTCCTCGTCTACGCGAAGAACGAACTGGATGACTTGAGCGAAGACCAGCTGAAGACGCTGCGCTCGCTCGTGAAACAGGAGTTGGGCTGATGGACCCCAGGCTTTTCGAGGAGTTGACCCGCAGCATCAGGCAGGCGGGTGCCATCGCGCGTGGCGAAAGGAAGCCGTCGCGCCGTCACGAATTCACGCCGTCCCGGATACAGGCAGTGCGGGAAAGCTCGGGGCTGTCGCAGGCGCAGTTCGCGCGGTTGCTCAACGTCAGCGTGAAGACGCTGCAGAACTGGGAGCAGGCGCGGCGGGAACCCACGGGGCCGGCCAAGGCCCTGCTGCGGATCGTGGAGAAGGAACCCGCGGCCGCCCTTCGGGCATTGCAAGCGGACTCCGTCTGAAGACCGTGGCGTGGCTGGCCTGCCGCCAGTCCCCGACTCAATTCTTGTCGAGCTTCACCACTTCGCCATTGCTGCTCCGCTCCCAGTAAAGGTCGTTGCCCACGAGCCGGACCTGGTTGCAACCGCTCGGAAACTTCGTCAGCTTGAAGCAGATCGCCGAACCCTCGATGGTCCACGGGCCCGTGTCACTGCCCCTCGGCGACCCGATCACGGCGTCCGAGTCCCGGAACTGGAGCGTGATAACCATCCCGTTGGCCCCAGTGAACGCATAGCTTGCCCCCGTGAACGTGGCCTTCAGGGCCTCGGCCGAGAGGGAAGTCGCCCCACTCGGGAATTCCGTGACCGGCTTCGATTGGGCGTGGGCTTGTGCGCAGGCGAACAGCAGCACGAAAAGCAGGCGTTTCATTTTTTTCTCCCAGTTGGTGATTGACTGACTTCCCGTCACTGTGCGGTTTCGCTTCCTGCTCAAGCAGGTGGAGGGCGCGCGGCAGCCGGCTCCCCCGCCTGACTGCCCATGAAGTCGTCCAGCACCTTTGCCACTTCGGGCTCCGCGCCCGCGTACATGTGCAGCCCCGAGTGGCACACGTCGCCTCCGGCCCCGTCGCCGCCGGTGATGATGGAAAGCTGCGTCGCCGTGTTTCCGCCCTCGCGCAGGCTCGCGGCGATGGACCGCGCGTGCCCCGGCGGGGAGCTGGCGCAAATGTCGCGCTCGTGGTGAACGATCAGCACCGGCAGCCGCGTGGCCCCGTACCTTAGCGAGGTGCCGCCCACGGAGGCGCTCAGGACCAGGCCGGCGACGAGATCCTGGCGCTTGCCGTCCTGAAGCCGCTTGTAGAGTTCGGTCACGCTGATGCTGCCCATGCTGTGGCCCATCACCCAGACGGGCTTGCCCAGCCTTTCCCGGTAGAAACGAACCACGTCCTCCACGCGGGAGAGGTGGTCGGCGCCCGTCCTGGCCGCTGACCAGTGATTGGGGGCCGACAGGGGCTCCGGGCTGTCGAAGATGACGACGTTGAAGCGCCCCGAGGTAGCCTTGGGATCGCTCAGGCTGCGCAGCATCACGTTGAATGGGTAGAAGGAGAAGATTCCATGGTTCTCCTTCGACTTGGCGTGAATGCCGTGGAAGCCTTCGCCGCCGGGGATGAACACCAGTGTCGCCCTGGCCTCCTTCGCCTCGAAGAGGAACGTCATTGTCGGGTCGGGCGAAGAGAAGAAACTCTTGTACGAGGGGCTCACCGCGAAGACTTGCGCGAGCGCCGCACCAGGGCCCAGGACCCCCACCAGCAAAAGTGCCGCGAGAGCGCTCCGAAGCAGCGTCGCCATCCATCTCCCCCTACGCAGGTTGCGGACGAGGATAGCAGTTCGGCAGCCGCCTGCCACAGCGCAAACCCGGCGGTTCGTCGCGCGCGCGTCGCCGTGTCAACGCAAACGACCCTCGCGGATTAGAGGGAACATGACGCCGCGCGGGGCACTTCCCGTTCGGCGTGTGTCCGGCAGGGGGTTCGCTTGTCGCTCGCAGTCGTCCTTTCCCGCGGTCTCGCGGGCATGCATGCGCCACCTGTGCGTGTGGAAGTCCACGTGGGCGGCGGCCTGCCCGGCTTCCACGTGGTGGGGCTGCCGGAAACCGAGGTGCGCGAGGCGCGCGACCGCGTGCGCGCAGCCCTCGCCACGGCCCGGTTCGACTTCCCGCAGAGCCGCGTCATCGTGAACCTGGCGCCCGCGGATCTCCCCAAGGAAAGCGGCCGCTTCGATCTGCCCATCGCGCTGGGGATCCTCGCGGCCACGCGGCAGGTTCCCGCCAAGGCACTCCTGGGGCTGGAGTTCGCGGGGGAGCTCGCCCTCTCCGGGGAACTGCGTCCGGTCCGCGGGGCGCTCGCAATGACGCTGGCCGCGCACCGCGACGGCCGAGCCTTCGTGCTGCCGGAGGCGTCGGCGAAGGAGGCCGCGCTCGTGCCCGGCGCCGTCGTGCATCCGGCGGCCACTCTCCTGCAGGTGTGCGCGCACCTCTCGGGGCAGGAGCGCCTGGTGCGCGTCGAGGGCGTGCCGCGGGCGCAGGACGCGGACTGGCCCGACCTCGCCGACGTGAAAGGGCAGGCGCAGGCGCGGCGCGCGCTCGAGATCGCCGCCGCCGGCGGGCACAGCATCCTGCTCACCGGCCCGCCGGGAACCGGAAAGACAATGCTCGCGCAGCGCCTGCCGGGCATCCTTCCCCCGATGTCCACCGACGAGGCGCTGGAGTCGGCCGCGTTGCAGAGCGTCTCCACGCGCGGGTTCGCGGCCGCGCGGTTCGGCGTCCGCGAATGGCGCGCGCCCCACCACACCGCCTCCGCCGTGGCCCTCGTGGGCGGTGGCTCGCCCCCGCGCCCCGGCGAGATCTCGCTCGCGCACCACGGCGTGCTCTTCCTCGACGAGCTGCCGGAGTTCAACCGCCACGTGCTCGAGGTGCTGCGCGAGCCCCTGGAGAGCGGGCGCATCACCATCTCGCGCGCGGCGCAGCAGGCGGATTTCCCGGCGCGTTTCCAGTTCGTCGCCGCGATGAACCCCTGCCCCTGCGGCTACCTCGGCCACTGGTCGGGGCGCTGCGCCTGCTCGCCGGATCGCATCGCGGGCTACCGCAGCCGGATTTCCGGCCCGCTGCTCGACCGCATCGACCTGCATGTCGAGGTGCCGGCGCTTCGGGCAAGCGACCTCGCCGATGCGCCGCCCGGTGAAGACTCGGCCGCGGTGCGCGCGCGGGTGGAGTCGGCGCGCGCGAGGCAACTCGAACGCCAGGGCCGGTCCAACGCGCTCGTCGCGGCGGGCGAGGTGGAGCGGTGCTGCTCCCCTGATGCGGCGGCGCAGAAGCTCCTTCGCGACGCCATCTCGCGCCTGTCGCTCTCGGCGCGGTCGTTCCATCGCGTCCTCAAGGTGGCGCGCACGATCGCCGACCTCGCGGGGCGGCACGGCGTGGGCGCGGGGGACGTGGCGGAGGCGCTTGCCTATCGGAGCGTTGTGCGAGGGGTGGGCTGATGATGGATTCCGCGGACTTCGGCGGGGGCCTCCGGGAAACGGGGTGCGGCGCGGTTGTTGGAGTGGTTGACTACGAGCGAGGCAAGGGCAACTACCGCCGCTTCGGGAAGGCGGAGAAGCCCTATCCGTTTATCTCCCCGGATCGGCTGCTGGCCGACTTCGGCGCAGACATCGGGAGGCTGAAGGCTATGACTGGCGCAGGGCCCATGTAGATCCAGGAGGCAGCCCGACGCGTGTAGCGTGACGTGAAGGCCGTCCACGGAGACGTGACGGCCCTGCTGGAAGCCGGGCTTATCGACCGGACGGCCGAGGGCCTGGTCGATTTCCCGTTCGACCAGGTGAAGGTCGAGTTCCTGCTCCGCGCCGCATGAGCCCGTGCGCGGCAGACCGTGGGTCCACGGCCCAGGGCGCAGCGCGATCTTCCGGTCGGTGTTGAACGGATACGCGACAACGCGACTCGACCTTTCCGCGCGCGCGCACCATCGCCTGCTGAAGGTGGCGCGGACGATCGCTGACCTGGCGTCGTCGGATTCCGTGGACGACGAACACATTGCCGAAGCAGCGGCATATCGCTCGATCTAAGTACTCGCTGGGCGAAATTCCAAGGGCGCGCTGAGGTGCTTCACGACAACGCCCCGTACTTGGTAGAATCGCCGTCGCAGGTGCCCGCCGCGATAGTCGCAGCGGGTGAAACGGGAATGCGGTGCCGCGACGGAAGGTATCCGGCGCGAATGCCGCAGCTGCCCCCGCAACGGTAAGGCCCTCCAGGGTCGCCCTTATTGCCACTGCCGCTCCTCCCAGGAGCCGGCGGGAAGGCGGGTGATCCGCAAGGCCGAGCCCGGAGACCGGCCTGCCATTGCCTTCCGTGCGGGTGTGCGCGGATTCCATGGAGGCATTCATGTCCCCCCGTTCCCAGCGGACGCTCGTCCTGCTCGTCGCATCGCTTTTTCCGCTTCACGCCCCAGCTCAGAAATCCGGCACCATAGTGGTCACTGCCTCGCGAGCGCCACAGCTCACATCGGAATTGCTCGCCGACGTGACGGTGATCAGCGAGGACGAGATTCTTCGCACCGGTGCGCAGAGCATTCCGCAGTTGCTGCAGCGGCAACCTGGCGTGGAAGTCACCATCAACGGCGGGCCCGGCGGCACCTCCGGTGTGTTCATTCGCGGCGCCAACGCTGGCCAGACGCTGGTGCTCGTCGACGGGCTGCGCGTAGGCTCGTCGTCCACGGGTGCCACGTCCCTGGAGGCGATCCCGCTCGAGCAGGTCGAGCGCATCGAGATCCTGCGCGGGCCGGCGTCGAGCCTCTATGGTGCCGACGCGATCGGCGGCGTGATTCAGGTATTCACCAAGCGTGGCCGCGATGGTTTGCAGGGCTACGCCACCGCCGGCTATGGCACGCACAGCACCGGAAAGGCGAGCGCGGCCATCCGCGGCGGCGCGAGCGGCGTGCGCTACTCGCTTACCGCGGGAGCCAACGAAAGCGACGGCTTTAACGCGGTCGTAAACCCTTCCAACTTCGGCTACAACCCCGATCGCGACGGCTATTCGACACGCAACGTGGGCGGCAGCGTAGAGCTCGACTGGAGCCCGGGCCAGACGTTGGAGCTCCGGGCCGTGCGTAACCGCCTCGACGCGCAAAGCGATGGCGGTCCCAACTTCGACCATCGCACCATCACCACGCTCGATGCCTACGCCGCGACGAGCCGCAACCGCCTCGCGTCGATGTGGCTTTCGACACTTCTGCTGGGACAGGGCCGCGACGACTCGGTCTCGAAATCCTCCTTCGGGGACGCGCCCTTCGAGACGAAGCATCGGCAGTACACGTGGCAAAACGACGTGACGCTGCCCGCGGGCACCCTCTCCCTCGTGCTCGAGCGCCGGGAAGAAAGGCTTTCCACACTCAACGCATTCGCGGTCACCAGCCGCGACACCGATTCGGTGGGGGGGATCTACCGCCTCGATGCCGGCCCGTGGGCGCTGCAGGCCAACCTGCGCCGCGACGATTCGAGCCAGTTCGGAGCGCAGACCACCGGGGGGGTCTCAACTGGGTTGAGGGTCACGCCCGCGTGGCGCCTCACCGCGGGCTATAGCACCGGCTTCAAGGCCCCGTCGTTCAACGACCTCTACTTCCCAAATTTCTCCAACCCGAATCTGGTGCCCGAAGAGTCAAGGAACATGGAGATAGGGTGGTACTGGACGGGGAAGATGGGCGACTCCCGCGTCGAGGGTCGTGTGGTCGGCTACCGCAATCGCGTCCGGAACCTGATCGTGTTCGGCTGCGACGCGAACTTCAATTGCTTCCCCAGCAACGTCGACAAGGCGACCCTCGAGGGCGCGACTCTCGGCCTGGACTGGTCGACGGGGGCCACGCGACTCACGGGTTCTTTCGACTTGCAGCGCCCCGAGAACGACGCCACCGGGAAGCTTTTGCCCCGACGCGCGCGTCGCCACGGAACGCTGACCGTGCTGCATGACACCGGACCATTCACTGTGGGTGGGGAGCTCGTCGCCGCTTCCGAGCGCTTCGACAACGCCGCAAACACCGTCCGCATGGACGGCTACGGCATCGTGAACGTGACCCTCGACTGGCGCTTTGCCCGCGGCTGGACGGCTTTCGTGCGCGCCAACAACGTGGGTGATCGCGACTATCGCCTCGCCGCCGATTACTCGAATGGAGGTGCGATGGTGTTCGCAGGCGTGAGGTGGAATCCGTGAGCCCCGCACCGCTCACGAGGGCGCAGGGGGTGGCACTGGCGATCCTGCTCGCCGCCATGCTCGCTACACGCCTTCCAATCTTCGCCGGCTTCCTTCACGTGCAGGACGCATCGTGGGCGGTGTTCTTCCTCGCAGGTTTCTACCTGCGCGAACTCTGGCGTTGGGCCTTTCCAACGTTCATCGGGACGGCGGTGGCGATCGACTTAGTCGCGATCGGTTGGATGGGCGTGCCGAACTACTGCCTCACGGTCGCGTACTGGTTTGTCGTGCCCGGATACGGAAGCCTGTGGCTTGGCGGGGCGTGGCTGGCTGCGCGCGCGACACCCGATCTGTTCGGTGCGGGATGTGGCCTCGCCGCGCTGCTCATGTCGGCATCCCTCTGCTTCTTCATCACCAACGCGAGCTTCTTTTGGATCGGCGAGCGCGTGACCGCGCCCACGTGGGAGGCGTGGGTGGCGAACTTCACCCACTGGTACTGGCCGTTCGTGCGCACGACGGTCGCCTACGCCGGCGTCGCGTTGCTGGTGCACCTGGGGCTTTCCGCTCAGGCGCGACGCAGGCTCGCGAAGCAGTAGCGCACCCCGCCCAGATCTGGCGCAGCCACGTATTCGCGTTTCGACGTTATCTCGTAGCGCACCGGGTGACTGAAGCCCGGTCCGTCGAAGACGAAGGTGTGGAATTCCCCGTTCTCGCCGCATGCATCGACGTGACTGGGTAAGTCGGCGATGAACTGCTCGTCGTACAGCCGGCCGCAGAAGCGGTCGTCGAGGAACCGACTGTCGGTGCACACGACAATGGCGCGGAACCCCAGGCGCAGGATCTCGCGCGCCAAGTCTTGGCGCTGCTCGTGCCAGAGCGGCAGGTGGCAGTCGAGCCCCGCGCGCGCGCTGACCTTTTCCTCCCAATCGCGATGTGCCTGCAGGTCGATGTCGCCGAAGACCGCGACTTCGAAGCCGCGCGACTTGAGATCGAGCAAGGCTTCGGTGAAGCGCGCTTCATAGTCGCGCCAGGAGGCTGCCGGGGCCACGAGTTCGACGTCGAGAGCGCGGGCCTGCTCTTCGAGCAGGCTGCGAGGAACGCCGTGCGATCGGTTGCGCTCGCCGGTTTCCTCGAGCACGTTGATCACGGCGCGCACGTCCAAGCCCGCCTGCCGCGCACGCCACAGCGCGAGACATGAGTCCTTCCCACCGCTGAAAGAAACGACTGCGCGGCGCGCAGTCATTGATGCTCGTCCTTCATCAACCCCGCTCCAAGGAATGCGTCATGCCGCGGGCCTTTGCGCGCCCCAGCACCTCATCAGGACTTGGTTATATCTTGCAACCACTAAGTATCCCCTGGCAGAGCCGGAGGTTTAGGTTGTGAGCCGCTCGAAGCGGCCACGCCAACTCAAGTTACTCAGTATCGATCACGGATCTCCGGACCTCGGCAAATAGTCGGCCGCTACTCTCCCAACGCCGCCTCCAAGAATCGGTCTAGGCTGGCCCTGGTTCGCTTCCAAGCGACGCGGCCAGTTTTCTCCCACTCTCCCCAGGTCGATGGGTCAACGACGAGGCGTTTTGCAGCCTCCACGATGGTCCAACCCTGCGCCCGGCGAGCCGCGCGCATATGTTCCTGGAGCGTCTTGGGAACTGGGAAGGGGTTATAGCCGAGCCACCGGACGAGCGCCGGGTAGGCCGCCATGGCCGGCTGCGTGCGGTCCCTTTCGAGGTTCAGGACGGTGAAGGGGCTAATCCCGAGGGCCCTAGCGACCTGCTTCTGCGTGAGATTGAGCACGAGTCGGCGCTTTCGAAGATGCTGGCCGAGCGTCTTTGGCTCGAAGTCGGTTTCCTTTGGTTTCAATGTCTTAAGCGTGATCCGGGTGAATGGCAAAAAGGCAACGCCTCCCTGTCCGTGTGGCTATCTGGGTCACTACTCGGGGCGCTGCGCCTGCTCGCCGGATCGCATCGCGGGATACCGAAGCCGGATCTCCGGGCCGTTGCTCGACCGTATCGACCTGCAAGTGGAGGTGC
>JAMPXV010000067.1 GCA_023700985.1 Lysobacter sp.
AGGGGGTCGTGGGTTCGAATCCTGCCGGGCGCGCCAGTTGTATCAAGGGGCCAGTCGAAAGACTGGCCCCTTGTCATTGGGGGCCTGTGAGGCCATCCGCTACCCACATCCACAACCCGCAACGCCGGGGGGCGTTCCGTGGGGGCCACGCAACACCGCTTCCGCGTCGAGAGGCACCGGGATAGCGGCACAGGTGTCGGCGCCCGGGCAAGACCGGCATGTACGGTGGCGAACATACGAAACCGCGAGGTGCGCGCATCCTCAGCATGCGCACGTTTTCGCATCCGCGTCCGGGCGCTGGCGGCTAGCAGTTCGTGCGCCCTTGAAACCTTGCTGCCTCGGTCGGGAAGTCGCCCGGGGGACTGCCGGAGGCAAACAGCATGATGGAAAAGTCGCAGATGGCCAACCGCGTACTGGCGAGCATCCCGCCCAGGGACTACAAGCGTCTGCACGCTCAGCTCGAGCCAGTTAAGTTGAAGTTCGGGGAAGTCGTGTTCGAGCCCGGAAAGGCGATCAAGCACGTCTACTTTCCCGTCGATTGCCTGGTCTCGCTGCTTACGGCGGTCGACAAGCGTCGGTCGCTCGAGGTCGGCATGGTCGGCAACGAAGGCATGGCCGGGATGCCCTTCATCCTGGGCATGGGCGTCTCCGGCGTCCGCGCCATCGTGCAGGGCGGCGGCAACGCGCTGCGCATGGCCTCGGCTCCCTTTCGCATCGAGTTCGACCGCAACCAGCCGTTGCAGGATGCGCTCTACCGATATACCTATGCATTGATGGCGCAGATTTCGCAAACGGCCGCCTGCAACCGTTTTCACGAGGCGGAACCGCGCCTGTCCCGTTGGCTGTTGATGACACGGGACCGGGTCGGAGCGGACGATTTTCTCCTGACTCACGAGTTCCTGGCCCACATGCTCGGCCTGCGGCGCGAGGGCGTAACGGAGGCTGCGAGCGCGCTCAAGCGGCGCAATCTCATCAGCTATAGCCGGGGCAAGATCCAGATCCTCGACGTGAAGGGGCTCAAGAAGTCGTCGTGCTCGTGCTATCAAACGGTCAAGACCGTGTTCGATCGTGCACAGGCGCAGATCTAGGCAAACGCTTCGGCTTCCGGGGCCGGACATCCGTGCCTGACCGCATCGCTTGCGTGCGTTGTCGTACCGACCGTCGATCCGCCGCCATGCATCATCGTCGGGCGTCGTCGCTCCCTGGGCGGCGTCCGTCGGCCAGCGCGGCGGATCCGACATGCACGTAACCATCAAAGGACGGAAAACATGACCACTATCACCAACAAGGAACTGGACAAGGAGATCGCACGCGAAGAAAACCGCGATCCGATCAGCGGTGCGCCCGGCGCGCATCCGGTCGGCACGGGCGTCGGGGCGGCTCTGGGCGGCGCGGCCGCGGGCGCAGCGGCGGGGACCGTAGTCGGGCCGGTCGGCACCGTCGTCGGTGCGGCTGTCGGGGCCATCGTCGGCGGCCTGGCTGGCAAGGGTGTGGCCGAGTCGATCGATCCGACGCGCGAACTGGTGTACTGGCGCGAGAGCTACAAGACCCGCCCGTATGCGGACGGGTCCACCAACTTCGACGAGTACGAACCGGCTTACGGCTACGGGGTTGCGGCTTACACGAAGTACCCGGACCGCAGCTTCGACGATCTCGATCCGGAACTCTCGCGGGGCTGGATCGCTTCGCGCGGCAAGTCGACCCTCGCGTGGGATCGCGCGCGTTTCGCCGCGCGTGACGCGTGGGACCGCGTCAGCAGCACGCCTCGCTAGGCAGTCGATGACGCTGGCGGCAGCGACTTGCCGCCGGCGTCATTTCCAGCAGTTCGTCGCGCTCGCAACACATCGAGGCAGACGTTCAACGCCGGTCTTCACGGCGTCGCCGCCTACGGCGACTTGAGCGTCGCCGTGGAAATCTCGTCGGCATCCGTGATCGTCTGGCGCTGGGGCAGGTAGTTCAGCAGCAGCTCGGTTTCCTTCTTCACCACTTCATAGCACTCGCAACTCAGTTCTTCGAGCTTCGCCCTGTCCAGCACCGTGATCATGCCGCGCGAATACGAGATCACGCCAAGCTGCCTCAGCTTCAGCGCCGCCTGGGTGACGCCTTCGCGGCGAACGCCGAGCATGTTGCCGATGAACTCCTGCGTCATGGTCAGGTGGCCGCCGGACAGGCGGTCCATGGAAAGCAGGAGCCAGCGGCAAAGCTGCTGGTCGATCGAATGGTGCCGGTTGCAGACCGCGGTCTGGGCAACCTGCGTGATGAGCGCCTGCGTGTAGCGGAGCATCAGCACGAGCAACTGTCCGTGACGGTTGAATTCCTCCTTCACCCGCCGCCGGGGAAGGCGATACGCGTACCCGGCGCTTTGCACGATCGAACGGCTGGGCGTGCTTTCCCCGCCCATGAACAAGGTGATCCCCACCAGGCCCTCGTTGCCCACCACCAGGATCGCCGTGGAGGTCCCGTTCTCCATCACGTACTGCAGCGAGACGATGGAGTCCGTCGGGAAGTAGACGTGGCGCATGGGGCGCCCCGATTCGTACATGAGCGCGCGCAGCGGCAGCGGCACCAGCTCCAGGTAAGGGAACAGGCGGTTCTGGACCTCGGGCGACAAGGCCGCCAGAAGGTGATTCTGCTGGGGCTCGGGCTTGGGCTTGACGGCCATCTTCGCGTTCCTGGGATTGGTTCGTTGGACACGACCCGGTGTAAGCAGGTCAAGCCTACCTGCTTCGGTGAGCGTCACTCCGTACGGTAGCCGACATAGCGGGGGCCAGGTCCGACCAGGGGCAAGGTGCATGGCGCGGCGGTCCGGCGAAGCCCGTGCGTCACTCCCGGAACTGCACCGCCAGCATCTCTCCCCTGGCGCACGCCTGGCCACCCGCGCCAAGCGAGAGCGACACCTTCACCTTGCGACCCTCGATGCCCCCGAGCCGGCCCCGGATCTCGAGCTCCACGCCGATCGGCGTCGGGCGGAGAAAGTCCACCTTTAGCGATGCCGTGACGAACCGCATGAATTCCCCGTCGTCGCCCAAATCCCTGCCCGCCGCCCGGTAGGCGAAGGCCGCCGCCGATGCCGTCCCGTGGCAATCCAGGAGGGAGGCGACCATGCCCCCGAAGACATGGCCGGGCACGCCACCGCTGAACTCGGGTCGGACCGTGAACCGTGCAACGGTCTCCTCTCCGTCCCAGTAGCTCTTGAGGCGATGCCCCTGCGGGTTGCTCTTTCCGCAACCGTAGCAGTGGCTGAACTTCTCCGGGTAGCAGTCCTGGAACGCCGTGGGCACCTCGACTCCCGCCGGCCGGCTCACTCGACGAGGATCTGCTGCGTGGGGTTGTCGACGATCACGGGGGTATCCATGTACGCGATCTGGGGAGGGGTACCGTACTTCCCCGTGACGAAGGCTCGCCACTCGTCGGTGTACAGGGCGTCGGCGTCCTGCCGGGACCGCCACAGGTAGACGCCGCCGGCGGTCATGCCGTCCTCGGCGAGGACGTAGTACTTGCGGACCAGCCCGGACTGCGACTGGTAGCGCGGCGCCGTGCCCTGGAAGATGGACCTGGCCTCTTCGAGCGTCAGGCGCTTCGGCAGTCGGAACGTGACGATGGCGGTGATCATCCGGCTCTCCTTCTCGAGTATCGGGAAGTCTGCCAGAAATCCCGGAAGGCCTTTCTCCCGCCTTCCCGGATCACCGCGTGGACTCGAGGCGGATCACGCCGCCGCGCCGTTCGCAGGTGCCGTCTCGAGTCTGCCTGCAATCGACCCCCAGTCCATGCGCCGCGTCGTGATCATCCCGGCCGCCAGCACGCCGAACACGAGGAGGGACCCGGCAAGCAGCGCATGGTCCTCGCTCCGCAGCAGCGCGTAGAGGGCGCCGTAGAGCACGAGGAGCGCGCCAAGGAACGTCATCGTCCGGGCCAGCGAGCCCAGGGGGTGCCGCAGGTAGTAGGTCAGGAGCAGCATGCACGCGGCGGCCGCCACGGCGTACGCCTGGCCGAACGCGATGTGCTCCGCCAGCGCGATCAGCAGCAGGAAGAACACCGCGAGCCCGCTTCCCACCATCGCGTACTGGACCGGGTGCAGGCGGATGCCGGCCGTCACTTCGGCGAGGGCCAGGCCGGCGAAGGTGAAGAGCACGAACAGGAACCCGTATTCCGTGGCGCGGTACGAGAGGCTGTAGACGTTCACCGGGTCGGCCAGCGAGAAGCCCGTCGCCTTCTCCCACCGCATCGGCTGGCCTTTCTGGAAGCGCGGCTGCCAGGCCGAGCGCCCGCCGGTGGCGAAGTGGGTCGTCTTCCACGCGGCCTCGAACCCCTGCGGGCCCACCTTGCGCTCATCGGGGGAGAAGGCGCCCATGAAGGACGGGTGCGGCCAGTCGGAGGCGAGGCGGATCCTCGTGGTGTCGCCCACCGGGCCGAGCATCAGGTGCCCGGTGCCGATGAGTTCCATGGAGAACCGGTAGCCGACAGCGCCCGTCGCGGCAACTGCGCCGAAGTCGCCCAGCGGCGCCTCGAGGGAGAAGCCGGGCGCCCGGTCGCTCCGGCCCGCGGTGAACGCGATGGTGTCCGCGCCCCAGGCGAGCGGCGAAACGCTCTTGATGCCGCGCGCGTCCCCCGTCGCCACCACGATCGACGCACCTTTCCATCGGCGGGAGACCGCACCTTCTTGTGACGGGGGCGACGGCCAGTCGAACTCGCCGGCGAAGCCGAGCGCAGCGCGGTAGAGGCGGATCGGGTAGATGCCGCGGTGGCGGCTTTCCACCGGCACCTGCGCCGCGACATCGAGCGTGCGCGGCGCGAAGTAGGCGGTCGGGCAGGCGCGCGTCTTCTGTTCGGAGACTGTGTCGTCCTTGCCCGATCGCTTCACGACGCGTTCCTCCACGACAGTCTCCTCGCAGGCGAGCGCGAGCAGCGGGCCCACCACGGTCTGCGATCCGCTCGTCTCCCGGGCGAAGACGGACTCGACTTCAGCGGCGCGGGTCCGGCGTTCGGCGACCTTGCCGGTGACGAGGGCGAGCGGGAAGAGGATCGCCACCGCGACTGCGGCGATGGCTCCTGCGCGGGTGAGAAGGGGGAATTTCATGGGGCCTCGCTGCCGTGGTGAGGGAAGTCACCCAGGAAGGCTAGCGGGGGATTGTGGCCGCGGAATGGCGCAGGGATGGCCTTGCCGGAATACCGGGGGGCAGTTTGACGGTAATCAAGACTCTGCTTTGACCGGGCGATCGGCGCGGTGATACCGTTTCTTGCTGCCAAGGACTACCGTTTGAGTTTCCGATTCACTGAACAGGCCCAGGCCCCCGTGACGGGGCGGGAAGCACTGTAGCGCGAGGACCCATGCCCACGAGACTCGATCTTTCCAAGCTTTCCCTGATGGACGCCCTCGATCTGGCTACCCTGATCGAGGTCGAAGCCTACAAGCGGTACTCGCTGTTCGCCGAGCAGCTCGGCACCCGCGATGTCGACGACGCCGGCGCGGTGTTCGAGTCCATGGCAGTCAACGAGAACAAGCACGGCGAGCAGCTCACCGAGCGCCGGATCGCCCTGTTCGGCAACGCGCCCCCGAGGGTCAAGCTCGACGACGTCTTCGACGTGGAGGCCCCCTATGTCGGGGCGCCCCGCCGGAACATGTCCACGCTCAAGGCGTACGAGGTGGCGCTGTCCTCCGAGGAGAAGGCCTTCGCGTTCTACGACCAGGCCCTGCGCTACGTGGACCACCCGGAAGTCAAGGCGCTGTTCGAGGAACTGCGGGAGGAGGAGGCCGAGCACGTCCGGATGATCAAGGAGATCATCGCGAAGCTGCCGCCGTCGGCCGCGGTCGACCTCGAGGACGAGGACGCCTACCCGGGCAAGCTGTACCCCCACAAGTACGGCATGGATTCCTGAGTCGAATCGAATGAAGGGGCCGGTCGGGAGACCGGCCCCTCTTGCTGCGACGGCCTGCGCGGTCTTTTACTTCGCGGTCTTCTTTGCGGTCTTCTTCGTCGCTTTCTTCACTGCCTTCTTCGCTGCCGGCTTGCGGGACTTCGCCGCAACCTTCTTCGCGGCTTTCCTGGCGGCCTTCACTTTCGGGGGCTGCTTCCCCGAAACCTGCTTCACGGCCCGCTTCGCGACCTTCTGCACCGCGGCGACCGCGCCGCTCACGGTGTCCTTGACGGATTTGACGGCGCTCTTCGCCGCCTTCCTCACCTTCTTCTCGATCGGGCCCTGGCCGGCCACCGTCTCGGCTGCCGACTTCTGGCGCAGGTCGGCGGAGTGGGCGCGCTTGTAGGACTGAATGTCCTTGAACTGTCCGCTTTCGTCACGGACGGCATACAGCTTTGTACCGGATCGGCTTCTCATCGTGGTGCGACGCGTGACCATGGTCTCTCCTTTGCGGGATCGTGGCTCCGGCGACAGGTCGCGCCGGACATCTGCAATCATTCACCAAGCGGCGCGGTCCGTCATCAGGTTTCTCGGGGCGGGGGCTCGCTGGTCACCTGGATGTGCCAGACCGCAATGAACATCGCCGCGATGGCCGGGCCCAGGACGAAGCCGTTTATGCCGAAGACGGCCATGCCGCCCAGGGTCGTGATCATCACCAGGTAGTCCGGCATGCGCGTGTCCTTGCCCACCAGCACCGGGCGCAGCAGGTTGTCCACCAACCCGATCACGAGCACGCCGTAGGCGGTGAGCGCCACGCCCTTCCAGATCGCGCCCGTGACGAGAAACCAGGCTGCCACCGGCACCCACACCAGCCCGGCGCCGATGGCCGGCAGGAGCGACAGGAAGGCCATCAGCACCGCCCACAACAACGCCCCGCCGACACCGAGGTACCAGAACGCGAGGCCGCCGAGCGCACCCTGGATGGCCGCGACCAGCAGGTTGCCCTTGACCGTGGCGCGGATCACGGTGGTGAACTTCCCGAGCAGTTCCTCCGTGTGCTCCGGCTCGAGCGGAATCGCGCGCCGGAAATCACGCACCATGCCCGCGCCGTCGCGGATCAGGAAGAACGCGAGGTACAGGGTGATGAAGATGCCGGCCACGAATTCGAAGGTGTTCTGGCCGATGCTGAGCGCCTGCTTCGCGATGAACTGGCTGCCCAGCGCGAGGGCGGCGACGAGCCGGCGCTCGAGCGTGTCGAAGTCGACCAGGCCGAAGCGGTCGAGCAAGTCCGTGATCCAGCGGGGGAGGGCGTCGAACACGCCGCGGAAGTACAGCGCCGGGTTCAGGTCGCCCGACTGGAGGCGCAGGTACACCGCAGTCGCTTCGCGCGCGAGCGCGGCCGAGAGCAGCGCGAAAGGAAGGATCACGGCAACCAGCACGACGAGCAAGGTCAGCAGCGCCGCAGGCGTGGGCCGCCGTCCCAGTCGTGCCCGCAGCCAGCGGTACACCGGTGCGAACACCATCGCGATGATCGAGCCCCAGAGGATCGTCCCGTAGAACGGCAGCAGGATCCAGACGAACGCGAGGGAGACGATGGCCAGCAGCAACGGCAATCCCCATCGTTCCAGGTGCGCGCCCGTGCTTTCGTCGAAGGTGCTCATCGAGGGTCTCGGGTCCATTATCGTGGCGGCCTGCGGGCCGCATCGGTGCGCTGGCGCACAGTAGACTCGACATCCCGGCCGGTTCTCGCGGTGGTATCGCGCGGCGCCGATCCTGCATTGCCAGGGCCGCCGGATAGAGGAGGCTCCAGGCCCGCGGCGCCAAGGGCGGCGCGGATCGCCGGCATCCTCTCGCGGGCGTAGCGCTCGTCGCCGATCCGCACCGCGTCGAAACGGTCGGGGTCCGCGGAGGAGGCCCGCACCGCGAGGCCGGTATCGCGGCGGTCGAAGAGCACGAGGCGGCGATCCCGGAGTCGGGTCGCCACGACCGCGAGCGGGAGGTGGAGCTCCTCCAGCATGCGCCCGCCGACCTTCTCGTTCACGAACGTCTCGACCGGGCGGCCGGTTGCCAGCTTGCCGAGCAGCTGCCGGGGCTCTTAGAACCGGATCATGCTCATGTTCGTGGCCTGGTCCTCGATGGCGCGGCAGCCGCGCTGGCGGGACGTCGCCGTCCCCGGGTCGGAGCTGCATCCGAATCTACCGGATCGCGGGGGCGCATGAAGCCTGATTTCGGGTCGGGCCGAAGGGCGGCCATGGGCCGCGGTTGTGCGGGCTATCGCACAGACCCGTCCCGGGTCTCGGACTACTGTCGATGCAGGATCGTGAGGATTGGATGTGCAAACAATCCCGGTGGCCGGTACTTGGTGATCCCATGCGTGCGAATGCTCGCCCGCCCTGCCTGAAAAGGGCGCATCCCGAGGTTCGCTCGAGTCGCTGGCCGCGGCGCACGAAACGCGAAAAAGTCCCAATCAACGATTTCAAGGAGAGAGACGTGAAACCCGTTCGAACCATTCTTGCAGTTGCGCTTTCGCTGGCTTGCGGGGTTGCCCTCGCGCAGGACGTCGCGGACTTCACCGTCCTCGCCGGCAAGGCGGTGACCTGCACCGATTCCAGTGTCAAGGGAGATGTGGGCCTCGCCAACGCCGGACCGATCACCAATACCGGTTGCACGATCACCGGGGCGATCGAAGAAGGGACCGTGGCCGCCCAGACTGCATACGCCACGTTCCTCGGCGACTACGCAAGCCTCGAGTACCAGCCGCCGTGCGACTTCTACAACGTGCCTCTCGCCGGAGCGTTCCTCCCGCCGGGCGTCTATTGCTATGACGCGGCGGTGACAGTGACGGGGAGCACGCTGACGCTCGTCGGGTCCGCCACCGACTCCTGGGTCTTCAGGATCGGGACCCTCGGCACCGGCGCTCTCACCGGGACCAACTTCAATGTGGTCATGACCGGCGGGGCGACGTGCGACAACGACGTCCTCTGGTGGACCGCCGAGGCCGCGACACTGACCGATTCGGCCTTCACCGGAAGCATCCTCGCGGGCGCGGACATCACCGTCACGCGCGGGAGCCTTGCCGGGCAAGTCCTGGCGGGCGGAACCGGCACGACCACGGTACGCACCGGCGCGGTGACATTGACCAACACCGTAGTCGACTTCTGCCCCACCAACGCCCCGCCCCCGGTGCCGCCCCTCCTGCCCGTGTTCGTGATCGGCGACGTCGAGCCCCACGCGGTCGGCAACGCCGTGAACTTCTGGGGCGCGCAATGGTGGAAGAACAACATCATGAGCGGCATCGTGAGCCCCGGCGCGTCCAGGGCCAGCTTCAAGGGATTCGCCACGCGTGCCGAGCTGGTCTGCGGCGGCTTCTGGGAATCGGTCCCGGGCAACAGCCCGCCTCCGCCTGCCACGATCCCCGCGGAAATCGCGGTCGTCGTCACGTCCACCGTCGTCAAGAACGGGCCGAATCTCAGCGGCAACATCGCGCAGATCGTCGTCGTGAGCCAGGACGGCGGCTATGGACCCAACCCCGGTCATGCAGGAAACGGGCTGGTGACGTCGGTCATCTGCACGCAGCCGCAGTAGGCATCTCGGTCGTCTGCACGCAGCCGCGGTATTCACATGCACGAAGGGGCCGGTCGAGAGACCGGCCCCTGTTCTTTATACTGCCCGCAGGATTCGTGCCGGCACGGTGCGACGCCACGGATGAACACCACCTCGTTCTACGCCAATCTCCCGCTGCGCGACGAGTTCAGCGACGTCGGCAGGCCGGAAAGCTACACGCCCCTGCCCGGCAGCTGGCATGTGGTGATGTGCGACGTGCGCGATTCCACGGCGGCCGTCGAGTCGGGGCTCTACAAGAGCGTCAATACGCTCGGCGCGGCGGTCATCACGGGCATGCTGAACGCGGCGGGGGACACGGAGATCCCGTTCGTGTTCGAGGGCGACGGCGCAATGCTTTGCGTGCCGCCGGAGCTGCTGGACAGCGCGCATGCGGTGCTGCTGCGCACGCGGGAGCTGGCGCAGAAGTCGTTCGCGCTCGACCTGCGCATCGCCACCCTGCCGGTCGCCCGGATACGCGAGGCGGGCGCCGACATCCTGGTGGGCCGATTTCGCGTTTCCGACAACTACGTCCAGGCCATGTTCGCCGGCGGCGGGATGGCGCTTGCCGACCGGTTCATGAAGGATCCGGTCACCGCGCCGCTGTGCCGCGTGGAGGCCGGTCGCGTCCTTCCGTCGGGCAACTTCGACGGCCTGGAATGCCGCTGGCAGGACATTCCGAGCCGCCATGGCGAAACCGTCAGCGTCATGGTCAAGGTGCTCGTCGACGACGCGGGCGAGGCCAACCGCATCTATCGCGAGCTCGTGGCGAAGGTGAGCGAGGTCTACGGCGCGGACGACGACTGCCACCCGGTGTGGCCGCCCAACCTCTCGTTCACCTTCAGCGGGCCCCGGCTCGGCAACGAGGTCGGCGTGCGCGCGGCGGAGCGCAGCGCGTGGGGCCGGTGGCTCTACCTCATGAGGACGCGCGCCATCGTGCTGCTCGGCTGGTTCCTGATGCGATTGGGCATCCGCACGGCCGAGACGGACTGGGGCAGGTACAAGACCATCCTCGCGCGCAATTCCGATGTCAGGAAGTTCAACGATTGCTTCCGCCAGATCCTGGCGGGAAGCGCCGCGCAGCGCGAGGCCCTGGCCGCCTGGCTGGACGAGGGCTTCGCGCGGCGCGAGCTGGTGTACGGGGTGCACGTCGCCGATCGCGCGCAGATGACCTGCCTCGTGTTCGACTACTCGGGCCGGCACCTGCACTTCATCGACGGCGCCGATGGCGGCCTTTCGTTGGCTGCCAAGGCGCTGAAGGAGCGCGTCGCGAAGCTCGGCTGGGCGCCGTCGTCGGACCCGGGGGCGGCCCGGAGCCGTTGATGCGGCACGAACGATGCTTGGTGGCCGGTAATCCCTGTGTGTTCGCCGTCCGCACCGGGCGACGGGCCGTTTTTTCTTTGGCATCCCGTTGACCCACCGCACAGCGTAGCTGCCGCGAAGCGCGCACACTCGGAACGTCAGGGATGGCCGAAACGTGCACGATCAGGAGGTAGCCATGGACAGGAAGCTCGTGGTGGCACTGGCCGCGGTGTTTGGCTTGGCAATGACGATGGGCAGCGATGTCACGTGGTCGCAAGGTCGCGGTGGCGGCCAATCCGGAGGCGCAGGAGGTTATTCGCGCGGGTCCGGAGGGCATGGTAGCCACTCCGGCGGCGGTGGAGGTTATTACCGCGGCTCGGGTGGGCATGGAGGCTATTCCGGCGGCGGCGCTTATTACCGCGGGTCGGGTGGGCATGGCGGCCACTATTACGGTGGAAGCCACTACGGGGGACGTTACGGCGGCCACTACGGCGGTTACTACGGCGGTTACTACGGTGCCGGCATCTACGTCGGCAGTTCCCTCCTGTGGGGCTGGCCGTGGTACGGCGGCTATGGGTACTACCCGTACTACTCGTATTACCCCTACGGCGGATACCCCGCCTACGACCCGGCACCCACCGTCTACATCGAGTCGGACCGGCCTGCGAGCCAGCTCGCCGAGGCGCCGCCCGCGACCCAGAACTTCTGGTACTACTGCACCAATCCGGAGGGTTACTACCCCTACGTGAAGAGCTGCAGCGTGCCTTGGAAGCAGGTCGTCCCGACGCCACCGCCCCCCGAGTCCGGAAAGTGAGGGCGTCATGAAGGCCATCGTGCAGGGCGGTCGCACGCGTTGCGTCACCTTCCTTGCCGCCTCGAGCCTCGTGCTCGGTGCGTGCACGGTCATGCCGACCGGGCCGAGCGTGATGGCGCTTCCCGGGTCGGGCAAGAGCGTCGGGCAGTACCAGGTCGATGCCGTGGAATGCCGGCAGTACGCCGACGCGGTGATCGCGGCCAGCGGGGGAGGCACGGCAGCCGCCGCCGACAACAGTGCCGCCTCGACGGCGGCTGCGGGTGCGGTGCTCGGCGCCGCCACGGGGGCGATCATCGGCGCCGCGACAGGCCAGGCGGGCCACGGCGCCGCCATCGGCGCAGGCACGGGCCTGCTCTTCGGCGCGGCGGCCGGCAGCCCTTACATCGCGATGTCGTCCTGGCAGTTGCAGCGCGGCTACGACAGCGCCTACCTGCAGTGCATGTATGCGCGGGGGAACCGGGTACCGACGCGGGGCTACGCGAGTGGCCCGTCGCGCCCGGTGTACCTGGACCGGGTCCCGGCATCCGCCGCCTATCCGCCGCCGAACACGCCACCGCCTCCGGGTGTGCCGGGAGGCAGTGCGCCCGGTGCTTCGCCGACGGCCCCCGCGGCGGGCTACCCGCCACCGCAGAACATACCGCCGTCGAGCTATCCGCCGCCCAACACCCCGCCGCCTGTCGGCCTCCCGCCTCGCGGTTCCTAGGGCTCGAGGAAGCAGGACTTCCGGGTGCCGGGTGCGGGATCGCCGAAGGCCTTGTTGCCGCACATGACGCCGTTGGTCGCCTGGCGATAGCGGTAGTGGCCGTCCGCGCCGTAGGCGACGCGCCGCGTGCCCGAGAAGCGGCAAGGCTGCTCCTCGCCGGCGCAGCGCGACCAGGAGGAATTCACGGTGGCCGGCGGTGGGGGCGCCGTGGTCACCGAGGAGACGCTGCAGCTCTTCGCCACGCCGGGGATGGGATCGCCGCCGAAATTGGCGCTCGAGCACTTGGCCCCGTCCTTGAAGAACTTCCGGACCCACTTGTCCTTCGCGCCGTAGGCCACTTCGCGGCGGCCCGAGAAGCGGCACACGCCGTCCTCCCTGGCGCACGGCGTCCACTGCACCTTGCCATCGGGCTGCGCGACGGCCTCCTCGCGAACGCGGCAGCCCTTCACGACGCCGACGGCGGGGTCCCTGCCGAACTTCTCGACCGTGCACTTCACGCCGCCCACGTGGTATCGGGACACCCACTGCTTGCCCGCCCCGTAGGCCACCTCGCGGCGCCCCTCGAACCTGCAGTATTCGCCTTCCCGGGCGCACGGGACCCAGTCCGCGGAGGCCGCGGCGCTGCCGAGCAGGAGCGCGGCGGCGGCGACCAGCGTTGTTGCTCTCATGGGAACTCCCCTGTCTATCGGCAGACGGTGGCCGGTGACGCGAACACCTGCCGGGTGATCGGCTTGGACTGCGTCACGCCGTCGAGCGTGTAGGTGAAGGTCCCGCTGTTCGCGTCGGTGAAGGCGAACGACGCCGTGCCCACCTCGGTCGCCACCACGGAGCTGCCCGACCAGAGGCTGGCGCTGAACGCGGGGCCGGTCGTGCGGTACAGCGTCCCGGCATAGGCGCCGGGGCCGGTTCTCCCGCCCCGGGACATGACCAGCCACATCCCGCGGCCGCCCGCGTCGTAGGTGAACCAGGTCGCGAACAGGATGTCGCCCTGGTGGTCGATGTTCACGCCCCATCCCGACTCCGATTCCGCGGGCGCGTTCCACCAGAGGGCCTGGTAATTGGGCGTCGATCCCGCGGTGCCGCCGACGGCGCAGGTGGGCCGCGGCGACGAAAACACCTGGCGGGTGATCGGCTTCGACTGCGAGACGCCGTTCACGACGTAGGCGAACGTCCCGTTGTCGGCATCGGTGAAGCTGAAGGTCGCCGTCCCGACCGGGTTCGCCGCCACCTGCGAGGGGCTGAACGGCACTGCGTTGAACGGCGGGCCGGTGGTACGCAAGAGCTCGCCGGACCAGGAGTTCGGGGCGACCTTCCTGCCCGCGGACATGACGAGCCACATGCCGCGGCCGTCGGCATCGTAGGTGAACCAGGTCGCGAAGAGCGTCTCGCCCTGCTGCGTGAGGTTCACGCCCCATCCGGACTCCGATTCGGCGGGCGCATTCCACCACAGGCCCTGGACGCCGAGCGCCGGCGGCGCTGAAGCGTTGTTCCGCTCGATGAATCCGGCCACACCCGCGAGGAACTCGGCGTCGAGGCCGTTGAAGAGGTGGAACGTGCAACCCCCGTTCGTGCCCCCGGTGAGGGCGATCCGCTCGCGGGCGGTCGACGACGCCAGGGCGTTGAACATCGAGGAGCCGAAAGCGTCGGTGTCGGCCGAGTGGTAGATCACCAGGGCCGGGTGCGTGATCCGTTCCACGCCCGACGGAGGACGGCCCGGCGAGAAGAGGACCACGCCCCCCGGGCCGCCTGCCGGCAGGGCGAGGGCGAAGCTCGCCGCGATGTTCGTCGCCGCGCTGCCGCCGACGATCCAGGTCGGCACGTCGTGGCGCCCCTGCATGTGGCGGATGACCTCGCGCACGCCGTTGGCGTTGCGCACCGCGCCGTTGGCGGTCGCGTCGACGAGCGCGACCGCGAAGCCGCGCTCCGCGAGCGCCTGGCGGACGCGGCCGATGGGACTGCAGGCACCCGTGAAGGTGTTCATCGTCCCGTCCGCCTGGATCCCGAGGATGCCGTCGCCGCCGGGAATGGAGATGATGTTGGCGATGGGCGCATCCGGCTTCACGTACAGGAAGCGCTGCGTGTCCCCTTCGATGGGCACGTCGACGACCGTCGTCGTCACGGCCGCCATGGCGCCCGTGGCCGTGAGGGCAAGGGCCAGGAGCGTCGCGGCTGCCGGGGAAGTCATCGCCGCATCATTCAGGTCGGGGGGGGTATTGTCAAACTGCGGCGGCGGCTTCATCGAGGTCAATGCACGGCCCTCCGGCCGCGTTACACTCGAACGCGTCACGCATGCCGGCGAAAGGGGCTTGAGCCGGCGCGGGTTGTCCACGGCAGGAGAGAAGCATGGCGGAAAGAATCTGGCTCAGGAGCTACCCGGCCGGCATGCCCGCCGAGATCGACCCGGACCAGTACGGCTGCCTCGCGGGCCTGCTGGAGGCGCTCTTCGCCAAGTTCGCCGACCGGCCGGCCTTCCGCAACCTCGGCTGCACCCTGAGCTACGCCGAGCTGGGCCGGCTTTCGCGGGACTTCGCCGCGTACCTGCAGTCGCTGCCGGGCCTGGGCAAGGGCGACCGGGTCGCCATCATGTCGCCCAACCTGCTGCAGTACCCGGTGGCCCTCTTCGGCATCCTGCGCGCCGGCATGATCGTCGTGAACGTGAATCCCCTCTATACGCCGCGCGAGCTGGAGCACCAGCTCAGGGACTCCGGCGCCAGGGCCATCGTCGTCCTCGAGAATTTCGCGAGCGTCCTGCAGCAGGTGCGCGGCGATACGCCGGTCGAGCACGTGATCACCACCCAGGTCGGCGACCTGCTGCCGGCCCCGAAGCGCTGGCTCGTCAACTTCGCGGTCAAGAGGGTGAAGAAGATGGTGCCCGCGTGGCGCATCGACGGTGCAGTCGGCTTCCGTGCGGCGCTGGCGCGCGGGAGCGCCGCGACGTTCGCGCCCGTGGAGGTGGCGCGCGAGGACATCGCCTTCCTCCAGTACACCGGGGGCACCACCGGCATCTCGAAGGGCGCGATGCTCACGCACCGCAACATCCTCGCCAACCTGGAGCAGACGGGGGTGTGGATCTCGGGCAGGTTCCGGGAAGGCGAGGAGGTCGTCGTCGCGCCGCTGCCCATGTACCACATCTTCTGCCTCACCTCGACGCTGTCGTTCATGAAGTGGGGGAGCCTCCTCGTTCTCGTCACCAACCCGCGCGACCTGCCGACCATGGTCGCGGAGCTGCGCGGCCTCAGGTTCACCGTGATGACCGGCGTCAACACGCTGTTCAACGGCCTGCTGCACGCCCCGGGTTTCGGCGAGCTCGACTTCTCCGCGCTGAAGGTGGTGGTCGGCGGCGGCGCGGCGGTGCTCAAGCCGGTGGCCGAGCGCTGGCGGCAGGTGACCGGGTGCTTCATCACCGAGGCCTACGGCCTGACCGAGGCCTCGCCCGGGGTCTGCGCCAATCCGCTGGAGTCGCCCTGGAACGGCGCCATCGGCCTGCCCTTTCCGTCCACCGATGCGTCGATCCGCGACGAAGGCTTCCGGGAGCTGCCCCCGTGGGACGGCGCCGGCGACGTCGAGAAGCACACCGGCGAGATCTGCATCCGCGGCCCGCAGGTGATGAAGGGCTACTGGAACAGCCCCGCGGAGACCGAGAAGGTCTTCCGCGACGGCTGGCTGAAGACGGGCGACGTCGGCTACATGGACGCGCAGGGCTACATCACGCTCACCGACCGCAAGAAGGAAATCATCCTGGTGTCGGGTTTCAACGTCTACCCGAACGAGATCGAGGGCGTGGTGGCGACGCACCCCGGCGTGCTCGAATGCGGGGTGGTGGGCGTGCCCGACGCGAAGACCGGCGAGGCGGTCATGGTGGTGATCGTGAGGAAGGACCCGGGCCTCACCCGGGAGTCCGTGATCGAGCATTGCCGGGAGCGGCTCACCGGCTACAAGATCCCGCGCCACGTGGAGTTCCGCGACGCGCTTCCCAAGAGCACGATCGGGAAGGTCCTTCGCCGCGAGCTTCGCCCGCACCCGAAGCCGTAGCGGCCGGTCTCGCGTCCCGAACCGGTTTCCGGTCACGGAACCCGGCGCGCGCCCGGCTACTTCCCTTCAGGCACGAGATCCGCGATGAACTGGTAGAGGAAGGGCGTCGACTCGGTGCCGATGCCGATCGTGTCGCCGTCCTTGAGCGGCAACGAGGTGTGCCCCGTGCCGGCGCCGAGCCGTACCCCGCCCGCCGACGTTCCGCACGCGCTGCCCCGGTCGACGATCAGGTATC
>JAMPXV010000284.1 GCA_023700985.1 Lysobacter sp.
ACGCCGGGCAACGGCGCCTTCTCGCTCACCGGCCAGCCCTCGGCCTGCGGCACCGCGCGCGAGGTGGGCACCTTCTCGCACCGGCTCCCCGCCGACATGGTCGTGGACAACCCGAAGCACCGCGAGATCACCGAGAAGACGTGGAAGCTTCCGGCGAAGACGCTCAACCCGAAGCCGGGCAGCGACATCATGGGGATCCTGCGCGACCTCGAGGACGGGAACGTCAGGTTCCTGTGGGTGCAGGTGACCAACCCCTTCCAGTCCTCGCCCAACGCCAACCACTGGCTCAAGGCCGCGCGCGAGATGGACAACTTCATCGTCGTCGCGGACTGCTACCCGACGCTCTCGGGCAAGGTCGCGGACCTGGTGCTGCCGGCCGCGATGATCTTCGAGAAGTGGGGCGCCTACGGCAACGCCGAGCGGCGCACGCAGATGTGGCGCCAGCAGGTCGATGCCCCGGGAGAGGCGCGCACCGACGTGTGGATGATGCTGGAGTTCGCCAAGCGCTTCAAATTGGGCGAGGTGTGGGGCGAGAAGCCGCTGGCGGGCCTGAAGGCCGAGGGCTTCGCCGACGGCAAGCTCCCGGACGTGATGGAAGGCGCGAAGGCCATGGGCTACAAGCCCGAGCAGAACCTCTACGAGGCGCTCTTCGCCACGCCCGAGAACCGCAAGTTCGCCTGGCCGGACCCGGTCGCCAAGGGCAGGAACAACGCGACCGTGAAGGCGCTGGGCGAGAACTGGTTCGTCGAGAAGGCGCTCTTCGAGGAGTACGCCCAGTTCGGCCGCGGCCACCACCACGACCTCGCGGAGTTCGACGTCTACTACCGCGACGACGTGCGCGGGCTGCGCTGGCCGGTCATCAACGGAAAGGAGACGAAGTACCGCTTCGTCGAGGGCCACGACCCGTACGTGAAGGCGGGCGAGGGCTTCAACTTCTACGGCGGCGCGTTCAAGGCCCTGCCCACGGGCACGCTCGACGAGGTCACCGAGCCCAAGCCCACGCCGCTGCCCGGCAAGGCCAAGATCTTCTTCCGCCCGTATGCCGCGCCCGTCGAGCAGCCCGACAAGACGTGGGACCTGTGGCTGTGCACCGGCCGAATCCTTGAGCACTGGCACACCGGGTCCATGACGCGCCGCGTGCAGGAGCTGAACCGCGCCGCACCCTCGGCCGTGCTCTACATGCACCCGAAGGACGCGGAGGCGCGCGGCATCAAGCGCAACGACACCGTGTGGGTGGAGTCGCGCCGCGGCAAGATCAAGCTGGTGGTGGACACGAAGGGCCGCAACGCAATGCCGCGCGGATCCGTGTTCGCGGCCTTCTTCGACGAGTCGCTGCTCATCAACAAGCTGGTGCTCGACGCCATCGACCCGATCTCGCGCGAGACCGACTTCAAGAAGTGCGCGGCCAAGGTCTACAAGGCCTGAGGTCCGGCCCTTCGCGGATGAGCTGAAGTGGCCGAAGGCGGCGACCGCCGGCAGTTCCTCGCGCACGCGGTGCAGGGCGTGGCCGCGGCCGTGTGCGGCGGTGTGGCGTGGAACGCGCTCCTCGTGCAGCAGGCGCACGCGGTGCCGTTCGCGATCCGCCCGCCCGGCGCGCAGCCCGAGCGCGACTTCAACGCCACGTGCGTCAAGTGCGGAGCCTGCGTCGTGGCCTGCCCCTACGGGATCCTGCGGCTCGCCCCGGTGGCCACCGGCATCCCGATGGGCACGCCGCACTTCCTGCCGCGCGAGGAGCCCTGCCGGCTCTGCCCCGACATCCCCTGCGCGAAGGCGTGCCCCACTGGCTCGCTGGACCGCGCGATGACGGACATCAACGCCGCGCGCATGGGGCTCGCGGTGATCGATGCCGAGAACTGCCTGTCCTGGAACGGGCTGCGGTGCGAGGTCTGCTACCGCGTCTGCCCGGTGAAGGGCAAGGCCATCACCGTGGACCCGCACCCGAGGAAGCTCTCGAAGCACGCGGTCTTCGTGCCGATGATCCACTCGGAAGCCTGCACCGGCTGCGGGCTCTGCGAGAAGGCATGCCCCACCGAGGTGGCCGCGGTGCGCGTGGTGCAGCCCTCCCTGGTGCAGGGGAAGATCGGCGAGCACTTCCGCATGGAATGGCGGCCCGAGGCGGTGCCCGAGGCGACCACGCCAGTTCCCGTTGCGCCGCCGCCCGCGCCCGCGAAGCCTTCCGCGCCCGCCCGGGCGCCCGGACTCGACTACTTCAACGAAGGGGGGAAGCCGTGAGCGCGCCGGCCGGCACGCCCCGCCCCGTGCGGCACTTCGAGATGCCTTCCTCGCTGGCGGGAAAGCTGCGCGTCTACCGCTTCGCCATCGCGCGCCGCCTCGTGCAGGTCTCCGTGCTCCTCCTCTTCCTCGGCACCGCGCACTGGGGCTGGAAGGCGCTGGGGCAGCCGCTGCTCCCGGGCAACCTGTCCGCGGCGAAGCTGGCGGGCGCCATCCCGCTCGCCGACCCGTTCGCGATCCTGCAGGTGCTCGCCACCGGCCGCGGTGTCGCGGGGGAGGCCCTCCTCGGCGCGGTGCTCGTGCTCGGCGTGTACTTCATCCTGGGCGGGCGCGTGTTCTGCTCGTGGGTCTGCCCGATGAACGTCGTGACCGACGCGGCGCGGCGCGTGCGCGCGCGGCTGGCCGTGCGCGACGTCTTCGCGATCCCGCCGGGGGTGCGCTACGCGATGCTGGGCCTGGCGCTCGCGGTCTCCGCCGTGGCGGGCGTGGCGGCGTTCGAGTGGATCAGCCCGATCGCGATGATGCACCGGGAGATCGTCTACGGCGCGGGCCTGGGCCTCACGTCCGTGCTGGGCGTCTTCCTCTTCGATGCCTTCGTGCTCAAGAACGGCTGGTGCGGCCACCTGTGCCCGTTGGGCGCGTTCTGGGCGCTCGCCGGCCGCGGGGCGCAGGTGCGCGTGGCCTTCGACGACGCCTCGTGCACGCGCTGCGGCGACTGCCTGCGAGCCTGCCCCGAGCCACGCGTCCTCAATTTCAACGAGGCCGCCCGCCACGGCTTCGTGAAGTCCGGCGAGTGCACCAACTGCGCCGCCTGCATCGCCGTCTGCCCCGAATCCAGCCTCCGTCTCGCCCTCCGCCTGGGGACGGTTCCTGGGAACCGTCCCCAAGACCTGTCCCAGACACCTGAGGAAAAGCCATGAAACGCCTCTTCGCCGTCTTCTCGTTCGCGATCCTCGCCCTCGCCGCCACCGCGCAGCAGAAGCCCGGGACCATCGACGACCAGCAGTTCAGCCTCAACAAGGGCAGCGTCTTCGAGACCGCCACGCCGAGCCCGTTCGTGTTCGAGGACGGCGCGAAGACCCAGCGCCCGCTGGAAGGCTCCGGCATGCCGGTGATGATCTCCCACACCATCGACGACGACCTGCCCATCACGGCGGAGAAGAACGGCTGCATCCGCTGCCACACGCCC
>JAMPXV010000068.1 GCA_023700985.1 Lysobacter sp.
TGGGAACCCAGGTGGCCGTCCCCAAGGCGCACGAGGCGTTCGCGGCGGACGGCTCGCTTGCCGACGAGCGCGTGGCGAAGTCCGTGCGCGCGCTGGCCGCTGCGGTAGCCGAGGCGAGCCGCAAGCTGCACGCTTGATCCGAAAAAGGGATCTGACCCCTTTTCGGGATAGCCGCCGCCAATCGCGCACATTGGGAATGCCGATTGGCGCCCGCGGCGGATTCGTCGGAAAATACGGGCATTCAAGAACCGCATGGAGATGATCGTGGCAAAGAAGCAGGCGAAAGGCGGCTCCATCGACATCGGCATTCCGGAAAAGGACCGCAAGGCGATCGCCGACGGGCTTTCGTGCCTGCTCGCCGACACCTACACGCTCTACCTGAAGACCCACAACTTCCACTGGAACGTGACGGGCCCGATGTTCCAGACGCTGCACCTCATGTTCGAGACGCAGTACAACGAGCTCGCCCTCGCCGTGGACCTCATCGCCGAGCGCATCCGCGCCCTGGGCTTCCCCGCGCCGGGCACCTACAAGGCCTACGCGAAGCTTTCGTCCATTCCCGAGACCGACGGCGTCCCCGAGGCCCGCGACATGATCCGCCTGCTGGTCGAGGGCCAGGAAGCCGTGGTCCGCACGGCGCGCAAGGTGTTCCCGCGGGTCGACAAGGCCGGCGACGAGTCGAGCGCCGACCTCCTCACCCAGCGCATGCAGGTCCACGAGAAAACCGCCTGGATGCTCCGGGCACTACTGGAGAAATAGCAGAGATGGCCGTCGTCGAACTCACGAAGGAAAACTTCGAGCAGGTGGTGACCTCCAACCCCATGGTCATCGTCGATTACTGGGCCCCGTGGTGCGGGCCCTGCCGCGGGTTCGCGCCGGTCTTCGAGAAGGTGTCCGAGCTGCACCCGGACGTGGTGTTCGCCAAGGTGAACACCGACGAGGAGCAGGAGATCGCCGCGCACTTCCAGATCCGCTCGATCCCCACCCTCATGGTCTTCAAGGAGCAGGTCATCGTCTTCTCGCAGCCCGGGGCGCTGCCGCAGGGCGCCTTCGAGGAGGTGGTGGGCAAGACCAAGACGCTCGACATGGAAATGGTCCGCAAGCAGATCGCGGAGCAGGAGGCGGCCGAGGGTTCCGCGCAGTAGGGATCGTTTGGGAGTGAGGCGGGCGAAAGTCCTTGGAACGCCGATGAACGCCGATGTCACGCCGATGAACGCCGATGAGATCTGTCGGGAATCGACGGGCTGCTGACAGGTGCCTCGGAATGCCCGCCCACCACGGCGACGAGCTCAAGTCCTTTTTGCGTACATCGGCGTGACATCGGCGTTCATCGGCGTTCCAAGGACTTTCGCCCGCATCACTCCGCCCCGCCTTCCTCCTTGATATTCCCCGCCCCCCTCGTCGAAGGCACGCTCCTTCGTCGCTACAAGCGCTTCCTGGCCGACGTCGAGCTCGCCTCTGGCGGCACGGTCACCGCGGCCTGCCCCAACACCGGCTCGATGCTCGGCTGCTGCGAGCCGGGCAGCCGCGTGTGGCTCTCCGAGAGCGACTCGCCCACCCGCAAGTACCGCCACACCTGGGAACTGGTGGAGGCGGGCCCCGGCGGCAGGGCGGTGATGGTGGGCATCAACACGGGGCTTCCGAACCGCCTCGTCGCCGAGGCGATCGGGGCCGGCGTCATCGGCGAGCTCTCGGGCTACGGCACGATCCGCCGCGAGGTGCCCTTCGGCGAGGAGCGAAGCCGCATCGACCTGGTGCTCGAGGGGCCGGGGCGCGAGGCCTGCTACGTGGAAGTGAAGAACGTGACGGCGGCCATCTCGGGCGGCGTGGCCCTCTTCCCGGATGCGGTGAGCGCGCGCGGCACCAGGCACCTGCGGGAGCTCATGCGGCTGCGCGCGCAGGGCCTGCGGCCCGTGCTCGTCTTCTGCGTGCAGCGCGGCGACGTGGATGAGGTCCGTCCGGCCGACGCGATCGACCCGCTTTACGGGCGGACGCTGCGCGAGGCTGTGGACGCGGGGGTGGAGGTGATGGCCTGGCGGGCACGGGTGAGCACGAGAGCGATCGCGATCGAGGCGCCCCTGCCGGTCCGCTGCCCTCGATGGCCGCGTCAATAGGCGAAATGTCGTAGGCCGACCCCGCCACGCGCGGATGGCGGCGAAGGAGGAGGGTGCGTAACTTCGCCTCATCGTCACCCCCCAGAGGTTCGCCATGCGCTCGACCGCTCCCCTCCTCGCCACCGCCGTCCTGGCGGCCCTTGCATTTCCCGCCTACGCGCAGCAGCCGTCCCCGGCCGCCGCCTGGACGGTTCCCGACGTGAACAGCCTGCCCGACGACAAGTTCGGCCGCCTCGTGCGCCAGGGCAGGGACCTGGTGGAGCGCACCTTCGCGCACATCGGGCCGGAGGTGAAGGATGCCGCCCGGCGCTTCTCGGGAAACAACCTCTCGTGCTCGAGCTGCCACGTGGACGCCGGCACGAAGAAGTACGGCAACACCTTCTTCGGCGTGTTCGCGGACTACCCGCAGTACCGGCCCCGGGAGGACGACGTCCAGACCATCGAGGACCGCGTGAACGGCTGCATGGAGCGCTCGATGGCCGGCAGGCCGCTGCCCGTGGACGGACCGGACATGCGCGCGTTCCTGGCTTACTTCAAGTTCCTGTCGAGCGGGGTGCCGGTGGGCACGGCCATCGAAGGCCGCGGCCTGCCGAAGGCCGCGCTGCCGGACCGCGCCGCCGACCCGGCCAGGGGCAAGGCGGTCTACGACGCGTTCTGCGTCGCCTGCCACGGCGCGGACGGCGCGGGACAGCGCGCGGGAGTCTCGGGCGATGCGAAGGGCTACAACTTTCCGCCCCTTTGGGGGCCGGACACCTACAACAACGGCGCAGGCATGGCGCGCGTGATCATGGCGGCGCGGTTCATCAAGGGCAACATGCCGAAGGGAGTCACGCACGAGACGGCCGTTCTCACCGACGAGCAGGCCTTCGACGTGGCGGCCTACATCAACAGCCAGCCGCGCAGCGCCAAGGCGGGGCTCGAGGCCGACTTCCCCGATCGCCGGAAGAAGCCCGTCGACGCGGCCTTCCCGCCGTATCGCGCCGGGTTCACCGCGGAGCAGCACAAGTTCGGTCCGTTCAAGCCGATCGTGCGGGAACGCGAGAAGGGCCTCGCACCCGCAGTCGTGCCCGTCAGGAAGACGGCGGGGGGCTGAGCGCCTCCCCGGCGAGTCCGGGGTCGAGGTCGATGAGGATGCGCGCGAGCTCCGCCGCGGAGTGCGCGCGCATCTTCTCCATTACGTGGCCGCGGTGTACCTGCACGGTCCGGTCGCTGATGCCGAGTTCGCGGGCGATCACCTTGTTCGACTGCCCGCGCGCCACCAGGACGGCGACCTCGCGCTCCCGCTCCGTGAGGGACTCGAGCAGGCGGCGCAGCTCGTCCACGCGGAGGGCGCGCTGGCGTCGCGCGAGGCTCACGCGATTGGCGCGCTCGATGGCGTCGAGCAGCGCCTGCTCCTTGAACGGCTTCTCGATGAAGTCGAAGGCACCGCCCTTCATTGCAGTGACGGCCATCGAGACGTCCCCGTGGCCGGTCACGAAGATGACCGGCAGTTCCATGCCCCGGCGCGCGAGCTCCTGCTGGAGCGCCAGCCCGCTCATGCCCGGCATGCGCACGTCCAGCACGAGACAGCCCGGCCGTTCCGGCCGCAGGTTGGCGAGCAAGTCCGCCGCCGAGGCGTAGTCCTCCACTTCGAGTCCCACGGACTCGGCGAGGAAGACGATGGACATGCGAAGCTCGGCGTCGTCATCGACGACGCGCACCAGAACGGACTCGGCGGTCGAGGGGCTACTCATCGGCGAGGCGGGGGAGCTCGAAGGCGAAGGTAAGGCCGGGTCCGGGCGCGTTGGCGCGGGCGGTGAGGCTGCCGCCGTGCGCCTCCACGATCGAGTGGCAGATGGCGAGGCCCAGGCCGAGGCCTTCGGGCTTCGTCGTGAAGAAGGGCTCGAAGAGGCGGGCGAGCGATTCCGGCGGCAGCCCCACGCCGTTGTCGCTCACGGCGAGCGTCCAGCCTGCGGCAGAGCGGGCGAGCGTCACGTCGAGCCGCGGAGATGCGACGCCCTCGAGCGCATCATGCGCGTTCTTGAGAAGGTTCAGGATCACCTGCTCGATCTGCAGGCGATCGGCCTCGACCCACGCCGGTCCGGGTCCGCGGTGCAGGACGGGGTGGACGGGCACGCCGCTTGCCACCAGGAGGGCGACGGACGCGTCGAGCGCCTCGGTGAGGTCCACGCGCTCGCGCCGGCCCTCGCGCTTCCGGGCGAAGGCGCGGATGCGATCCATGATCGAGCCCGCCCGGGCGGCCTGGGCGGAGATCGAGGCTGCGGCGCGGCGGATCGGCTCGGGCTCGAGGCGGCCGGCGTCCAGGCGGCGCCCGATTCCCTCCGCGAAGTTGCCGATGGTCGACAGCGGCTGGTTGATCTCGTGGGCGAGCATGCTCGCCATCTCGCCCAGGATGGACAGGCGCGCCAGGTGATCCATCTTCTCGCGCTGCGACTCGGAGGCGCGCCGGGCGCGGTCGCGCTCGTCGAGCGCGGCGCGCAGCTCCCGCGTGCGCCTGAGCACAAGCGCATCCACGCGCACGACGTGCGCGACGACGGCGAGCAGGGCCGCCAGCGCGGCGAGGGCCCAGCCCCAGTAGCGCCCGATGATCGCGGCGAGAGAGGGCTCGCGAAGGTTCGCGTAGGGGCCGACATGCAGCTCGCGGAAGAGGTCGCGCACGGGCTGGTAGTCGGCCGGTACGGTCCAGGCCACGCCGCCCTCGTCCGGCGGCATCGTGAGGAGCGCCGTCGCGACCCGCCGCGCAAGATCGCGCGGCGTGCCCTTCAGGACGGCGAACGGCCAGTCGGGATAGAGCGGCGTCGACCGCGCGCAGCGAAACCCGTCCGGCGATGCGGCGCCGAGCACGCGCAGTTCGCCCGCAGCGATCTCGCCGCTCTCGACGAGGCTCTCGACGAGGCAGGCCCGGATCACGCCGGCGTCGACGCGGCCTTCGCGCACCGCGGCCACGATGCGCTGCATCGGGAAGCCCTCGAAGCGCAGCGTGGCGAGCTGGCGCTCCGGGTCGACGCCCGCCCGCAGCAGCTCGCGCCACGCGAGTTGCCAGCCGCCGAACGCGCCCGCCTCCACGGCCGCGACGTGCCTTCCGCGAAGGTCCGACAGGTCGCGAAGGTCGGCCCGGTCCGCACGGACGATGACGGCAGACGCCACGGCGCGTGCGGGGGACGGCACCTGCGGATTGTCGATCGTCGCGATGCGGCTCGCGCCGTGGGCGGCCTCCAGCTCGACGTAGAGGCCGGCGTTGGCCACCGCGAACTCGAGGTCGCCGGCGGCGGCCGCCCGCCGGAGTCCGGGTATGTCGAGGAAAGCGAAGCGGACCGGCCGCTCCGGGATGGCCCGGGCCAGGTGCGCCTGGAGCGGCGCCCAGTCGCGCAGCGCGATCTCGGAACCCTCGGGGGCGAGCACCCCCACGCGGACCGGCTCGCCCGGGGCGGGGCCCGCCAGGGCGGCAGCCAGCAGGATGGCCGCGATGCCCATCGCGCCAGTCGTCGGCCGGCTACTTCGCGGCGCCCAGCTGCGCGACGCCGCGGGGCGCCTTCGCGCCCGACAGCAGCACGACGAACGCCGTGCCGTCCTCCCTCCACGAACCGACGGCGTCGCGGCAGATCTCCACGAAGGTCGCGAACTGGTCCGGGTGGGCGGCGAGCAGGCCGTCGATGTGGTCGTAGTAGATCACGTAGCCCGGCGCGTCGACCCATTCCATGTCCGCGAGGCATTCCTCCAGCGCGTCCCAGTTGTCGCCGAAGTAGCCGGGGAAGCGCAGCGCCGTGGCCACGTGGTTCAGCAACTGCTCCTTGCGCGAGATGTTCCTGCCCTCGATGTGGAAGAAGGCGAACTTCGCGCGCTTCGCGGCCGACTGGATCTCGCGCGGCGTGGCGTGGCGGGGCAGGAAGAACACCCCTCCGGTCTCGTCGTCGAGAAGGTCGTTCAGCGCCTCAAGGGGCATGGCAGGGCCTCACTCGCGTATCCGCCTGAAGCTGGCGTAGTGGTCCTCGGTGTACCAGTACTCGCCGCCCCGGCCGGCGACGATGCGCCGCGCGCCGCGGGTGCGCTCGCCGGGCGTCTTCACCGTGTACTCGCGATAGTAGCCGCGTTTCTGCTTCGGAAGATGCCCCTCGCGGTTGCCGAACACCGCGCCGTCCTTGGCGTACGGGAAGGGCCCGCGCTTCTTGATGAGGGCGAGCGTCTTGCGGGCCTCAGGAGGCAGCTCGGCCACCGGGATCTCCGCGGCCGAGGGCGACGGGGCGAACTGCGCGTGCGCCGCGGGCGAGGCCAGGGACACGAGCGCGGCGAACGCCGCCGCGGCGAGGAGGCGAAGCGCGGCGGTCATCCGTTCTTCGGCCGGTCGGGGCAGTCTGCCTTGAGGCAGTCGGCGTAGAGGTAGAGGGAGTGGTCGTGGATCGCGAAGCCGCGGTCGCGGGCGATCTTCGCCTGGCGCTTCTCGATCTCCGGGTCGTAGAACTCCTCGACCTTGCCGCACTGCAGGCACACGAGGTGGTCGTGGTGCTTGCCCTCGTTCAGCTCGTAGACCGCCTTGCCGCCCTCGAAGTGGTGGCGCACCAGCAGCCCCGCCTGCTCGAACTGCGTGAGCACGCGGTAGACCGTGGCGAGCCCGATGTCGGCGTGCTCGTCGAGCAGGCGCCGGTAGACATCCTCCGCCGTGAGGTGGCGATCCGGGCTGTTCTGGAAGAGGTCCAGGATGCGAAGACGCGGAGCCGTGACCTTCAGGCCGGTACTGCGCAATTCCTTGGGGTCGCTCATGGCGGGATGGTGTTCGGGTGGTCTCCGGAATCATAACCGCCTTCGCGGCCTTCCGGGGCGAGCGGGCCCGACCACCCTCACGCGCTATAATGGCCGGCACTTCCAGACACCCCCCGCCATGCGCCTTCTCGCCACGCTCTTCCTGTCGCTCGCCCTTTCGGGCTGCGGATCCATCGTCCATCGCATCGACGTCCAGCAGGGCAACATCGTCGCGCCCGAGACGTTCGCGAGGCTGAAGACGGGGATGACCAGGACGGAGGTGCGCGCGCTCCTGGGCACTCCGCTCCTCACCGACGTCTTCCACGCCAACCGCTGGGACTACTACTTCCGGCAGGAGCAGCGCGGCAAGCTGGTGGAGCAGAACAAGTTCGCCGTCTACTTCGAGAACGAGAAGGTCGTGCGCGTCGAGGGCGGCCCGACGCTCTCCGCCGCGGGCGCGGCGCCGAAGCGATGAGCGCGGTGCGGCTCGCCATCGCGGGCGCGAGCGGCCGCATGGGCCGCGCGCTGCTCGAGTCCGGCGCCGCCGACCCCGGCACCACGATCGCCGCGGCGCTGGACATCGCCGGCTCCCCCTTCGCCGGGCGCGACGCGGGCGAGCTCGCCGCCGGCGCGAAGGGCGTGACGGTCGCAACCGACCCTGCCGGGGCGGTTGCCGCCGCCGACGTCCTCGTCGACTTCACGCGCCCCGCCGGGACGCTCGTGCATCTCGCCGCCTGCCGCGCGGCCGGCAAGCCCATCGTCATCGGCACCACGGGATTCGAGCCCGCCCAGGCCGAGGCGATCCGCGAGGCGGCGCGCGCGATCCCGGTCGTGTTCGCGCCCAACTTCGCCATCGGCGTGCTGGTGATGCTGAAGCTCGTCGACATGGCCTCCCGCGCCCTCGGGCCCGCCTACGACGTGGAGGTCTTCGAGCTGCACCACAAGCTCAAGGTCGACGCGCCCTCGGGCACGGCGCTCAAGCTGGGCGAGGTGGCCGCCGCCGCGCGCGGCACCACCCTCGGGCAGGATGGCGTCTTCGCCCGCCACGGCGTCACCGGCGAGCGCAAGGCCGGCACCCTGGGCTTCTCCGTCGCGCGCGGCGGGGACGTGATCGGCGACCACACGGTTTACTTCCTCGGAACGGGCGAGCGCATCGAGATCACGCACCGCTCCGCCAGCCGCGCGACCTACGCGCAGGGCGCCATCCGCGCCGCGAAGTGGCTGCACGGCCGCGCGCCGGGGCTCTATGACATGGACGACGTGCTGGGGCTTCGCGGCTGACGGTTTGCGCCCGCGTCACTCCCAACCGCATCCCTACACGAACAGCCCGACGACCGCCGCAGTGAGGCAAGTGGCGAGCGTGCCTGCGACGATCGACTTCATCCCCAGGGCCACGATCTCCCCGCGCCGCTCCGGAACCATCGCCCCCATCCCGCCGATCAGGATGCCCAGGCTTCCGAAGTTGGCGAAGCCGCAAAGCGCGTAAGTCATCAGGAGTCGCGAGCGCGCGCTCATCGTTTCGGCCGGCAGCTTCGCGAGGTCCAGGTAGGCCACGAACTCGTTCAGGATGGTCTTCGTGCCGAGGAGCGCGCCCCCGGCCTGCGCCTCCGCCCACGGCAGGCCGGCGGTCCACGCGAGCGGGGCGAAGAGCCACCCCAGCACGCGCTGCAGGGTGAGGGGCTCGCCGCCGGGGCCGGGCAGGAGCGAGAGCGCCGCGTTCGCCAGGTGCACCAGCGCGATCAGCACGATGAGGAGCGCCACGATCTGGACCAGGAGCTGCGCGCCCTCCACGGTGCCGCGCGTGACCGCGTCCATGGCGCTCGCGTCCTGGCGCGGGATCTCGATCGCCGCCTCGTTCGACATCCCGCCCGGCACCATGAGGGCCGACACCACGATGGCCGCGGGCGTGGCCACGAACGAGGCGACGATGATGTGGCCCATGGCGTCCGGCACCAGGGGCGCGAGGATCGCCCCGTAGAGCGCCATCACCGTGCCGGCGATGGTCGCCATGCCGCACACCATCACCATGAAGAGCTCGGACCGGGAGAGCCGGGCGAGGTAGGGCTTCACCACCAGCGGCGCCTCCACCATCCCCACGAAGACGTTCACGGCGGAGGAGACGCCGACGGCCCCGCCCAGCCCCATGGTCTTGTTGAGCACCCACGCGAAGGCCTTCACCACCTCGGGCAGCACGCGCCAGTGGAAGAGCAGCGCCGACAGGGCGCTCACCACGAGCACGAGCGGAAGCGCCCGGAAGGCGAGGACGAAGGCGGCAGGGGGGTTGGTCTCCGTGTAGGGTGCCGGCCCCCCGGCGAGGTAGCCGAACACGAAGGTGGTCCCGGCCTGGGTGGCGCGTTCCAGCGCGACCAGCCCGTCGTTCAGGGAGAAGACCGCCCCCTTTAGCCAGGGCACCGCCAGGAGCAGCCCCGCGAGGGCCACGGTGAGGGCGAGCCCCGAGCCGACGACCCGCCAGCGAACGTCGCGCCGGTTCTCGGAAAATGCCCAGGCCAGGGCGAGGAGGGCGGCGATGCCGGCGAGGGCGTGGAGGATCTGCATGGTTTCGAGAGATTATCCACCTGCGAGCGGGGATCGATGACCCGGCCGGGGTGGAGGTCCGTCCATCGGGATGATTGCCGGACAGGCCGGCTCTCCCCGGGGCGGATTAACATGTCGGCCGGCAGGAACTTCATTGCCTGGCCCCGAATGACTACCGACGAGCTCCGCTTCAACACGACCGACAAGCCGGCCGAAGGCGACCTGCAACGGGTCGACGCCGGCCTCGAGCAGTTCAACGTCGCCGCAGCCCCCCTCTCGGAAGTCGCCCCGTTGGCCGCCTTCGCCACCGATTCGTCCGGCCGGGTCGTCGCTGGCGCGGTGGGAAGGACATGGGGAAAGTGCTGTGAATTGCTCCAGCTGTGGGTCGCGCCGGAGTTCCGGGACCGGCGCGTGGGATCGCGCGTTCTGCAGGAGTTCGAGGAACACGCCCGGGCGAGGGGTTGCACGGTGTTCTACCTCACGACACTGAGTTTTCAGGCCCCTGACTTCTACCGGAAGCACGGGTACGGGGTCCTGGCCCGGATCACCGGCTACCCGGACGGAATCACCAAGTACCTCATGCACAAGACCGGGTCCTGAATTGAGGGCGGGCCGCCGATCTGCTATCATTTCCGACCAATGAAAGCGGGATGAGCCTGCGGTATACGACAAAGCTCCTCCCGTTTTTTTGCGCCCGTCGTAACCCCCCGTTTTCGGAGCCGTCCTTGCCGCAGAAGACCCCCGCCCTCCTGGTTCTTGCCGACGGGTCCGTCTTTCGCGGCACCGCCGCCGGCGCTCCCGGCCGCACGGTCGGCGAGGTGGTGTTCAACACCGCGATGACGGGCTACCAGGAGATCCTCACCGACCCGTCCTACGCCGGCCAGGTGGTGACGCTCACCTACCCGCACATCGGCAACACCGGCTGCAACCCCGAGGACTTCGAGTCGCGCGGCGTCTTCGCCGCGGGCCTCGTGATCCGCGACCTTCCGCTGCTGGAATCGAACTGGCGCATGACGGAGACGCTGCCGCAGTTCCTCGTTCGCCACGGCGTGGTGGCCATCGCCGACATCGACACTCGGCGGCTCACGCGGATCCTGCGCACCAACGGCGCCCAGAACGGCTGCATCGTCACGGGCGAGGCGGACGAGAAGGCGGCACTCGAGGCCGCGCGCGCCGCGCCTTCCATGGCCGGCCAGGACCTCGCCCGGGTGGTCACCTGCAAGGCGCGCTACGAGTGGAACGGCTCGCTCTGGTCGCTCGGGACCGGCTACGGGCCGGGCGCGGCGCCGCGCTTCCACGTCGTGGCCTACGACTACGGGGTCAAGCACAACATCCTGCGCCACCTCGCCGAGCGCGGCTGCCACGTGACCGTGCTCCCTGCGCAGGCGAAGGCCTCCGAGGCCCTCGGCTTCAAGCCCGACGGCGTCTTCCTCTCCAACGGCCCCGGCGACCCGGAGCCCTGCGACTACGCGATCGCCGCCATCCGCGAGATCGTGGCCTCCGGCACGCCCACCTTCGGCATCTGCCTCGGCCACCAGTTGCTGGGGCTCGCGAGCGGCGCGAAGACCGTGAAGATGAAGTTCGGCCACCACGGCGCCAACCACCCCGTGCAGGACCTCGACACGAAGCGCGTCTTCATCACCAGCCAGAACCACGGCTTCGCGGTGGACGAGGCCACGCTCCCGGCGAACGTGCGCGTCACGCACAAGTCGCTCTTCGACGGGTCGCTGCAGGGCATCGAGCGCACCGACGCCCCGGCCTTCAGCTTCCAGGGCCACCCCGAGGCCTCGCCCGGCCCGCGGGAGATGTCCTACCTCTTCGACAAGTTCATCTCGATGATGGCGAAGGGCAGGGGCTGACGGATGGGAAAGTCCCTGGGAACGCCGATGAACGCCGATAAATGCACGCCGATGAACGCAGATAAAGGCGTAAGCGCGTGTAGTCCTCTCGATGAGTCACCGGACGCGTCGAAATCCAACTACGACATAACGACCTTTTGGGGTTATCGGCGTTCATCGGCGTGCATTTATCGGCGTTCATCGGCGTTCCCAAAGACTCGCGCCAATCGCAGCCACCACCGTTCAAGAGCCTAGATGCCCAAGCGCACTGACATCAAGAGCATCCTGATCATCGGCGCCGGCCCGATCGTCATCGGCCAGGCGTGCGAGTTCGACTACTCCGGCGCGCAGGCCTGCAAGGCGCTGCGCGACGAGGGCTACCGGGTGATCCTGGTGAACTCGAACCCGGCGACCATCATGACCGACCCGGAGATGGCCGACGTCACCTACATCGAGCCCATCACCTGGCGGATGGTCGAGAAGATCATCGAGAAGGAGCGCCCCGACGCGCTGCTGCCCACGATGGGCGGGCAGACGGCGCTCAACTGCGCGCTCGACCTCGCGAAGAACGGCGTGCTCGACAAGTACGGGGTCGAGATGATCGGCGCCAAGAAGGAGGCGATCGACAAGGCCGAGGACCGCGAGAAGTTCAAGAACGCGATGGCCTCGATCGGCCTCGCGAGCGCGCGCTCGGCGCTGGCCCACTCCCTCGAGGAGGCGGTCCAGGTGCAGGCGAGCGTGGGCTTCCCCACGATCATCCGGCCCTCCTTCACGCTGGGCGGCGCCGGCGGCGGCATCGCCTACAACATGGACGAGTTCGTCGCCATCTGCGAGCGGGGCCTGGAAGCCTCGCCCACCAAGGAGCTCCTCATCGAGGAGTCGGTGCTCGGCTGGAAGGAGTTCGAGATGGAGGTGGTCCGCGACAAGGCGGACAACTGCATCATCATCTGCTCCATCGAGAACCTCGACCCCATGGGCGTGCACACGGGCGACTCCATCACGGTCGCCCCGGCGCAGACGCTCACGGACAAGGAATACCAGATCATGCGCGACGCCTCGATCGCGTGCCTGCGCGAGATCGGGGTGGAGACCGGCGGCTCCAACGTGCAGTTCGCCATCAGCCCGGAGGACGGGCGCATGGTCATCATCGAGATGAACCCGCGCGTGTCGCGCTCCTCGGCGCTCGCCTCCAAGGCGACCGGCTTCCCCATCGCCAAGATCGCGGCCAAGCTCTCCGTCGGCTACACGCTCGACGAGCTGGCCAACGAGATCACGGGGGGGGCCACGCCCGCCTCCTTCGAGCCCACGATCGACTACGTGGTGACGAAGGTGCCGCGCTTCGCCTTCGAGAAGTTCCCGCAGGCCGACGACCGCCTCACCACGCAGATGAAGAGCGTGGGCGAGGTGATGGCCATCGGGCGCAACTTCCAGGAGTCCCTGCAGAAGGCCCTGCGGGGGCTGGAGGTCGGCGTCGACGGCTTCAACCTGAAGTCGGTGGACATGGAGAAGATCGAGGACGAGCTCGCCTACCCGCGCGCCGAGCGCCTCTGGTACGTGGCGGACGCGTTCGGCATCGGCATGTCGCTCGAGGAGATCCACCACTTCACGAAGATCGACCCGTGGTTCCTCGCGCAGATCAAGGACCTGGTCGACACCGAACTCGCCATCGAGAAGCGCCCCTTCGCCGACTTCCCGGCCGAGGAACTGCGCGCCCTCAAGCGCAAGGGGTTCTCCGACCGGCGCCTCGCCCACCTGTGGAAGACGAGCGAGCACCAGGTGCGCGCGCGCCGCCACGCGTTCGGCATCCGCCCCGTCTACAAGCGCGTCGACACCTGCGCGGCCGAGTTCGAGACGAAGACGGCGTACATGTACTCCACCTACGACGAGGAGGACGAGTCGGAGCCGACGGACCGCCGGAAGATCATGGTGCTCGGCGGCGGGCCGAACCGGATCGGGCAGGGGATCGAGTTCGACTACTGCTGCGTCCACGCCGCGCTGGCGCTCCGCGAGGACGGCTACGAGACGATCATGGTCAACTGCAACCCCGAGACCGTCTCGACCGACTACGACACCTCCGACCGCCTGTACTTCGAGCCGCTCACGCTCGAGGACGTGCTGGAGATCGTGGACAAGGAGAAGCCCGAGGGCGTGATCGTGCAGTTCGGCGGGCAGACCCCGCTCAAGCTCGCGCGCGACCTCGAGGCGGCCGGCGTTCCCATCATCGGCACCACGCCGGATTCCATCGACAAGGCCGAGGACCGCGAGCGCTTCCAGCAGATGCTGCACGAACTGAAGCTGCTGCAGCCGCCCAACCGCACGGCGCGCACGCCCGAGGCGGCGCTGGATGCGGCCAAGGAGATCGGCTACCCCGTGGTGGTGCGCCCCTCCTACGTGCTCGGCGGGCGCGCCATGGAGATCGTGCACGCCGAATCCGACCTGGTGCGCTACATGAAGGAGGCCGTGAAGGTCTCCAACGATTCCCCCGTGCTCATCGACCGCTTCCTGAACGACGCGATCGAGGTGGACGTGGACGCGGTGAGCGACGGCACCCACGTGCTCATCGGCGGCATCATGGAGCACATCGAGCAGGCGGGCGTGCACTCCGGCGACTCCGCGTGCTCGCTGCCGCCCTTCAGCCTGTCCGCGGAGCTCCAGGACGAGCTGCGCCGCCAGACGGTGGCGATGGCGAAGGGGCTGAACGTGGTCGGGCTCATGAACGTGCAGTTCGCGATCCAGGACGACAAGGTCTTCGTGCTGGAGGTGAACCCGCGCGCCTCGCGCACGGTGCCCTACGTCTCCAAGGCGATCCGCACGCCGCTCGCCAAGGTGGCCGCGCGCTGCATGGCCGGGCAGTCGCTCGCCTCCCAGGGCGTGACCAGCGAGGTCGTGCCGCCGTACTACTCCGTGAAGGAGGCCGTCTTCCCGTTCATCAAGTTCCCGGGCGTGGACACGATCCTGGGGCCCGAGATGAAGTCCACCGGCGAGGTGATGGGCGTGGGCCACACCTTCGCCGAGGCGTTCGTGAAGAGCCAGCTCGCCGCGGGCGTGCGCCTGCCGAAGTCGGGCAAGGCGTTCCTTTCCGTGCGCGACGAGGACAAGCCCAGGCTGGTGGAGGTGGCGCGCACGCTCGCGGGCCTGGGCTTCACGCTCGTGGCCACCAAGGGCACGGCGGTGGCGCTGGAGGCCGCGGGCCTCACGGTGCAGCGCGTCAACAAGGTGATGGAAGGTCGCCCCAACGTCGTGGACATGATCCGCAACAAGGAGGTGAGCCTCATCATCAACACCGTCGAGGAGGACCGCCGCTCGGTGCGCGACTCGTGGTCGATCCGCAACTCCGCGCTGCAGGGGCGGGTCACCTATTACACGACCGTCTCCGGCGCGCGCGCGGCCTGCGTCGGCATGCAGCACATCGAGGAACTGCGGCCCTACGACCTGCAGGGCCTGCACGCAACGCTTCCCTGAGGCACAATCCGGCATGGGCAAATTCCCGATCACCCGCATCGGCGTCGACCTGCTGAAGGTGGAACTGCACCGCCTGAAGACGGTGGACCGCCCCGCGGTCATCACGGCCATCGCCGAGGCGAGGGCGCACGGCGACATCTCCGAGAACGCGGAGTACGACGCGGCGCGCGAGAAGCAGGGCTTCATCGAGGGGCGCATCCTGGAGCTGGAGGCGAAGCTCGCCAACGCCCAGGTGATCGATCCCGCGCTGCTGGAGGACGACGGCCGCGTGGTGTTCGGCACCACCGTCGAGCTGGTCGACGCGGCCGGCGCGGAGGAGAAGATGACCTACCAGATCGTCGGCGAGGACGAGGCGGACATCAAGGCGGGGAAGATCTCCTACTCCTCCCCGATCGCCAAGGCGCTCATCGGGAAGTTCGCGGGCGACGTCGTGGAAGTTCGGACTCCGGGCGGGGTGAAGGAGTTCGAGATCGTAGACGTTCGATACGAATGAGTTCCTCGGCCGTGCGGTGCTTCTTCTTCTGACGGCTTGAGGCCCCCGCCTTCTTCTTCTTCGGGGCGGGCTTCGGGGCGGGCTTCGCGGCAGGCGCCTTCGCCTTTTCCGGGTTCTCCCGCCAGATCACGAGGATCTTGCCGATGGACTGCACCGGCTGGGCCCCGAGGCGCTCGCAGAGCCCGGCCATCCACGCGACCCGCGCCTCGCGGTCGTCGGTGGCGGCCTTCACCTTGATGAGCTCGTGGGCGGCCAGCGCCCGTTCGACCTCGGCGAAGACGGAGTCGGTAAGCCCCTTGTCGCCGATCATGACGACGGGGGAGAGGGCATGGGCCCGGGCGCGCAGTTCGCTGCGGCGGGCGGCAGTCAGGGCAGGCATTCCGGGATTATGACGCGATTCTGGACAGGCATCCGATGAAGCGCTCGGCATCGAGCAGGCAGTGGCTGCAGCGCCACGTGAACGACCCCTACGTCCAGCGCTCGCGCAAGGAGGGGTACCGCTCGCGCGCCGCCTACAAGCTGATCGAGATCGACGACCGCGACCGGTTCCTCGCGCCGGGGGCCGTCGTCGTGGACCTGGGCGCCGCCCCGGGCGGCTGGGCGCAGGTGGCGGTGAAGCGGGGCGGGCCGAAGGGCCGGGTGGTCGCGATCGACCTGCTGGACATGGAGCCCGTGCCGGGCGCCGTGTTCATCCGGGGGGACTTCTCGACGCCGGCCGGCCTCGGGGCAGTGGAGGCGGCGCTCGCCGGGGCCAAGGCCGACGTCGTCCTCTCGGACATGGCACCCAACATCTCCGGCATCGCCATCACCGACCAGGCCCGTTCCATGGCGTTGGCCGAGCTGGCGCGGGATTTCGCGCTCGCCCGGCTGAAACCCGCCGGCGCCTTCCTGGTCAAAGTCTTCCAGGGGGACGGTTACGACGAGTTCCTGCGGTCGCTCCGGGCCGGTTTCGCCAAGGTCGTGGTGAGGAAGCCGGACGCCTCCCGGGGGGAAAGCACGGAACTCTACCTGCTGGCCCGTGGCCTGAAGTGAATGAGGGTTTGGAAGCGAAATCGGGGACCGAAGCGGAAAAAGGGGTCAGATCCCTTTATCGGGACGGTTCCGTAGACCCGGTCTATTCAGGAACTGGTACACGGACCTCGTCATTTACGGAATAGACCGGGTCTACGGAACCGTCCCAATAAAGGGATCTGACCCCTTTTTCCGCTTCGGTCCCCGATTTCGCTTCCAAACCCTCATTCACTTCAGGCCACGGGCCAGCAGGTAGAGTTCCGTGCTTTCCCCCCGGGAGGCGTCCGGCTTCCTCACCACGACCTTGGCGAA
>JAMPXV010000285.1 GCA_023700985.1 Lysobacter sp.
ATCATCACGAAGGCGCGTCCGTCCAGCCCCAGGCGCGCCATGAAGGCGTCGGTGAGGAACGCCGCGCGCGAAAGGTAGCCACTGTCCTCGACCGCCGCGAGGAAGAAGAAGAACACCACGATGAGCGGCACGAACGCGGCCACCGTGGCGAGCCCTGCCCAGATGCCGTCCACGAGGAGCCCGCGCAGCATCGCCGGGAGCCCCGCGACGAGGGGCTCGAGCGCGCCCTTGCGGGCGAAGTCGAACGCGGCCTCCACGCCGTCCTGCAGCGGAGCGCCCACCCAGAACACGGCCTGGAAGACCGCAAGCATCGCGAGGAAGAAGAGCGGCAGCCCCAGCCACGGGTGCAGCACGACGCGGTCGATGCGGTCGGAAGCGTGCTCCGAGAGGCGCTCGGGCACCACGACCGAGGACTTCACCAGCGCCTCGATCTGCTCCTCGCGCCGGTGGTCCTCCGCGAGCGCCGCCCGCACCAGCGCCTCGCGCGGGGGCCCGGCCTCGTCCAGCAGGTGGGCCAGGCGCGCGAGCGCCTCGGGCACGCCCGTGCCGTAGCGCGCCGACAGCGAAGCCACAGGCAGCCCGAGGCCGCTCGCCAGGCGGGCGGTGTCGATCTCGATGCCGAAGCGCTTCGCCTCGTCGGCCATGTTGAGGACGACGAGCGTGGGCAGGCCCAGTGCCTTCACCTGCAGGGCGAGCGCCAGCTGCCGGTCCACCTGGGAGGAGTTGAGCACCACGACGACGACGTCGACGCGCGCCGCCTCGAGGAAGTGGCGCACGACCAGCTCGTCGTCGGAGAAGCCGTGCAGGTCGTAGAGGCCGGGCAGGTCGACCAGCTCGGCCATGTGCGCGCCGACCAGGACGCGGGCGGTGGCGAGGTCCACGGTGATGCCGGGCCAGTTGCCCACGCGCGCGTGCGAGCCGGTGAGGCGGTTGAAGAGCGTCGACTTGCCCGTGTTGGGCATGCCGATCAGCGCCACGCGTTTCATGGGAGGTCCCGGCGCGTGCCCGGCGGGGCGCTGCCTAGGCGCCCTGCGCCGCGAAGGGCCCCACGGCGCGCAGCGACACGCCGCCCGCCTCGGCCGGGCGGAGCGCGACGTCGGTCGTCCCCAGGCGTACGTGCAGCGGGCCGCGAAGGCTTGCGCGGCGCAACACGACCACCGCCCGCCCGGCCCGGAACCCGAGGGCCGCCAGGCGCTGCCGAAGGCCTTCGGTGCCTTCGACCGAGGTGATGATTCCCTGCTGCCCAGGGGCCAGGTGGGAAAGCGGCGTGCGTTGGGTCATGTCCGCGTACTTGAGAGTCATTCTTATTTGCAGCATACCACCACTCATGCGGCAATGCACCATTTGCGAAGCCTCAAACGGGCGCCCCCGAACGCGAACCGGGCGGCCGAAGCCGCCCGGTTCCACCGGCCGCCGTCCCGCGAACCGCGGACGGGATCAGGAGCCCGCGAGGACCCTCACAACATGCCCCGTCCCGCCGCGATCAGGTAGCCGAAGATGCACGAAGTGGTCACCCCGATCAGGCCGGGAAGGATGAAGCTGTGGTTGATCACGTACTTGCCGATGCGCGTCGTGCCCGAGCGGTCGAACTGGATCGCCGCGAGGTCGCTGGGATAGGTCGGCAGGATGTAGTAGCCATAGCACGCGGCCGCGTACGCCACCACGTAGCCGGGCGGCACGCCGATCGCCAGGCCCACCGGCACCATCGCCGCGATGGCCGCCGCCTGCGAGTTCACGAGCTTGGAGACCACGAGGAGCGCGATGGCGTAGGTCCAGGGCTGCGTCTTCACCATGTCGGAGAGCGCCGCCTTCACCGCCGGCAGGTTGGCCTCGAACACGGTGTCGGCCATCCAGGCCACCCCGAACACGGCCACCACGGCGATCATGCCGGCCCGGAACACCTCGTTCTTGCCGATGTCGTTCGGGTTGGTCTTGGTGAAGATGATGATGAGGGCGCCGGCCAGCAGCATGAACATCTGGATCGTCAGCACCATCGACATGGGCTTGCCGCCCACCAGCGGGCGCAGCGAGGTCACCGCGCCGAGGAAGGCCACCACCGCGATCGCGCCCAGGAAGATCCACATGGCCGTCCACTGCGACCCGGTGAGCTTCACGCCCAGGAGCGACTTCGACTCGCCGTAGACGTACTTCCTCATCTCCGGGTCGGCGATGCGCGCCTGGAACTCGGGATCCTTGTCGAGGTCCTTGCCGCGGAACCAGCTGAAGATGCCGATCGCGAGGACGCCCAGCAGGGTCGAGGGAACCGTTACGGACAGGAGCGTCACGAAGTCGAACCTCTCGCCGCCCGGCACCTTCGCGAGGAAGGCGACCAGGGAGACGACCGCGACGGAGACCGGGCTCGCGATGATGCCCATCTGGGCCGCGATCGAAGAGGCCGCCATCGGCCGCTCGGGCCGGATGTCGTTCTTGATCGCGACGTCGTAGATGATCGGCAGCATCGTGTAGACCACGTGCCCGGTGCCGCAGAGGATCGTGAGGGTGCAGGTCGTGAAGGGCGCGATGATCGACACGTACTTCGGGTTGCGGCGCAGGAGCTTCTCGGCCTGCTGCAGCATCACGTCGAGGCCGCCCGAGGCCTGGAGCGTTGCCGAAGCGGCCACCACCGCGATGATGGTGAGCATCACGTCCACCGGCGGCTTGCCCGGCGGCAGCTTGAACGCGTAGACCATCAGGACCATGCCGATGCCGCCGAGCAGGCCAAGCGCCACGCCGCCCTTGCGAGCGCCGTAGAACAGGCAGACGAGGATGATGACGAGTTGCAGGGTCAGTTCCATGGTGGGGTTCTCTTTCTCCGCCGCGTGGCAGGACGATCAGATATTCACGGCATTCTCCGCGCCCGATACCCCTCGCCCTTGACCCTCCGCAAGGGGCGGTGCGCCGCGAGTGGACCTTTCGTCCCACGCGCGCAGGCCGTGCGCTCAGATTCGCCCGGCGACGATATGCGGGATGAGCCACCACCCGAGGGCGGCGATGACGAGGATGCCCGCGATGTTCAGCACGAACCCCGCCCGCACCATCTGCGGCATGCGGATGAGCCCGGTGCCGAACACGATGGCGTTGGGCGGCGTGCCCACCGGCATCATGTAGGCGCTGCTGGCGGCGATCGCGCACACGATCACGAGCATCCGCGGGTCGAGTCCGAGGGCCGGCGCCATGGCCGCGAGGACCGGCGTCATGGTCGCGACCTGCGCCGTGTTCGAGGTGACCTCCGACAGGAACACCGTCAGCGCCACCACCGCGAGGAGGAGCGCGAAGGGCGGCAGCACGGCGAGTCCTCGCGCCGACTGGCCGATGAACGCCGACACGCCGTTCGCCTCCACCGCCGCGGCGAGGCTCAATCCGCCCCCGAAGAGGATCAGCACGCCCCAGGGCATCTTCACGGCGGTCTCCC